>MUCP01000001.1 GCA_002816875.1 SAR202 cluster bacterium Io17-Chloro-G2
CGCTGTTGATGACTCCCACGATGGCCAGCCAGGCCAGGCCGCTGTTCACCGCCGCCGTGAATATGTATAGCTTGGCGATGAATATGCTGGTGGGAGGGACCCCAATCAACGCCACCAACGCCAGGGTCAAGGCCACGGCCAGAAAAGGCGCCCGCCGGACCATCCCAGCGAAGTCGTCGATACGGGTCCCGCCGATGCGGTTGCTGATGGCGATGACGGCAAAGAATGCCGTCAGGTTGGCCGCGGTATATGCCGCCAGATAGAACAAAACGCTGCCGGGGCCTATGGCGGCAAATTCCAACGTCCCAAACCCGGAGCCAGAGCTTTTCACTCCCGCTGCCACCCCCACCAAGATGTAACCGGCTTGGGCGATCGTGCTATACCCCAACAGCCGTTTGATGTCGTTTTGGCCGATGGCCATTAGGTTGCCAACGGTCATGGAAGCGGCGGCCAAGACGGCGATCAACCCGGCCCACTCCAACCCCACGTCGAAAAAACCGGTGAACAGGACCCGCAATAGTATGGCAAACGCAGCTGCCTTGCTGGCCACTGAAAGAAACGCGACTACGGTGATAGGGGCGCCTTCATACACATCAGGCACCCACATCTGAAACGGCACAGCGGAGATCTTGAAGCCGAACCCAACCAGGATCAGGACGAATCCCACCAGGACGGCGTAGCTTCCGAAAGCCACGTCAGTCTGCGCCGGGGACCCCACCACCGCCGCGATGCCTTCCAAGGTGGTGCTGCCGGTGAACCCGAATATCAGCGCCATCCCGTAGAGCATCACCGCTGAGCTCAAGGCCCCGACGATGAGGAATTTCATACCCGCCTCGGTGGAACGGGAGGTCATCAAAAACGCTCCTAGGGCCGCCAGGGGCATGGTGGTCAACTCCAGGGAGATGTATATCGTGATCAATTCGGTGGCCGCAGCCAGCAACATCATACCCGTGGCCGAGAAAAGGATCAGGCCGAAATATTCACCCCGGAACCGGTCCATCTGCTCCACGTAATCGGCCGACGACGCCACCACCAATCCCACTGCAGCGATGATCAAAAAGTTGAAGTACAGCGCGAACCGGTCCACCGACAGACTTCCCAACAACACGCTGGGCGCTGCCCCAGCGGATGCAGAATTCGCCAACAGCCTGGAGGACTCACCCAGGTCGAATAGCTGGATCAGGCTCAACGTAAGGGGCGCCAGCAACGCCAATATCGCGGCGGCGGGCAGCAAGGCCTTTTTGGGGGAAGCCAAGTCCAGAAAGACCACCAATATGGCTGCGCCGGCCATTGCCGCGTAGGGAGAGACTATGTAAAGGTCGTAAAGTGACATTTGAAGGCTAGGCGGCTAGCCACCCTCGTTGAACATGGCCACCATGGGGTCCAGTCCGATCTCAAAAACGTCGGTGAGCACAGACGGGTATACCCCGACCCCCACGATGCTGATCACCAATACCGCCAGGGGAATGGCTTCAACCAGCGAGGCGTCGGTAATGTCTACAAACCGGTCCCGGGGGGCGCCGAAGAAGGACCTCTCGATCATCCAGAGGATATATCCCGCCGCCAGAATGATTCCCAGCACCGCAAGGCCGGTGGCGATGGGGTAGGCCTGGAACGCTCCCAGGAACACCAGCAATTCCGCCACGAAGCCGCTGAGTCCCGGCAGGCCCAAGGAAGCCAACCCGGCGATCAAGAAGGCCACCGCCACCACGGGCATCCGCCCGGCCAGACCGCCTAGGTCGGGGATGAATCTTGTATGTGCTTTTTCATAGACCAACCCCACGGCCACGAACAAAAGGCCGGTGATGGTGCCGTGGGTGAATAGCTGTAACGCCGCGCCGTTCAGACCGGCTGAGGTCAGCTCCCCCTGGGATATCCCCACCGAGCCCACTCCCAACATAACCAACCCCATGTGGCTGACGCTGGAATATGCGATCAGCCGCTTGAGGTCAGTCTGGCGCAGGGTGACCACCGCGCCGTACAAGACGCTGACCACCCCCAATGCCACCAGCGCCCAGGCGAATTCTTTGGTTTGATCCGGGAACATTCCCACGTTGATACGCAAAATTCCGTAGCCGCCCATCTTCAGCAGCACCCCCGCCAGCATCACGCTGGCGGCCGTGGGAGCGTCGGTATGGGCGTCGGGCAACCAGGTATGCAACGGCCAGGTGGGAAGCTTGATAGCGAACGCGATCAAGAAAAGCCAGAACAGAACACCCATGGGCAATAGCACGCCGGCCCCAGCCAACATGGTTCCCGACGTTGAAAGGAGAGTCATGTCGAACGTTCCCACCCCCGGCGTAAGGAACACCGCCACTATTCCCACCAGCATGAAGGCGCTGCCCAAAATGGTGAAGATCAGGAATTTCATCGCCGAGTATTCTTTCCGGCCGGTGCCCCAGATAGCGATGAGCATGTACATGGGCACTAGTTCCAGCTCCCAAAACAGGAAAAACAGAAGCAGATCCAAAGAGGCAAAAACGCCCATGACGGCGGATTGCAACAGTAACAGCCACACGAAATACTCGCGAACCCGGACGTTGATATGCCAGGAAACGAATACCGCGCACAAGCCCAATAACCCCGTCAGAGCCACCAGCGGCGCGCTGAGACCGTCGACCCCCAGGAAGTAGGTAGCCTTCAAAGTATCACCGGGTATCCATGGAAACTGGTCAATCAGTTGGAACCGCTCGCCCCCCACGGCCACGGCCGCGGCCCGGTCGAACCCAATGAAGACCAGCAACGACAACGCCAAGTCCGCTACCGCCACCAGAACGGCGAACACGCGTATGTTCCGGTCGCCTCTGACCAGCAGCAATATGGCAAGCGCTCCCGCCGCGGGTAGGAACACGGTAGCCGTTAAAAGACCCGGGAAACCCGAAAGCAATTATTCACCTTCTAGAATTCAGCTACAGGTTGGCTCCTGCTAGCTGATCGGGGACGGCTGATGGCTCGTCTCTCACCTTAATAGAAATCCCAAGAAAATGGCCAACCCGCCCAGGGCGACCACTGCGCCGTAGGTCTGTACCTGGCCCGTTTGCAGGCGCGACAGGACCAGCGGGCCGAAGTTTCGGAAAACCCAGCCCAACAAGTCCACCGCGCCATCTACCAGATTACGTTCCAACCAGTCCACGCTCCCGGCGAAGGCCCGATAGAAGATCCGGCGCACCGCCACGCCTTCGTATAGGGCATCCAGGTAGTATTTTTGAGTTAGGAGCCGGTGCACCGGGCCCGCCCTTTCCAGGGGGTCTCTGCCCGGCAGGCTGCGGATCCCATAGAGGAGGTAGGCCACTCCCACGCCGGCCAGAGCGATGGCGGTCGAAGCCAGGGCCATCCAGGGATTAAAGTCTAGCGTCCCGAAATGCAACACGCCGACAAGGAGGTTGGACTCCATGCCGTGGATCAAGAACTCGGTGATCCAGTGCTTGGGTATGCCGGCCAGATCGAACCATTGGGGGTTGGCCAGGAAGCCGGCCAGCACCGCGCCGATGCCCAGCGCCAACATCGGCGCGACCATCACCCAAGGCGACTCATGGAGATGCGTATCTCCAGAATCGGGGCGGGGGGCATTGCCAGTTTGGCCTGCGTGGGCGGGCACTGCCGGCTGGCCCGCGTCTTCCATTTCCTGCCCTATGCCGCCCCGATACTCGCCATGGAAGGTCATGAAGATCATGCGCAACGTGTAGAACCCGGTTAGCGCCACCCCAGCCAAAAGCCCAGCCACCACGGCCCGGCCTACCCAAGGCTCCAGCAGCACGTTGCCGTTCCAAGCTCCGAGCAGGATCTCGTCTTTGCTCCAGAATCCGGCCAGGGGAACAATCCCCACCAGGCTCAACCCGCCGATGACCACCAGCCAATAGGTATAGGGCATCTGGCGGCGCAGGCCTCCCATGTATCGCATGTTAAAGGTGCCGGTGGTGTGGTTGACGCTGCCCGCTCCCAGGAAAAGCAGGGCTTTGAACGCGGCGTGGGTGAACAGATGGAAGATCGCTGCTCCGTAGAGCCCCATCCCCAGGGCCGCCATCATGTATCCCAATTGGCTGATGGTGGAGTAGGCCATGACTCGCTTGATGTCGTTCATCACCAGGCCCATGGTGGCAGCCATCAGAGCGGTGAAGGCCCCTATCAGGGCCACCACCGTCATGGCCTGGGCCGATACCTGGAACACGGGGTAGAACCGCGCCACCAAAAATACACCAGCGGCGACCATGGTGGCGGCGTGTATCAGCGCGCTGACCGGGGTGGGGCCCTCCATAGCATCGGGTAGCCACGTGTGCAGGGGAAACTGGCCCGACTTACCGGCGGCGCCGGCGAAGATCCCCAGGCTAAACCAGGTAAGCCCCGTCCCTGCCAGGATTCCCAAGCCGCCCAGGGCCACCGGTTGGGCCGCCTGCCAAATATCGGGAATGTGGAAAGCGTTTAGGCCCTGAGCTGCGAATTTGTCCGCTTGGAAGAATAGATACAAGATGGCTATCAGGAATCCCACGTCACCGATGCGGGTGACGATGAAGGCCTTTTTGGCGGCGGCGGCGGCGGCGGGCCGTTCGTGCCAAAAGCCGATGAGCAGGTACGAAGAAACGCCCACCAACTCCCAAAAAGCGTATAGCTGGATCACGTTGGAGGCCAGGACCACGCCCAACATGGACGCCGTGAACAGTGCCATGTAGGCGTAATATCGAGAGAAACCGGGGTCGCCGTTCATGTACCCCAGGGAATATATCTGGACCAACAGACTGACCGAAGTGACCACCACAAGCATGATGGCCGTCAACGGGTCCACCAGCAGCCCGATCTCTATTGTGGCCCCGCCCGCCTGCAGCCAAGTACGGGAACCGAAGTCCATCTCGTGACCCCGGACCACAGATGCCAGGGTGTCTATCGACAACCACAACGCCACGGCCAAAGCGCCGATGAGGAGCAGGCCGCTCAACAGGGAGAACCGGTTCAGGAAGGGACGTATGACCACAGCGATGATCACAAATGACGCCAGGGGTAAAAGAAAAATCCCCCAAACGGCCAATTCACCGACCATCTAAAGCTTCCCCATTAAGTAACTATCCCGATGCCGCGGGTCCAAATGGACCATCCTTCGACAAGCTCAGGACGAACGGGTAGAAAGAACCCCTCCTCTTGTGGTGAGCTTGTCGAACCATGTTTCGTGCTAGTCGTTAAAGCTTCCTGAGAATCTCTTCGGCCACGTGCTCCCGTCCCTTGGGCACGTAGACCAAAAAGGGGACCCGCTCGGCCCAATCCAAGATATTGCCCTCGGGAAGGATGCGGGTGGGCAGGCCTTCGCCTTCCAGCACTTCCTTCCACATTTCGGCCAACATGAGATTTGGCGCTCGTTTGAATTCGACCCACATGTTAGCTGTCAGCCATCAATTCCTGAGTTGGGTGGCTTCGGATAGATCTATGGAACCGGTGCTGCGGTACATGGCGAACACGATGCCCAAGCCCAAGGCGATCTCGGCCGCCGCTACGGTGATGATAAAGATCGCGAAGACCTGGCCGGTGAGAACGCCGCCGATATTCTGGGTCAGGTCTTCGGCCAGGCCGGCCGGCGCCACATATTTGGCAAAGGCCACTAGGGTCAGATTTACGGCGTTGAACATCAATTCGATGGACATCAACACCACCAGCACGTTGCGGCGGGCCAAGGCGCCGTACAGCCCGATGACAAAGAGGATAGCCCCCACTATCAACATGTTTTCCAGCGACATGGCGGGCTACCTGGTCCTCACCAGCGCCAGTGCGCCAATCACCGCGGCCAACAGCAACACGGAAACCGCTTCGAAGGGCAGAACGAAATCGCCGATAAGGAGATCGGCCAACCCTGCCTGTCTAGCCGCCGCCTGCTCTTCGCCGGTGAGGAACCCAGATGCCTGCAACGTCTCGTCGGTCACCAGGCTCACGGAACTGGTCTGCACCAGGTCCACTCGGTCCCGCTGGCCTTCTTCTATGCGGTCCCATTCGGTCTGGGTAGCCGTCCAGACCAGGGTGGCTAGCAACAAAGCCGAAAGCACTAGAGCGGGCATCTGTATCCGGTTGGGCAAGTTGCCTCTCTGAACGTCCCGGGTGAGCATGATGGCGAATATCACCAGGATAGAGACAGCGCCGGCGTAGATGAGGACTTGGACCACCCCCAGAAATTCGGCGCTCATCATGACGAAGAACCCGGCCACCCCTATGAAAACCACCACCAGGAGCAATACGGAGTGAAACAAGTCTTTTACCAGCACCACGCCCAAGGCCGCGCCGATGACGGCCACCGCTAAGATCCAGAAAACTATATCCTGGACCAACATTTAAGCAGGGCCCCCGAATTTGGTCTCCCCACCCGTGCGCTCGCTCGTATTGGATTCCTCTTGAGCCTGAGGGCCGCCGGCATAATCTGGAGGCGTTGGTCTGGCGAGCCTCATACCCGCCTTTTCTTTCAGGTGCCAATCCCACGACTCCCTGCCCACATCCTTCCAGTCCAGGGGTTTGCCCGACCGGGGATCGTAGTTGGCGCTTTCCAACTGGGGGCGTAGGTAGGTGCTTGGCTTTTTGTCGGCATGGCGGAGGTCGTCTATGCCGATGACCATCTCCTTGCGGCTGTACTGGCCCTGCTCGAATCCGCTGCCCATGAACAGTGCGTCATAGGGGCAAGCCTCTACGCACAGGCCGCAGAACATGCAGCGGAATATCTGAATGTCGAACACTTCCAGACGGTACTTATCTCCCTGCTGGGGCAGTGTTTCGCTGGGGCTTGTTTCGATCTTTATGATTCCCAAAGGGCAATACTTGGCGCAGGAAGCGCAGCCGGTGCACCGTTCCTCGTACCAGACAAATTCTTCTCCCCGGAACCGTGGGTGCTGCTTCACCCTTTCTTCGGGATACTGAACGGTAAACGGCTTTTTGGTCAGATTCTTCAAGGTCACTAGAAGCCCCGCGGCCATGCTCAAGCCAAACATGTTATCTAACCTCTCGGGCTGGGAATGCCACCGCGGGGGTGGGTTCCGGCAGCCCGGCGCCCGGCTGCCAGATATTGGGGCTGACTTTCTCGCTGATAAGACTGCCGAACAGAGCGATAGCCGACACCGCCAAAACGATGTTGATGCCGGCCATGATCCACAGGTCGGCGGTAGTCAAGACACCTGAGGCATCCCGCAAGAAAAAAACCTCCAGCACTATAGCCAGCAGGTTAATCAAACTCAGCGGCAGCAAGAACTTCCAGGCCAGGGCCATGATCTGGTCAACCCGCAGCCGGGGATAAGTAGCCCTGATCCAGATGAAGACAAAGGCGATCACTCCTACTTTCAACAGGAACCACAGCCAACCCAGATAAGCCGATGCCGGTCCCGCCCATCCGCTCAGGAACAGGGTGACGATAACCGCGGCAGAGGCAGCCACCCCGCCAAATTCGGCCGCTTGGATCAGGGCGAATTTTACCCCGCTGAACTCGGTATGATAACCAGCCACCAGCTCGGACTCAGCCTCAGCCACGTCGAAGGGAGTCCGGTTCAGTTCAGCCGACGTCCCCGCCAGAAAAACGAAGAATGCCAGCGGTTGTACCAGCAGGAATGGAACGGTTTGGGCGCTGACCACGTCGGCCAAAGACATGGACCCCGTCACCAAGACGACACCTAGCAGCGAGATCACCACCGGCACTTCGTAGCTGATCAACACGGCCACTCCCCGAGCCGCCCCAAACATGGCGAACCGGTTGTTGGACGACCACCCGGCCATGAATATGGCCAGGGTGGTGACCGATGTCACCGCCAACACGTACAGAACGCCGACGTTCAGGTTGGCCAGGGCGGTGTTTTGGGCGAAGGGCACCACCGCCATCATCAAGATGACAGGCATCAACATGGCGATGGGAACCAGGATGAAGACAGGTTTGTCGGCGTTGGCCGGGATGATATCTTCTTTGAAGACCAGCTTGAGCATGTCGGCAAAGGGCTGGAACATACCGAAGGGCCCCCACCGGTTAGGGCCAATACGGTTGTGGAACCGGCCGATGAGCCGGCGCTCCATCCAGACAAAAACGGCCGCCCCCATCAGCACCGCGTTCACCAGGATAATCATGATGGACAACCCGGCCACAAGGTGGGAGGTCCACGATGGCAGGATGATCACGGCGGTTTCGTATATGAATTGGTACAGGCCGCTCACCGATCGACCTCACCCATGTTGATGTCCATGCTGCCCAGAGTCACGATCATGTCGGCCAGCTTCCAGCCCACCAACAGGTGCTCGGTGACCGTCAGGTTGATCAGAGATGGCGACCGTATCTTCATGCGGTAGGGGCTCACCCCGCCGTCGCTGACTAAATAGAAGGCGAGTTCCCCCTTGGACGCCTCCACCCGGCCGTAGGCTTCCGCTCCCGGCTTGGGCCGTAACACTAGGGGCAGTGCCAGCCGGACCGGGCCCGGCTCTATCTGCTGGATGCACTGGCGGACGATGCGTATGCTCTGGTGGACCTCTTGCATCCTCACCCAAAACCGGTCGTAATTATCGCCGCCGGCAGCCACCGGCACGTCGAACTCAACGTCTGCGTAGGCGTCGTAGGGGTCCATCTTCCGCCAGTCCCAGGCCAGGCCGCTGGCGCGCAAGACCGGGCCGCTCACGGAACCATTAATCGCCACGTCCAAAGGTAACGTGCTCACGCCCCTGGTGCGGACCATGACGATCTCATTCTCCAGCACCAATTGCTCGATCTCCCCGAACTCGGACGGGAACCCCTCCAAGAAGGCGTCCAGAGCCGGCCAGAACTCCGCCGGCGCGTCGTCCAACACCCCGCCGGGACGCATGTAGCTCACGGTGATGCGTGCGCCGCAAAGCATTTCAAACAGGTCCAGTATCTTTTCCCGCATCCGGAAGCAATACATCAGTGGGGTGCCCAACGTCCCTAGGTCCTGCAGGAAAAAGCCGATGCCCATCAGGTGGCTGGCCACCCGCTGCAATTCCGCGGCGATGGTGCGCATATATTTGGCCCTGGGCGGAGGCTCCACACCCAGCAATTTCTCCACCCCCAGGCAGTAAGCCTGGTTGTTGATCATCGATGAAACGTAGTCCAGCCGGTCAGTGAGGGTGACTATCTGGACGTAATTGCGTTCCTCAGCCAGCTTTTCCGTTCCGCGGTGCAGGTAACCAAAGACGGGCTCGACTTCGACGATCTCTTCGCCGTCAAAGGTAATACGCAGCCGGAACACCCCGTGGGTACTGGGGTGCTGGGGACCAACGTTTACCGTCATTGGTTCGGTTCTTAGCGACATGGGGGGAAATCCCCCTTAATCCCCCTTTGCGAAAGGGGGAGAGCATTGGCCTTCGTTAGCCAAATGGGAAATGGGTTGGCTCCCTTTTGTAACGGGAGGACAGGTTGGCCCCCCCTTTGTAAAGGGGGGTTGGGGGGATTTAGCCCCTTCAACTGGACAACCGTCATCAAAGGTAGTCCTTCCTAAGGGGGTGGCCCTCGAAGCCTTCCCAGAGCATTATGCGCTTCATATTCGGATGTCCCTGGAAGTGCACGCCCATCAGGTCCCACACCTCCCGTTCTTGGAAGTCGGCCCCCTTCCAGGTATCTATCACCGAAGGCAAGGAAAGGTCTTCCCGGCCATATAGCCTGGTTTTGATCACCGCGGTGTGTTGCCGGATCAGGGAGGTCAGATGATATACGATCTCCAAATGGCCGATGAAATCCACAGCCGTTATGGAATTCAAGAACTGGAAGTCCAGGTCCGGGTCCTCCCGCAGGAACCTGGCCACGTCGGCCATCCTGGCCGGGTCGACCCAAATTGCGGTTTCATCCCAGGTCTGGGCCGCCCGCGGCACGCCGAACGCCAACCGGTCTGCCAGGTGCTGGCCGGTCAACTGAAGAACCCCCACTTAACGGTCATGCCCCAACAGGATTTGCCGGTCCGGCGTTGGGGTGAACGGTCTGCCGGATAAGGGTTTGCCCGTTGAATTGCCCAAGTTATGGTATTTTTTTATCTTTTCGTGAAGCTCCATTATCCCGTACAGCAGGGCATCGGGCCGGGGAGGGCATCCCGGCACGTACACGTCCACCGGCACGATGTGATCGACCCCCGGCACGACGCTGTAGGAACCGTAATATGGTCCTCCGCTGGTGGCGCATACACCCATGGCAATGACCCATTTGGGGTCGGCCATCTGCTCGTAGATTCGTTGGATAGGCGGCGCCATCTTCCAGGTCACCGTGCCGGCCACGATCATCAGGTCGGCCTGTCGAGGCGATGCCCGAAAAGCCTCCATGCCGAAACGGGCTATATCGAACCGGCCCATGGCAGTGGCGATCATCTCGAACGCGCAACAGGCAAGGCCGAAGGTCACCGGCCAAAGGGCCGATTTGCGGCTCCAGTTGATCAACGCATCTACCGATGTCACCACAAGGTTGCCCTTCAAGTCCTCGGGCACCTCGATCAACGGCTCGGCCAGAGGCTCCAGTGATGTGTCTTTGAGATGCTGGACCAACCTGCCTTCGTCCCGGTCTACGTCCCAGGTCCGGTTTGGCAGCGGGCCGCCTTCTTTGGGGATATCCCGTGGGGTTTCATGGGAAGGTTCATGAGGAAATTCATGGGCCATTACGGGTCACCCCCACTCCAAATCTCGTTTCCGCCAGGCGTATGCCAACCCAACCAAGAGTATCAGCACGAAGACGCCCATTTCGATGAGGGCGAATAGCTCCAGCTTGAGAAATTTGACCGCCCAGGGGTAGAGAAAGATGACTTCCACGTCGAAAATGACGAACAAGACAGCGTACATGTAGTAACGGAAATTGAACTGGACCCACCTCCCGCCGAGGGCTTCCATGCCGCACTCGTAGGTTTCCAGCTTCACCACACTGGGGTTGTTGGGGCGTATGCCCAACCGTCCCGTGGCCCATGAGGCCATCAGCATACTGGCGGGCACGACGAAGGCGATGACAGCGAAGATGGCGATCAAGCCGTATTGGCGGAAATACTCGTCCAAGAAAAGCCTCGTTGAGAAGCGGTGGCGGGACCGGATTCGCCTGCCCTGGGGCTGGCGATTCGCGGCTGGATTATACCATAGGCGTGAGGCCACCGGTAGGGAAAATCAGGACGCGGTCTCCGCCCGCTATCGCCGTTTGGCCAAACTGGTAACATTGACCGGAATGTAGCTGTCAGCCATCAACTTTCCACGGTCAGCCACCGTGCGCTTGTGAGCCACGGGGCGCTTGTAAGCCAGGGAGCCAATGTCATGTCCCTTCCCAAACTCTTGATCGCCACCCGTAACCCGGGCAAGATGCGGGAGTATGGCGAGTTGCTGCGGGACCTGCCCTTCGAACTTGTTTCGCTGGATAACGCTGGCGTGGCCGAAGAAGTGGAGGAAACCGGCCAGACCTTCCACGAGAACGCGGCTTTAAAAGCCGTCACCTATGCTTCTCTGGCCGGGATGATGGCCCTGGCTGACGATTCTGGATTGGAAGTTGACGCCCTTGGCGGAGAGCCCGGCGTCCATTCAGCCCGCTACGGTGCGAAAGCCCCTTGGGGTGATGAAATTCAACCCATGTCCGACCAAGACCGGGTGATGCTCCTCCTCGAAAACCTAAAAGACATTCCCTGGGAGAAGCGCATCGCCCGGTTCCGTTGCGTAATCTGCATCGCCCGGCCGGCTAAGGATGGCGGCTTTGAGGCTGCCGGCTCTGTGGTGGGCGCGGTGGCCGGAATGATACAATATCAGCCTCAAGGCGAAGACGGTTTTGGCTACGACCCAGTGTTCTACCTCCCCTCCTACGGATTGACCATGGCCCAGATATCTCTAGAGGAGAAGAACCGCATCAGCCATCGGGCCGATGCCGCCGGCCGAGCGACGACCTTAATGAAGCAAATAGGTTGATTCAGACGATCCCCTCACCCCGGTTCGCCGGAGGCGAATCATCCCTGTCCCTGGGGGAGAGGGACCGAGGGTGAGGACGACGCCAAAATATTTGGAATAGCATTTGTAAATGATCCAAGACCAATTCGGCCGCCGCCTCCACGACCTGCGTATATCGGTCACCGACCGATGTAACTTCCGCTGCCCGTACTGCATGCCCGCTGAAGTCTTCGGCGAGAGCTATAAGTTCCTGCCCAAGGACGAGATCCTGACCTTCGAGGAGATTGCCCGGCTGACCGGCATTTTCGCCGGCTTAGGGGTGTCCAAGATTCGCGTAACCGGCGGCGAGCCGCTGCTGCGGACAGACCTGCATATATTGATAGGGATGCTTGCTGAGATCGACGGCGTTGAGGACCTGACCCTCACAACTAACGGCTATCTGCTGACTCAACGGGCGCAGGAACTAAAGGACGCGGGCCTGAAGCGCATCACCGTGAGCCTGGACACTTTGGATAATGAGATATTCCGGCAGATGAACGGCCGGGGCTTCGACCCTCAGCGGGTTTTAGAGGGAATCCAGGCGGCGGCAGACGCCGGTTTGAGCCCCATCAAGATAAACTCGGTGGTGCAAAAAGGCGTCAACGATCACACCTTGGTGGACCTGGCCCGGCATTTCAAGGGCACGGGCCACATCGTCCGGTTCATCGAGTATATGGACGTTGGTAACCGCAACGGTTGGAAGTGGGACCAGGTCGTACCGGCCCAAGAGATCGTGCGTCTCATCGACGCCGAGATGCCCCTGGAACCGGCGGAAAGCAACTATCCCGGCGAGGTCGCCAGCCGTCACCGGTACCTGGACGGCCAGGGCGAGATCGGCGTCATCGCGTCGGTCACCCAACCCTTCTGCGCCGGATGCACCAGGGCCCGCATCTCCACCGACGGACAGCTGTTCACCTGCCTGTTCGCCAGCCGGGGCCTCAGCCTGCGCGACCCCCTTCGCGACGGCGCCGACGACGCCCAAATGACGGAGATGATCTCCAACGTCTGGTCCAACCGCACCGACCGCTATTCCGAAGAACGCACCGAGCTGGCCGCAGCCGAAAACGCCCCCCAGAAAGTTGAGATGTACCAGATCGGGGGATAGCTGATAGCTAAAAGCTCAGGAAAAACAAATTGCCAAACGACGCGAAAATAACCATCTACACCGACGGCTCGTGCCTGGTGAATCCGGGCCCCGGCGGGTGGGCCGCGGTGGTCTTTCCGGACCAAGGGGAACCCCAACGCCTATCCGGAGGCGAGGCCCAGACCACCAACAACCGCATGGAATTGACCGGGGCCATCAAAGGCTTGGAGGCAACTGCCCCGGGAGCGTCGGTGGACCTCTACAGCGACAGCAGTTACCTGGTCAATACCATGACCAAGAACTGGAAACGCCGGGTGAACCACGACCTTTGGGAGCAGCTTGACGGCCTGGCAAAGCTAAGGCGGGTCAACTGGCTGTGGGTTCGAGGCCATAACGGAGACCCCGGCAACGAAGAGGCGGACCGGCTGGCGGGGAATGCCATGAAACTGGCTGCCGGCGGAAAGCAGGTTGGCCCAGTAGCCCAATTGAGCCGAGAGGCCCCAATCAGCCCGGAGGTCAGCGAAATGGCCAGTGAATCGAGCAGAACCACACTCACCCACCTGGACGATGAGGGACGCGCCCGCATGGTGGACGTGGGCGCCAAGCCCGTCACCCAGCGGGAGGCGGTGGCCAGAGGTTATCTGGTGGTGCAGCCGGAAACCCTACGTTTGATCAAAGAAGGCCTGATGAAGAAGGGCGACGTATTGTCCATCGCCCAACTGGCGGGCATCATGGGCGCCAAGAAAACGTCGGACCTGATACCGCTGTGCCATCCTCTGCCGCTGGACCGGGTCAACCTGGACCTGGACCTGGACGAGGCTCAGAACAGGATCAACGTGATCGCCACCGCCAGCACCTCGGCCAAGACCGGGGTTGAGATGGAGGCGCTGACCGCCGTCTCGGTGGCGGCGCTGACCGTCTACGACATGTGCAAGGCCGTGGACCGGGGAATCCGCATCGAAGGCATCCGCCTGGTAAGCAAGACCGGCGGCCAAAGCGGAGACGTCTTTCTGGAAGAGTAGTACCCCTCCAACCTCACCCTCGCCCATAGATGCCACCCTTCATCTCTCGGCAAGTTGAGGACAAGCCTCACCCACCCCCTTGGTGGGGAGCCGGCTAATCCCTTCCCCCTTCACGGGGGAAGGTTAGGATGGGGGTGAGCCCGGCTTTGCACATAAAAGGCACTCTGCACAAAAAATGAGCGGGCTGCACAAATAATCCAAAGTCACCCATCCCAAGTAAATGGCAGACCTTCCCCTATGGCCACACGCTGTACTCGCCAAGGTGCTTTCGCGCGTAGGGCGCTGAAATTAACACGTGCTCGAAACTTCTCACCGAGCGTTGGAGAATCAGGCCCAAACTGCCAAATAGTGTTTTGCGGCGTGGGGTTGTAGATCGCAGCTAACATGCCGTTAGGAATGCATAGGATGGTGATGCTTGTGAGGTTATATAAATCAAGCTGTTCTGCGTAGTGATACTTGACGAAGATCGACGTAGTGAGACAAGGCCCATCAGCGTGCTGGTAAATCTCTGGCATCGTGCCGCTCTTGTCGATGGTCACTCCCGTCTTACTGTTTATGTAGCGGATAGGCATTGAGGTTTGGCTAACCTGAACTCTAGCCACGTTTGGTGCGCCCTTCTCTGCCTTGGAATCGACGAACAGAGCCTGCCTGAGAGAAAAATCTGGATGAAAGTAGAAACGAGCTCGCTTGTAGTCAACATCGCCTGAGAGTCGTATAGGAATGCCGGATGTGCTAAGACGATCCAGAGCCTCCCTGGTAATGTCCTCGCCAATTGTCTTTACTCGATCCTGCTCAATCGAGAAGATTTGAACAGCATCGTTCTTGAACTCGTAGAGAGCCTGCACCACAAGGCGCAGTGATGCCATCTCGATACGCTCCAAAAGGTCTGGGGTTGTTACTAGGCTGTTGGGGTCGAGTGTCATGCAGGAATCTCTAACTGCGCTTGGAAGCACCGGCGTTGCGCCTGCGCTACATACTCGGGTACAAGGTCAAAGCCGATGTATTTGCGCCCTTCCCAGATTGCCGCCTCCGCACTGGTGCCGCTGCCGATGAAACAATCTAGTACCAAGTCATTTGGGGCTGAGAGTAGCTTAATCACCCGGCGGGGTAATTCTACCGGGAACTCGGCTTCGTGCGTAACGTGGGACCGTACCGACTGGAAATGCCAGGTCCCACGTGACCCCCCTTCGCTCCATTCTTCCTTAGCTAACCTTTTTCTATCAACTACCGTGATGCCCGGCTTCCAGAACACATATAGGTACTCAAATTCGTCCACGGAGCGGTATGAAAGGCTATGCCATCGGCTGTTTGCCCAACACGGGTCTTTCACCCAAGCCCTGCGGTCATACAAGAAGAACCCAGCATCCGTTGCCCACTTGTCAATAAGCCCACCGACAAGTTGTACTCGCGTCTGAGGCTTGTACTTCCCGCCACGCACATTGTTGTTTTCGGCGCGCCGCTGAATAGTCTGCTCACTACAGCCAAGCAAGGCCGCGAGTTGGTGCCGATTGAAGTCCGGATGTGCCTCCTTGGCCGCCAGAACTTGCTCTCTTGTAACCGGGCTTTTCCTGGTCGATATATTGTCGGCTTGGATGCGAGGCATACGCGGGTCAGAGAAAGCTAGAATGTCGGCAGAGTTAATAACTAAGAATCCACCTGGTTTGATGATAGGGAAATGCAGACTGATTACCTCACGTAGTAAGTCTTGCCATCCCTCAAATGTCAGGGCCGTCTCATAGGATTTGCCGACGAAATAAGGTGGGGACCAGAAGCTCAGGGCGACGGAATTTGGTTCTACTCGCTTGAGCAGGGTCCGGGCATCGCCACAATAGATATTGTTGTACGCGAGACACTCTTGCTCCGAAGTTTCTGCCTGCGGGATGGTTAGACCAGCTACCGGCGCTGCTTGACAGTCCGCAATTAAAGTCACCCTAGCCCCTCCTTTCCCGCGTCCTTGGTGTATTCCAGTAGGGGCTCTTGCACTTCGGGCACGTCTTGGGACTCTTTATTGATCTTGGAACCCATGTGTGATTACACCTCTCGCATCTGTAGGCCGGGACACTTGTTTCTGGCATAGTAACCATCCCTTACTCTTATATGGTTACTATCATATCCATAATCCACTTGACTTGTCAAGGTATTCACTATATACCATCCGTAGTAAGTATAGTAACTACGGGAGTAGAGAAAATGGACGCTAGAGAAGAGCGTGGGTTGGCAATAGCGGCGAAGTGCAGGCTCACTAAGAATGGTGACACTTGGCTGGTTCCGTCCCAAAGTGAGAATGGAGAGAAGTATACAGTAATTCCAGGAACGAAATGCTCTTGCCCAGACCATGAGGTTCGTCAGGTTAAGTGCAAGCACCTCTGGGCTGTAGAGTATGTCTTGGAGCGGGAGACAGCGCAAGATGGGACTGTCACCGAGACTGAGACTGTCAAGGTTACGAAAGTGACACGCAAGACTTACCCTCAGAACTGGACGGCGTACAACGCAGCACAATCCGAGGAAAAGACTCGGTTCGGCGTCCTGCTGGCTGGCCTCTGTAGGGGCATCCAGCAGCCTATCCATGAAGGCAGGGGCCGTCCAGCACTTCCACTGGCTGACATGCTCTTTGCTTCGGCCTACAAGGTATATACCGGCTTCTCTTCCCGCCGTTTCACCAGTGACCTTCGGGATGCCAAAACTGACGGCCTGATCGCCAGCACGCCCCATTTCAACTCGGTCACAAACTACCTTGCCAATCCCGAGATGACGCCGATCCTCAAACACTTGGTCACGGTAAGCAGCCTCCCGCTTAAAGCCGTGGAAACCCAATTCGCCGCTGACTCTAGCGGTTTCACCACGTCCCGGTTCATCCGCTGGTACAACAAGAAGTACGGACGGGAAATTGACAACCGGGAGTGGGTAAAGGTGCATCTGATGTGTGGGGTGAACACCCACGTTGTCACCAGCGTGGACGTAAGCGGTTGGGAATCCCACGATACCAATTACTTCGTCCCGCTCGTGGAGCAAACCGCCAGAAACTTCCATATGGTCGAAGTCTCGGCGGATAAGGCATATCTGAGTCACAAGAATCTTACGGCTATCGAAGCTGTCAACGGGACACCCTTCATCCCGTTCAAGAGCAATACCGTTGCCACAACTGAGGACTCGGCCTGGGGTCGGATGTATCACTATTTCATGCTCAAGAGGGAAGAATTCTTGGCTCACTATCATCGGCGCTCCAACGTCGAAACGGTGTTTTCCATGTGCAAGGCAAAATTCGGAGATTCGGTTCGGAGCAAGAGTGACACGGGCATGGTCAACGAAGTCCTTTGCAAGGTATTGTGCCATAATATCTGCGTGTTGATCCAAGCGATTCACGAGTTGGGGGTCGAACCTAATTTTTGTGCAGATATTGGAGTTGCACAAAAAGCGGCCTGAAAACGGGGTTTAATGTGCAAAGCCGGGTGAGCCCCAAAGATCAGCCCGATAACCCACGCCTTCGCATCTCGTCTCTCAACCACCGGATCGCCTCGGTCGCATAAACCATGTATTCCTCGGGCGGCAGGTCCAACTCCAGCAACTCGACCACCTGTCCGCTGTCGGTTTCGCCCGGCGCTCCCGCGATCAAACGCAGATCCAAGCTGCAGATGGTCCCGTCGGGCGCGACCACCACGCAGCCCCGGTCCTCTGTGGGCCTGGTCGGTGGGTCCAATTCGACGGCTTGGACCGAGACCATGTTCAAAAATGGGGGAAACGGCTTCAGGGCCGGCGCAATCCGTTCCAAGATATCCCTCAACCGTGAGGCGGCGTCCCCCAGCACGGCATCGACCGCCCGGGACAGTCCTCCCTGGTTTCTTTCTCCATTCACACGTTCATCTTGTTCATCCGGCATAGCTTGTCAATCATAATCCGAGCCCCCGGCCGGAGCAAAGGTCTCGGGGTCCAGAGTAGGGATCCAAGAGGAGCGGGAGTCCTTTGCCCGGCAGCCGAAATACCTGCGTAGCACGGGCAAAACTCAATTGACAGTGAGACTTGAGGCCAATTAACATTGTTGGTGCGGAGCTCGGCAGGCGGCTGGCCAGCCGGTTCCTAGGTGGCACCGTAGCTCAGCGGTAGAGCGGGCGCTTCATAAGCGCTAGGCCACTGGTTCGAACCCAGTCGGTGCCACCAACCAGGCCATTTCTTGGCTTAATCGCCGTTTCTGCCTCAGAACGGCGGGGCTTCTCCAAACACCCATTCGGTTACGTCCAATCGGAGTGACATGCTGTCCAAAATGCAGACAATTCCTCCCGCAACCGAAGTTTAAAGCTCGTGGGTAAGATCGTGGCCATCGGCGGCGGGGACATGCGGGAATCTGAAACCTTGTCAATCGACCACGAAGTATTCACGCTGACCGGCAAGAGTCGGCCTCGGGCGCTGTTCATCCCCACGGCAAGCCATGACTCAGTGGAATACTGGGAAGGGTTCCAGCGCATCTACGGCGGGGAGCTGGGCTGTCAGACGTCGGTGCTGTACCTGCTGAATCAGAATCCGGCGCCCGAAGTGATTGACGACCTGATCCTCTCGTCGGACCTCATCTACGTCGGTGGCGGCAATACTCTGAAGATGATGAGACGCTGGCGAAAGTTGGGCGTGGACCGGGCGTTGGAGAATGCCCACGAGGCGGGCGTGGTGCTGGCGGGCCTCAGCGCGGGCGCGATCTGCTGGTTCAGCTTCGGTCATAGCGATTCCATGGCCGATTACCATCCAGACGACTGGCGCTATATCCGGGTAAAGGGCATGGGCTTGTTGGACTCCCTGGCCTGCCCGCATTTCAACGGCGAGACCGATGGCTTCAAGCGGGATCAAGATTTCATGCAGATGGTGCGCAAGCACGGGGGAATGGGCACGGCCATAGACAACCACTGTGCGTTGGTTTTCATCGACGGCGGGTTCCGGGTCATATCCTCGAGAACGGGGGCAGGCGCATACAAGGTCTATAGGGACGGCGAAGGAGTCACGGTGGAGGAAATCCCCCAGCGTCCGGACCTCACACCGATTTCCAGGATTTTTTCCTTGCCAGTCTAGTCTAGTTAAAGTCTGTATACTTCGTTCAAAGCCCGTGGTCACTTGGTTCAAGCTGACAACTATCTTGGTACAAGAGGGAGGAAACCCGACATGAACTCTAGCCATAAACCGGTCGCCGTTGTGGTAGGGGCGACTTCCAAATGGCAGGCGGATGGCCGCAATACAAAACTAGCGCACGGTAAGGTGCTGGACGACAGCGGCCTGCCCGTCGGCGTGCGTTGGGGCGTTGGCGGCGCTATAGCCCAAAAGTTTGCCCAGGAGGGCTTCCTTGTCGTCCTGACGACCCGTAACGCGGCCAACGCATCTCTGTTGGAGATCGCGATCCGGGAGCAGGGTGGCGAAAGCATGATCGTCGAACTGGACCTGGTCTCAGAAGACTCCATATCAAATGCCTTCGCCCAGATTCGAGATCAAGCCGGTGACCCAGATGTCTTGGTCTACAACGCGGGCTACCTGGAGGGGCGTGACCTGCCGCCGGAGAAAGAATTGCTGGAACACATGCCGGTTGAGATGTTCGAAACCGCGCAGCACATATCCAGCCGCGGACCGTTCTTGGTGGCTAAGGAGGTGTTGCCGGCCATGCGAGAGCGAGGCGAAGGCTCTTTCCTCATTTCAAATAACCCTTCGTCCTTGCGCGGAAAAAAGCGGCAGACCGGGCAGTCTTTGTACTACCCGAGAGTGATGATGCGGACGCTGGCGCAGGTGCTGACGGAGGAATATTCCGAGTATGGCGTACACGTGGCAAACATCATCATAGACGGAACTATCGACTCCCCGGGCACCCGGGCGATGCCGAAAGCCCAGCAGCAGCCCAACCTTGTAATCAATCCCGTTAAGATTGCAGAGGCTTTTTACTACCTGCACACCCAAGACAAATCCTGTTGGACCCACGAGATCCAATTGACTCCATATCCAGCCAAGCCTAGCTTTTAATGGCGTCAACAGCCACCGAATTTCGATGCGGCTCCGCCAACCGCGGCTATAGTTTTGGGGGATTCGGGCAGCCTGCGTAAGGCGTCCTTTAATTCTGGGCTGCTGCGGGCCGCCCGAGAGGTCGCGCCGGATGGGATGGAGATCAGCATCTTTGATATCAAAGACATCCCCTTTGATGACGGGGATGTCGAAGCAGGTGGCGACCCCGTCCGGGCATTGGCGCTTAAAAGAGCGATTCAAAACGCCGACGGTTTGATCTTGGCTACACCTGAGTATAACTATGGGACCTCCGGGGACCTCAAGAACGCCGTAGACTGGACATCCCGCGACCGATGGGGGGGATCCTTAAGGTAAACCGGCTACGACCGTTGGCGCGGGAGGCAGGTCAGGCACAGCCCGGACCCAGATGCAGCTTAGCTAGACTTTGGCCGGCACTGGGTCGAACCCAACCGGCGCCGCCAATAGTGTTGGGCGTATAGCCCGAATTGGACTAGGAGAGACGAGAGCGATGGATACCTTCAACGTTTCCATTCAACTGGGAGACTTAGACGGGCGGGAATTTGTCGACCTGGAGGCTTTGGTGGACACCGGGGCAACGTACACAACAATCTCCGAAGATATGCTGGACCGGTTGGGAATCGTCAAACGCGAAACCCGCAGCTTCGAGTTAGCCGATGATCGGGTGATTGAATATCCGGTGGGTTACGCGACTTTGAGGTTGGAAGACCGGGAAATAATCGCTATGGTCGTTTTCGCGCCCGCGGGTACTACGCCCCTGTTGGGTGCTACCACCTTGGAGACTGCCAGCCTAGCCGTGGATCCCGTCCACCAACGACTGATCTCAGTGCCTGCGTTGCTGAAGTGAGCTTGCGATCAGGGCCGGCCTGCATCATCCCCCGGCAAAGGGCCCCGGTGCGCTGGGACCGCCAGTCCCGGCGGCAACCAAGTTCGGCAGTAGGGCGGGCGCTTCGTAAACTCCAACCGGCAGCGTCGAACCCCGTCGGTACCGCCAACAACGCGTCTTAGTACCTGCCCTCTTGCCCGATGGTTCTTGCCGCTTCCTCCCCTCTACCCTGCCTCACGTTGTCTGCTCCGCCTTGGGTCCCAGTGAATGCCAAATGGCTCTCTAATTAACGGATCTGCGGTCCATCCAAGCGTGCACTTCTTCCATGGAGATCACCCAACTCCCTTCTATCCGGTGGATGCCGGGTAAGGTGCCGTGCCTGACCAACTCCGAGACCTGTTTGGAACTCATTCCCAGCCGAACGGCCGCTTCTGACATGGTGTAATAGTTCTGTTCCAGCTTGGCAATCATTGTTACTCCAGAAAATAAAGAGATAATGGCGAATTTTAACCGGGCTCACACCCACCACGCGGGTGAAACCCATGCGGGAAATCGCCAATATTTTGGTTATTTTATAAAATTAGTTAAAAACTGGAGGTTATGTCGAGGAACGGGGGCAATGATGGCCACCGAATCGTGTTATTCTAGGTTTTCGCCAACGTTGGCCAATGGCTGATCCATGGCGAAACGGGGCCAGGGTTACTGGCTTAGAACCCAAATCATCCGACCAAGGCCGAAAGGGGGAAGCATGGCAAGGATCAAACACATAGCGCTGCACACCGACGACCCGGCCAAGACTGCCGATTTCTATAAAGAGGTGTTTGGCCTGGACGAACTCCGGCGGGAGCCCCAAGAGTCCGGCGCCGACGGCGTCTGGCTGACCGATGGCTATATTTACTTCGCCATATTGAAATTTGGCGGCGAGGAAGCCCCGAATCTGGGCGAGGGTCCCTCAACCGTCAAGGGCGTTCACCACATAGGATTCTACGTGGACGACATGGACCAGGCCGTCGCCGACGTGGAAGCCGCCGATTGCCTTGAATGCCCCACCAGCAGCAAAGTAAACCGCAAGTACAAAGGCCCCGACGGCCTGATGATCGATCTGCGTGTCAGGGGCTGGGACGAGCAAATCCGGGCCCGAAGCACCCTGTATGAACTCACCCCGGCAGCCCCCATCAAGCGGGGCGAGAAACAACCGTTGTCGGCGGATTAACCCCTAGCCGTTTCAGTTATTAAAGCCGCCTACCCTTTCCCGTGGGCGGCTTGGTTTTAACGCGGCCCTTTGCGAACATGTATCAATGCGGCGGCACCAGCAAAAAAATTCGCCTTGGGTTATATTTTTCGGCCTTATGCTATCTGGGATTGCCGTGGCGGGCTGCGGCGGCCCGGCGGCCGCTGCGCCCGAGAATTCAGCGATTACCAATATCCCTAAGCCAAACTCTTCTGAAGGGCCGGTGGCGGCGCCCCTGCCAACGGCCAGTATCAAGCCCACGGCAGCTCCAGCAACGGCTAAACCCGGCGTTTCCGCGGCCACACCCACGACGTTCCCACAGCCAACACCCTTCTCATCGGTGGTGGTGGCGACTCCCACTCCCAGACCAGCGCCTACCGCCACCTCGGTCCCGCCGGCATACGCAGCGCCGCTCCCCACAATGACGCCGGTTCCCATTACGTTGATGCCAACTCCCTGGCCGGCTCCGTCGATGATTCCCATAACCGCTCCACCGCCGAGCCCTGTCGTGGACACCAACGGTGCTTCCGCTCCCCCACTGACGTGGACCGGGCCAAACGAATGCCAGGGAGGCGACGTGGCATATACGGCGCCTCCGGTGAGGTTGGAAGACATCCGGCTTATCGAGCCGATGGGCAAACTCCACGGCAGCCACGTCACCCCAACCGACCATACTTATATCGGGCACAACCAGACGTCCGCTTTGGAAGCGCACCAAGCCGCGGTGCAGGCGGGTCGAGACCCCCAACCATGGGAGCCAACGGTGGATGTAATGTCCCCCGCCGACGGTTACATCACAGATATCGGGGCCTTCCCATTCGGGTCGCCGCCCTTCGGGTTCACCGGTATCTTGCAGGATTATCGGATGGAGATTTGGCACTCCTGCGCCGTCGCTACCATATTCATCCACCTGGCAGGTCTGCCGCCCGAGATCCGGAAGGTAACGGGAGATATCCCCAGTGGAGGTAATTGGTCCTTCCACGGTAACGCCGGAAATTCTATTCCGGTCATGGCCGGACAGGTTATCGGCCAGATCGGGGCCCACAGTGTGGACTATAGCGTTCACGACAACCGGGTGGTGTTGGGCGGTTTTGTCGTGCCTGATCACTACCAGGGAGAGCCCTGGAAGATCCACACAGTGGACCCATTCGCCTATTTCACCGAGCCCCTAAGGTCACAACTGTTGGCCAAAAGTCCCCGGACCGCCGAGCCCAGGGGCGGACGAATCGACTACGACATTGACGGGCGCCTGGTGGGGAACTGGTTCTTGGAAGGGACCGTGGACTATTCGGGCGGTTCTTCGCCGGGTTTATGCGGCAATAGACCGTGCCCCTATTGGACCGGGCATTTATCCATCGCCTACGACCACATCGACCCCGGCCAGATCAGGATATCCATCGGCGCCGGCGTGGGCATTGGCCAAGAAGTGTGCCGGGTATGCGAGTCGGTGTACGGAGTGCTTGGCAATTCCCCCGACCCTGCCGGAATCACCCCCCAATCCGGCGTGGTGAAATACGGGCTTGTGGCCCGGGAACATACCGGAGAGTACCAGGTGGCCACGAAAAACATTGAGAGCCGGGTCCTCGGCACGTTCTTGGTGGAGATGACAGGCCAGCGCACCATCAAGATGGAAGTGGTCTCCGGAAGCCGCCCCAGCCAGGTGGACGGCTTCTCCCAGGCGGCCAAAACCTACCATAGATGATACCCGGAAGAGTTGGAACGACCGCTTCCTGCCCGGCGGCGGCCCTCGAACCAAACCCCTCTAAGACCAGCCACGGAATCTGGAGGCCTTGATGCTGCCCACCACCATGCTGAGGACCAAATTAAGGGATTGGGTGGAACGCCGGGAGGCGGCCAAGCTTTCACCACGATCCGCAAGCCTGGAGGCGGCCGGTGATTCCAATGCCGCCAGGCCGAAACGCGGCGGTTATTCCCACCGGCTGCTGAACGCGGCGGGAATTCGCCTGATGCAGGAAGAATCTGTCAAGTCAGCCCTGTGGTGCGTCCACCGGCGAAGCAGCTTCGTCCTGACCGACCGGAGGCTGATCTACGCCCAAAGGGAAGGCCGGGAGGCCACCGCTCACTGGGCTGAGTTGTCCGAGGTTAAGAACGCCGGTGTATCCCGGACCGGCAGGAACCACGCCCTGCTGGCCGTCGGAGCGTTCTGCTTGCTGGCGGGCATAGTACTCACGTTTGTCGTAGGCTTTTGGGGCTTGGCTCCCCTGCTGCTGATCGGGGCTGTTTTGGCCGGGACCTGGTTCGTGTCCGAAGGCAAGGCCACCGTTTACGCCAGCCTGGGCGGACAGCAGATGCAAGGGGAGATATCCAAGAGGGACCGGCGGAGGGCATCGGAATTCGTGAACCTGTTGTTTGAGCTTAAGCAGGATTAAGTGACAACACCCAATCTCCTGATTCCCTGCCTTCGGGTTTAAGGGCAATCGCGTCTTAACCCATGCCTGTAGGATTACGCAGGTTACTCATAACTGGCCCAAACCTTCATTCCGGCGCCGGCCGGAATCAAGAGATCCTTTCCAGTTGCAAACTTTGCTCATGGGACCGGTTGGCCTGCCCTCGGATCTCTCTGTCCCTTCGTAATCTACTGGGATGATAGACTGGAACAGCGCTTTTGCCTGGGTTGCTGCACGTTGAGCTAAACCGCCCGGAGCACGCCACCAGAACGCCGGCCGGCGGCGGCAAACCAGCGAATCAAGAGTTAATCAATCCGGGTCACAGCGATCTTTACCCCCGGCTTTGGGCGCTTTCCATCACTACGTCACGAACCAATACACTACAAACAGTGATCAACTGGCGGCCCCAAACGCCCTTCTTCTACGGATGGCTGGTATTGGGAATGGTGGCCCTGGGAGCTTTCGTAGCCACCAGCATCGCGGGAGTGGTGCTGGGCGGGATACAAGGGTTCATTTTTGAAGACACGGGCTGGAGCCGCAGCACCATCGGCCTGGCGGCCGGTACGGGGGTCTTGGCCTCCGGGCTGGTGGCTCCTTTTGTTGGCAGGCTAGCTGACCGTTACGGCGCCCGCTGGCTGATCCCTTCGGGGACCTTAATTCTGGGCGTCTGCCTGTTTTCCTTCATTTGGGTCCACTCCATCTGGCAATTCTTCGTCATTGCCATAGTCGCCAGGGCCGTCAGCCAGCCATTGCTCATCGGCATCGTGCCCCGCACCGTGGCGGTCAACTTTTTCCGCCGCCGCCGCAATTTGGCCCTGGCGCTGACCGGCATGTTTCGCCCCGTCAGCGGGGCCATCAACATCCAGTTGTTCGCGCTGGCGGCCATAGCCGTTGGCTGGCGAACCACCTTTCAATTCTTGGGCATCTTTAGCATAGTGCTCACGTTGCCCATGATATTGATCATCCGCCGCCAACCCGAAGACATCGGCCTGATGCCAGACGGCGACGATCCCGGAAGTCTGGAGGCGCCCGGCTCTGCTCAGGGCAGGGCCGCAACTGCTCAGAAGGTGGAGATGGCCCCTGAAGAACATTGGTCCGCTAGTGACGCCTTTCATACCCGTTCTTATTGGTTGATTGCCGTATCAACCTTCCTTATGGTCATGGCCAGCACCGGTATCGCTTTCAACATCGTCCCCTACTTCCAAGAAACCGCCAATATGACCTCCACCCAGGCCGTGGGGGTGTTAAGCCTCAGCACGTCTCTGGCGTTGGCCAACCTGATTTGGGGGTACGTTTCCAACAAGGTCAATCCCAGGCACAGCATCATGGGTGTGATCGTTTTCATGACCGGGCTGATCGTCTTCCTATTCGCCATCAGGTCGGTGTTAGCCGCTTATATATTCGGCGCCCTGTGGGGAATTGGCAACGGCGCTCTGGAAGTCCTGATATATATGCTGCTGGCCCGTTACTTTGGGAGGGGCTCCTTCGGCAGTATCACCGGCGCTTTGCGGCCGTTCGAAGCAGCGGGGCTTGGGCTGGGGCAGATATTCGGGGGCCTGGTCTACGACTTTACCGGCAGTTATCACGGCTTGTTTTATGAATCCATCTGCGCTTACCTGCTGGCCGTAGCATTCCTGTTCCTGGCGGTCCAACCAGCCCGAGGCACGCAACCCTTGCCATCTTGATGCGCCGGGGCGATGGGATGCAGGTATCTCGTTAACTCAGCTAAGACGGTGATATGATTGTTGAAAACGGCAAGGGGTTGTGAATTGCGTAAGATTCGGCTGAGCAGGCTAGTGGTGCTTGGAGCCATCCTTGGGTTGGCGGCACTCTCACTCGCAGCCTGCACTGCGCAAGAGCGGTTGGACGAGGCCCGCCAAATCGTGGGTGAGGCGCTGGTTGGCGAGCAGACTCAGACGCCCGGTCCCGCCACAGAGGCCGCACCAACTACTCCCCCTCAGAATGGAACCAGCCCCAACCCGTTACCCACTCAAGGTGAGGTTTCCGGCGGCACACCCGCCGCGGACATGACCTCAACGGATGCTCCCGCCACCCCTCCTGCAGCGCCGCCGGCTTCGTCTTCGTTGACTACTTACTATCGGGATACGGATGGCGATGGCTATGGAGACCCCGCCACCACTCAGGACGCCGCATCGCCCAGCGCGGGATGGGTGCTAGACAACAGTGATTGCGCCGACATGGACGCATCAGTCCACCCAGGCGCGGTGGACGTTCCCGACGCGGCCTCCATCGACGCCAACTGCGACGGCGTGGATGGTGACATATCAAGGGCGATATTCGTAGATTCGGCCGCCGGAAATGATTCGTTCGCGGGAACCATCGCAGCCCCCGTTCAAACCATCGGCGCGGGGCTGATTGCCGCGGCGGAGGGCGGAAATGATCACGTGTATGTGGCAGGCGGTGTGTACCAAGAGCAGGTGACTCTAGTGAATGAGGTCTCTATTTGGGGCCGGTATTCTGGGGGAGAAACCTGGTCGCGGGACTCGGTCAACGTCACCGAAATCTCTTATTCCGCCGCAGATGACCCTTTGGTAGCGATCTCCGGAACGGGCATAACTGCGGCCACGACCGTGGCCGATCTGCTGATCAGAACCGGCGCCGCACCGGACGGCGTGTCCAATTACGCCGTCCACTGCAAGGGTTGCACCGGGCTGATCCTCGAACGGAACGTCATCATCGCGGGTAACGGGGGGGCGGGAGTCGATGGGTCCGGCGGAGTTGACGGCCGGGCTGGCGCGGACGGTTCCTCAGGCCTGAACGGTGCGGCGGATGACCCATTCGCCGAGGCATCTGGTGGAATTGGCGGGAGAGTCGGCTGCGGGAGCGGACTCCAAGAGGGCGGCGCCGGTGGGCCCGGCGGCCAGGGGTTTGAAAGCGGGGAGATTGGAGTGAATGGATCGGGACCGGGCGGAGGCGTGGGAGGCCTGGGTGGTGAATCCATAACAGGAGAAAACGCACTCACCCCGGGGAGAGGCCTCCCCGGTGACCAAGGCGTGGCCGGACTGAGTGGCGTAGATGGTTCCAACGGCTTGGGTGGCCTATCCACCGGAGTCACGGATTCAGAGTTTTGGGTGGGCGCCGGCGGTGGAAACGGCCCAGATGGGACCAGCGGATTCGGAGGCGGCGGAGGCGGAGGCGGCGGCGGCCAAGGGGCAGATCTCGTCGACGATGGGGCAGGTAACGGCGGAGGCGGAGGCGGTAGCGGCGGCTGTGGCGGCTCTGGAGGAGCCGGCGGTGCTGCCGGTGGCGGGTCCTTCGGCGTTTTCCTTTATCAGTCCACAGGAGTTCAGATTGTCGATAACGTAGTCACCAGCAGCGCCGGAGGTAACGGCGGGTCCGGCGGTCCCGGTGGTAAGGGCGGCAGCGGCGGAAAAGGTGGAACGGGCGGATCGGCAGCAACTGCCGAAGTAGGAGCAGGCGGGCAGGGAGGCCCTGGCGGGGATGGAGGCGATGGCGGCCACGGTGGCGGTGGTGCGGGAGGCGTATCCTACGCCGTCTATAAGGCCGGTACTACGGTAGACTTGTCCAGCAACCGGTTGGCCAGCGGTTCCGCCGGACCGGGCGGCGTGTCGTTGGGCAATCCGGGCACGGACGGCGATGCTGGAGCCAGCAACTGAGTAATTAGGTCCTTCGACGCCCCATGGGACTCATGCCAGCGGATCGGCCCTGTGCTGGGTGAGTTGCGTCCCAAGGCCATTTGCCACCTTAGAACAATCATCGGCCCCATTAAATATCCGGGACCTCCAGTTCCAGACTTCCCCTCCGGCGGTGCCGGAGGTCCCTCA
>MUCP01000002.1 GCA_002816875.1 SAR202 cluster bacterium Io17-Chloro-G2
GGTAGGGGCCCGCCGCGGCGGGCCCCTGCGTGTCGTCCAACAACCGGTTCTCCGGCATCCCGGTTGATATTACCCGTTGTCTCCGGCGGTGGCGGCGGCCGCGGCCTTGGCTTTGCGGTCCTTCTCCTTGAAATGGGGAATAACGTATTTGCCGAACAGGCGGAGCGAATTTTTCACCTCGGCGTCGGTGGCCGGTCCCGCCTGGAAGATGGGCATTATCTGGGTGGCGCCGATCCGCTCATAGTTCTCCACCACCTCGATGCACTCATCGGGGGTGCCCACGCAGAACCGGCCGCTGGATAGCACTTCCTCCGGGGAGACGCCTTGCCGCATCTGAGGGTCCCACTCGCCCCGGCGGATGTGATGGCGATAATCCTCGGGCACCTTGCTGGTGTCGATACCGTCCCAGGCCCTGGCATAGTTCCTCAGCCGGATGTTGATGTTCCAGGACGCCAGCTCAGCGCCCCTTTCCCGGGTGACTTTCCTGTCCTCGTCGCAGAACCCGATACTGGAAACCACCACCTTGTCGTTGATGAATTTGCCCACGGGCTTGGCGGTTTTCAGAGCTTCCTTATAGATCCCGATGCGCCGTTCCACAGTCTCGTACTGACCCAGTACGTTGCACAGGCAGCCCAGACCCATCTCTCCTGCCAACTGGAAGGTGTCGTCCTGGCTGCAGGCAGACCAGAGCGGCGGATGAGGCTTCTGCATTGGCTTTGGGATGACCTCACGCTCGGGCACGTTGAAATATTTGCCTTCGTGGGAATAGACCTCGTCGGTCCAGATCTTGGGCAACATGCGCAGAGACTCTTCCCAAATGCCACGCGTGTCTTCGATCTCGATGCCAAATGGGGTGAGCTGGTACGGGTTGCCCGACCGGCCCACGCCGACGTCCACCCGTCCTCCGCTCATTATATCCAGGGTGGAAGCCTTGACGGCCACGTGCAGGGGATGGTGCACCGGCAGCAGCACCACGCCAAACCCCAGGCGCATTTTGGTGGTGTGCTGGCTGAGCACCGCCAGCATGACTTCGGAGGCGCTGGAATGGGCCCACTCAGTCAGAAAATGGTGCTCGACGAACCAGACTTCGTCAAAGCCCATCTCCTCGGCCAGGACCACCTGATCCACGATCTCCCGCAGCCGCTCGTGTTCGGCCTGGGGAGAGGCGGGCCTGGGCACCTGAACCTCATAAAACATCCCGAATTCCATGTTGATCCTCCTACGTATCGTTGGCCCTTACGCGAAGCGGTCATACGTGTACGGGCCTGGCGAATCCTGTCTATCGCCGCATTCTAGAGTCACGCCAATTCAACGTCAACCCAACCTCAACCGGCGGCGGGGTCTTGATAAACTAGACCCATGGAAAAGCTTGAACCCGGCGACATTCCCGTGGATACCAGGTTCATAACCTACCGGCATGTGGTGGACCTGAGCCACCCCATCCACCCTGGGATTCCCCGCTGGCCGGGAGACCCGCCCGTAAAGTTCACAACCGCTGCGACTTTAGAATCCGAGGGGTTTCGTCTGGGCAGCTTCTCCATGGGAGAGCACAGCGGCACCCACATGAATGCCCCCATCAGCTTCCACGCCCGGGACGTGGGTATAGACGCTTACAGTCCAGGTTCCCTGGTGGCGCCCGCGGTGGTGGTGGACGTTGGAGACCGGGCGGCGACCGACGCCGATTACTGCCTGGCGGTTTCCCACCTGGCAGACTGGGAAGAAAAGTGGGGACCGGTCCCCGCTGGCTGCGTGGTCCTGCTGGCCACGGGTTGGAGCAGCAAATGGGAAGACCCGCGGGGGTACCTCGGCTACGACGGCAGGGGAGAGATGCACTTTCCGGCATTCGGCCAGGAAGCCGCCCGTATTCTGTTGGAGGAGCGCGGGGCCGCCGGGCTGGGGATAGACACCCATGGCTTGGACCCTGCCCGTGACGGTTCCTCCGCGATCAACAAGCTGGTTCTGGAACAGCCTCGAATAGCCCTGGAAAATCTGGCCAACCTGGACCAGCTCCCGGCCGTGGGATGCACCCTGGCCATAGGGATATTGCGCCTCAAGGACGGCTCGGGGTCGCCGGTGTCGGTCCTGGCATTCGTGCCTTAAGACCTGATCCCGGTAGCCGTCCTTTAGCGGTAGATTAAAGCTTGGCCACGCCGGCGCTGGCGCAATCCTCGTCCTGTTGGCTGGTGCCGCCGCCCACACCGCAGGCGCCTTCCACCACGCCGTTCCGCCGGATGGGCACAGCTCCCTGGCCCATGATCATGTGGCCGCCCTCGGCGATGGCGATGCCCCGGGGGGTCGGCTGGTCGGCCCGCTCCGCCAACTCGCCGCTGGGCCGGCCAAATCCGGCGGAGGCTACTGCTTTGCCTTGGGAGCCATAGACTCCGGCCCAGATAGCGCCGTCCATGCGGTTGAAGGCGATGAGCCGCCCGCCGGCGTCGCACACGGCTACGTTGACCTTTATATTCAACTCTTCGGCCTTGGCGATGGTCCCGGCGAGGATCCTGTTTGCTTCTTCAAGTGTTAGAGCCATGATTTACCTCACTGATGGTTGATGTGCACGGGGTCTGTAGAGTGGGCCAATTCTACCCCATAGGATTACCGCCGCCAACCTGGGGGACCACGTTCGGGTGAATTCGATCCTCCAAGGGATACGGTACCCAGGGAAGAAGTGACATTAGGCCTAGAAACAACCCTTCCGGTGTTATACTGGCCTAACCATACCGAACCGACATTGGATCCCTTATTCACAAGAATTCCATGCTGACCAAACGCATAATTCCATGCCTGGACGTTGACGCGGGCCGGGTGGTTAAAGGCACCAGCTTCGTCAACCTTCGGGACGCCGGTGACCCCGCCGAACTTGCCGCCCTCTACAACAAGGAGGGTGGCGACGAACTGGTCTTCCTGGACATCACCGCCAGCGCCGATTCACGGGAAACCATGGTGGAAGTGATTGAGCGGGTGTCGGAGCAGGTGTTCATCCCTTTGACGGTGGGCGGCGGCATCCGTAGCGTGGAAGATATCCGCCGCATGCTCCACGCCGGGGCAGACAAGGTGTCGGTGAACACGGCGGCGGTGAATGATCCGGACCTGATAACCCAGGGCGCCCATGGTTTCGGCAACCAATGCATCGTTGTCGCCATCGACGCCAAGCGGGTCACGGTGGATCAGGTTTCAGATAACCCATCGGTGGACCCTGAGCTATCCCTGACACCCGATTCCAAGTGGCAGGTATTTACCCGTGGCGGCCGTACCCCCACAGGGCTGGACGCGGTCAAATGGGCCGCCCGGGCGGTGGCGTTGGGGGCGGGGGAGATTCTGCTGACTAGTATGGATGCCGATGGCCAGTTGGAGGGTTATGACCTGGCGCTGACCCGGTCTATCTCCCAGGCCGTTACCGTACCGGTTATCGCCAGCGGCGGCGCGGGCAATCTGGACCACCTATTCCAGGCTTTTGACCAGGGAAAGGCCGACGCCGTTTTGGCCGCCAGCATCTTTCATTTTGGGACCTACTCCATCGGCCAGGCCAAGGAGTACCTGGAAGGACGTGGCGTGCCCATGCGTCGTTAGACGCCGCCCAAATGTCTACCAATAGGAGCTGCGGACCAGACCCCATGACCCGAATCACGACAATCATATTCGACATGTACGAAACCCTGATGGAAGAAAGCCACGACCAGTGGCGGGCAACCTTTGGAGAGATAATCCGCCAGCAGGATCTAAACGTGGAAACGGAACTGTTTTGGGATAGCTGGTGGAGCCTTGGAAGGCAATTTCGCGACAGGAGAAATGCTCCCGGCGCGCTCTTCGAGACCTACTACGATGCTTGGCGAGAAGCCTTTGTTGGCGCCTTCGAGACCCTGAATCTTTCCGGTGACCCCATCGCCGCCATGGATATATCGATGCGGGACCTTGCTCGACGACAGCCGTACAGTGAAACCCGGGAAGCTCTGGGCATCATCCAAGCCCGCCTCCGGACGGCGATCCTTTCAAACGCCGATGAAGTCTACTTCCGCCCTAACTTGAGATTGTTGGGCGACGGAATTGTAGCTGGTCTATCGGCGGCGCTAACGTCGGAACAGGCCCGGTGTTACAAGCCGCACCCGGAATTCTTCCAAGAGATGCTGCGGCGATTGGGGGTGACCCCCGAGGAGTGCCTCTACGTGGGCGACCGCCAATTAGAAGATGTCCAAGGGGCCAGGGCCGCAGGAATCGGCGCCATTTGGCTCAACCGTTCCCGGTCGCCGATGGACCCTGAACTTCCCGCACCTGACCACGAAATCAGCAGCCTGTTGGAGATTCCGGAGATTCTCGACCGGATATCCGGTACAAAGGATGCCGCCTAATGAAAGTCAAACTGAACGAGCAGGGCCTGCTGCCCGCCATTGCCCAGGACGCCAACACCGGCCAGGTGTTGATGATGGGATACATGAATCCCGGTTCGCTGAAACGCACCGTGGAAGGGGTCCAGGTCTGGTTCTACAGCCGCAGCCGGGAAGATCTTTGGCACAAGGGAGAGATCTCTGGCAACTACCTGAATCTAAAAGAAGCTTGGCTAGACTGCGACAGTGACACCATTCTCTTGAAGGTTGACCCCGATGGGCCCGCCTGCCACACGGGGGAGACATCCTGCTTCTTCAATCTACTGGACGGCTTGCCCGAGGAGTACGAACCCACCGAGACCGGGCCGGCGGTCCTGGGCGAGCTCTACGCGGTGATCCAAGACCGCCAGCAGGAGATGCCCCAGGGTAGCTACACAACAAAGCTGCTGGAGGAAGGCGTCGCCCGCATCGCCCAGAAGGTGATCGAGGAGGCAGGAGAGACCGCCATCGCCGGGGCGATAAACGACACGGAAGGCCTACCCGGCGAAGTGGCCGACCTGCTGTACCACACCCTGGTTTTGATGGCCGCCACCGGCGTCAAGCCCCAGCAGGTCTGGGACGTGCTGCGGGAGAGGCGGGGATAAACTTAGCTATCAGGTTTCAGCAGTCAGCTTTCAGCCGGCGGCGCTCAACTCCCGCTCATGACGAGCTTGTCGAACCTTCTAGAATACCCATTGGGATAGGCTCGCACCCTCGGCATCAAGTGGTCTTGGCTTCCATGTTTTCGACCAATGATGCTGCTGCAAAATCCAATGCGTGGTCGCCCAACCGCTTCACATGCTCATTCATTTTGGGGGCGTCTTTAGTGCGGGCCCAATAAAACGACCCAAATGGCAATCCTTTACAAGGGCCAGCTTCCCACTCAATCAGCAATTCGCTGACTCGGTGGGGCATTAGAGTTTCAAGCTGCTCAAGGTCCAGCAGACTTAAAACGAACGGTCCATGATATTTCACACCGGTACTCTGGGGCAATTCCGACATTTGGATTTGAAGCGAATCCAACATCATCGCCAACGCCGGGAATGGGTCTGTAACTACAATCACGAAAAACCACTGCTTGACATCTTGTGCTGAGAAATCATCGAGACCTCGAGTTCCATTCAAAAGGTCGCGACAAAGCTCGACTTCCTGGCCGAGACCAGCCCCTATCTTTTGCTCCAAATCTTCTTGAAAAGCGCTCAAATCACCTGTGACTAAACTGGCGTCGTACCTCGGTCGGCCCACCTTGAACTCAAAGAACGTGCAGCGGATATTCTTTCGTCCAATAATCTCGACAAGCACGTTATCGGGATTCTTGCCAGGGCCTGTCGAGTAATCACCCTCGTCATACAAGTACGCGCGCCTTCCAGATTTTGACTGATGTTGAGTCATCCGTCGTAGAACGTCACGACCGTAATCTTCGTGCAGCTCGCCGAAGAATGTCTGAAAAAGGCGCCGGTTCGGAATGACGGAACTATCGTCCGGCAACGAATCATGTATGTCCCAATAAAGACCTGACGTATATCTTTGGACAACCAGGTATGTTGAAAGCCCAGCCAAACAACCGTCTGCCAACTTAATGATCGGCTTTCTCAACAGCAACCCCAGGTCAAACAATCTCCCAACTCCCTGGCCGTATTTTGCGTTGTGCTCGCCGCGAATCTGTTCTGGAGAGCATGTGACTAAGTCCAGTCCTCTTGTCAGTACTTCCCTTGAGAGACTTGTGTTCACGAACCAACTTTCTGGATCAAAGCAGAAAGGCAATTCTTGCTCGTTTTGTTCCTCAGAGAAATCAAATAGCTGAACTGTCTCTCCCATTCTTAGTTCCCGCGTATTAGGTAGGCTCGCGTACACGGAAAAGAGCAGCGACCGGAAGTCAGCAATCCCAACTCCCATGGTCGAACTTGCAACAAGGTCAATGTCAAGCCACGACCTGAAATGGTTGCTGTTTTGAATTCCTGCCCGAGAACCAAGAAGATCCGAGTATCTCCCTATCAATCCAAGTGGGGGTTCATGGTGCAATAGCATATTGCCTTTAAGGGCCTGCCCCTTGACTGAGACCACCTGTTGTTCGAAGGTTTCTAAAGGACCGCTATCCCCGAAATCTCGATGGACGAAGTCGTTGACCATTAACAAGAGGTCCAAGAGCTGTAAAGGCCTGACCTGCCCGACGCCGTCGCCTGTCGCACCGAAGGTACAAACTAGCTTTATAGCCGCCAGAAGCTGCCACCTCGTAAAGAACACTCTTTCGGGCCTTGAGGAGAGCTGGGCACCGACCCATCGTCCTAGATTATTTCGGAAGAGACCTTGGATGTTCTCATCTAGCAGGTGAAACCGTGAGGCGCTGCCCGCATCCCCGAATCTCAAGAATCGAATCAAAGCTGGCAATGCGTCTTGAATTGCCAGCGGCATGAGCATATCTAGAAGCTCTTGCTCCAACGCGTATTCGCCGTTAAATTCCGACCATGTAACGAGGACACTGACCCCGCTGGAACTCGACCTACCGTGGTCCCGCATCAGATTCGCCCCTCAACCGAAACGATGGTTACGGGAGCTATTCCGAGACTACAACGTCCCCTAAACATCCTGTGGCAGTGACTGCCCGCTTTGGTAGACCTGCCAGTCCGCGCCCCGGTAGACGGTGACCTTGCCGGATCCAACGGCCTTCCAATGTCCGGGGCTTCCCAGACAACCGGAGCGGGCGTCGATGCCCAATACGGTTAGGTCGGCAGGCGCCTGGTTTTGCAGCTCTTTCGAAGTTTCCACCGGGTTCCGGTTCTCATGGTGGGGCATGACCGCAACTCCAGGGACCAAGCCCAGGGCCTCGATCCAACCACCGGACCGGGGGCGGCGCATCATGGACCCCATGACCATGGCCCCCGCGCTGGAACCTGCCAGTACAGTACCGTTCCCCAAGGCCTCCAGAATTGCGCTGAGGAGTTGAGAGTCCTTGACGGTCTCCAAGAGGTGGTCCGGGCTGCCCCCGGTGAAATAGATCACACCGGCTTGACGGCTGGGTTCAATGAAAGCGGGATCGTCGGCATGCTTCCTTTCCAGGACCATCAACTGGCTGGCGTCTCCACCCAGCTTGGCGAAATGGGTCACACCGTCGTTGGCCGCCTTGGCCGGCCCCGTGACAGCGGCGGTGGGTATCACCACCACCCGGGCTGGGCTTTGCCCCGAGGCGCGCATGATCTCCTGGTCCATCTCTTCGCAGCCTGCGCGAAACTCTTCACCGCCTACAAGGCACATCTGACCGGCCATGGGGCCACCTCTCTTGTAATCGAACACGAGGGTGCGATTTCAAGTATTTTAACAGAGACAACATGGCCGATAGCCCATCTTTCAGCAGCGCCAGCGGAACCGGTGTGATTTGCCCTTGAACGTTTGAATAGTTAATCGGGATGGCGCTTGGATATCAACGGTTAGGGTATGGTGTGATAGTATATTTACTATCTGGCCTCCCCTAGGACGTAAACGCTTAGGACGTAAACGTTCCGGGAGGCTTTCCCGATTTATCGGCCCAACGCATAGCGTAGATCATTCTTAAAAGGGCTTTAGGCTATGGCCACTCCGCTGATCCTAAATTCGATAATAGACATGGTTGCCAAGGCGGTGGATAAATCCCGAAAAGACGGGTTTCTACAACTGGACACCGTGCCTGCCATAGAGGTGGAGCGTCCCTCCAATCCCGAGCACGGCGACTTCGCCACCAGCCTGCCCCTGCGATTGGCCAGGGCAACCCGAATAAACCCCTTGAACCTGGCCGAGGCGCTGGTGAAAAACATCCCCCCAGCCGACGAAGTCGAGGAAGTGACGGCGGTGGCGCCCGGATTTATCAACTTCAAATTGCGGGACAGTTGGGTGCAACAACAGGTTGAAATGGTGCGCCGCTCGGGCCCCGAGTACGGGAACGTCGACCTGGGTAAAGGTCAGCGCATGATGGTCGAATTCGTCAGCGTCAACCCAACGGGTCCGGTGCACATAGGCCATGCCCGAGGCGCGGTGTTGGGCAGCTCTCTGGCCAACATCCTGGATGCGGCTGGGTTCGCCGTGACTCGGGAATATTATGTGAATGACGCCGGCAGCCAGATGCACGCCTTCTACGGTTCGGTGTTAGCCCGCTACCGGCAGGAGCTCGGTCAAGCCGGTGAGTTACCCGCCAACGGATACGTGGGCGAATACGTCTCCGATCTGGCCCGAGAGATCGTCGAAGCGGAAGGCCGGCGATTCGCCGACATGGACGAAGGGGCGGCGTTAAAAGAGATCGGCGGCCTGGGCCGGGAAAAGATGGTCGCGCTAATTCGAGATGACCTGGAGCAGATCGGCGTCACTTTCGACAATTGGTTCAGCGAACGAACCCTATTCGACAACGGCGATTACGGCCGGGGCATGCAGTTGCTGAGGGAGCAGGGATTCTTGGCGGAAAGGGAAAACGCCACTTGGTTCACCTCCACCGCCCTGGGCGACGACAAGGACAACGTGCTCATCCGGTCCAGCGGGGAGCCGACTTACTTCGCCTCGGACATCGCATACCACTACAACAAATTCCTGCGACGGGGATTCGATGGCGTAGTGGACATTTGGGGGGCTGACCACCAAGGCCACGTGCCACGCATGAAATCGGCGGTCCAGGCGCTGGGTATCGATCCGGAAAAACTGACGGTGCTCATCGCCCAGATGGTCACCTTGAAACGAGGTAACGAAGTGGTCCGGGCGTCCAAGCGCACCGGTGAGTTCGTCACCCTGCGGGAACTGTCCGACGAGGTGGGCCGGGATGCATGCCGATTCTTCTTCCTCGCCCGCACTCCATCGACCCAGATGGAATTCGACTTGGAGCTGGCAAAGCAGGAGTCCAACGAAAACCCGGTCTATTACATCCAGTACGCCCATGCCCGCAACACCAGCATCCTGAACCTGGCCAAAACCCGGGACATCGACTGGAGTAGGGGCGACGTTTCGTTGCTCAATCATCCCAGCGAGCTTGCCCTGATACGGGCTATGCTGCGCCTTCCCGAACTGGTGGAGGAGATGGCCCGTACCTTGGAGCCCCACCGCCTGCCCCATTACACGTCGGAATTGGCCAACGCCTTCCACGGGTTCTACGAAAACTGCCGGGTGGTATCGGCCAACCCGGAAGACGATGAAATGACCCTGGCCAGGCTGAAGCTCGTGGAGTCGGCCCAGATAGTTTTCAAGCGCGCCTTGGACCTGATGGGTATGGACGCCCCGGACCATATGTAGGGTCTGAAAATGTAGGGTCTGAAACGGCCCGGGCCTTCCTCCAACATTGCCCGTGAACGGCCTTGTTCCTCCCGTTGCCCATGAGGTTTACGGTATTCCCTCCATCTGCCTGATCGCCGCTCGCAGCGAATCGATCTCTACGATGGGCCGCAAAATCGAGTCCACGGTGCAAATAAGCCAACAGAATATTGAGTTCGGCATTTTGCCCAACCTGAGCCAATTCGTGGTCCTGACGCTTCTAGTCTTTTTCGTCGGCATGACGGTGGGCATGGAACGGAGCGTGGTGCCGGTTTTGGCCGAGGAAGAATTCGGCGTCGCCTCCAGCAGCGTCATCCTCTCTTTTCTGATCAGCTTCGGTTTCGTCAAGGCCCTCCTTAACCTGGTTGGCGGAAGGCTGTCCGAGTCATGGGGCAGAAAGCCGGTGCTCATAGTCGGTTGGCTAATCGCCGTTCCCATTCCGCTGATGATCATCTGGGCGCCCAACTGGTGGTGGATAGTGGCGGCCAACGCGCTGATGGGGGTCAACCAGGGGCTGGCCTGGAGCATGACCGTGACCGCCAAGATGGACCTGGTGGGCGCCAAAAACCGCGGGTTGGCCACGGGCATCAACGAGTTTGCCGGGTATTCCGGGGTGGCGATAAGCGCCCTGGTTACCGGGTACTTGGCGGCTGTCTACGGTTTAAGGCCCGCTCCTTTTTATTTTGGTCTAGCCACCATCATAGCGGCGTTGGGAATTTCGCTGATCTTCACTAAGGAAACGGTTCATCACGCCCGGTTGGAGCCCAGTCTGGGTACCAGGCAAGATTCGGCTGACCCCTACGGGACGGGGAATGAGTCAAACCCGTCGGTCGGCGAATGGGCTTTATCCAGCGGGCCGACTTTTTGGGATGTCTTCAAGCTGACCACCTGGCAGGACAGGTCATTGTTCGCCGCCAGTGTGGCGGGTATGCTGCACAAATTCACCGACGCCCTGGTCTGGGTTTCCTTTCCTTTATTATTCCGGGACCGCGGCCTGGACGTTGGGCAGATTGGGTTGATAATTGGCGTCTACGGTCTCACCTGGGGAGTCCTCCAGTTATTCACCGGCCCGATGACCGACCGGGTGGGAAGAAAATGGCCCATAGTCGCCGGTCTACTCCTATGCGGCGCGGGAGTTTGGCTCACGCTTGCGGCGTCGAGCATACCCATGTGGATGGCGGTCAGCGCCGCTATTGGCTTGGGCATGGCGTTGCTTTATCCGTCGTTGTTATCCGCCGTGGGAGATGTGGCGCATCCCCGCTGGCGAGGTACCTCTCTGGGGGTCTTTCGCATGTGGCGGGATTCTGGCTACGCATTTGGTGCGATCTTCATCGGTGTGGTGTCCGACGTTCTGGGTTTTGATTACGGCTTCTACCTCACCGGGGCCGCCATGTTCTTCAGCGGAGGGATAGTTGCGGTCTTCATGTACGAAACGGCGCCTGCCCGGAGAAAGGTGCGGCCGGGCTGGGAAGATGCCCCAAGATTTCACCAGGCTTGATCCTCAGCCCAGGAACTGGGCCGGGGTAGTGGCACCTTAGGACGATATAGCTAACGCGAAGGGTTGAACACCCCGGAATAGCGCCATTTAGACGCCTGGCTTGAATTGACCAGCATTAAGGTTTATGATAATCTCGCCCCGTATCCATAATGGGAACGGATATTGGGCGTCCTGATCATTGTGTTCAGCCTGCCACCATGCGAAGTTAGCCTAACTTAATTAGCACTGATATTGCATCGGGCGGAGTAGCACCCAAGGACGGTTTAATATAACGGCGGCCATCAAGACCGCCGCGAGAGGATGACAGCGTAATCGCTTAGATGCAGATCCTTTTACGAATCATGAGGATGGCATGGCGCCACAGAGTTCGCGTCATCCTTGCTTACGTTACGATCCTCGTGGCAGTATTTCTCTCCCTTGTTATTCCCTATCTTATAGGGTTCTCCATCAACCAATTGGTCAGCTTTGAAGACGGAAGCATGACCGCCCCTGGGGCCATTGACAAGAGCGCCCTGATTTACATCGCCCTCACTCTCTTGGGGGTCAGTCTGTTCCGGGGCATGTTCGACTTTGGCCGTACATACCTTACCGACTCCTTGTCTCAGAAAGTGTCCTACGACTTTCGTAACCTTATGTACGACAAGTTGCAGCACCTGAGCTTCGCATTCCACGATAAAGAGCACACCGGCAACCTGTATTCCAAGGCCACGTCCGACGTGGAGGCTATTCGCCGCTTCGTCAACATGGGAATGGTCCGGGGCATCGAGGTGCCACTCCGGGTGTTGGCCATCGTGATCTTCATGGTCAGTTTGAACTGGGAATTGACCCTGATCACTCTGCTCCTAGTGCCTTTCCTCCTGTTCCAGTCTTCCGTATTGATGATCCGGTTGCGGGCAATGTGGCTCCACGTCCAGGTGATCATGGGCGAGTTGACGACCATCTTGCAGGAGAACCTGGTCGGCATCCACGTGGTCAAAGCGTTCGCCTCTGAAGAATACGAGAAGAAGAAGTACGCAAATAAGGCTCAGGAATTACGGCAAGAATACTTCCGCAATGAACGGCTGCAAGGCACCAACGTCGCATTCATGACCCTGTATTTTACCCTTACCCTGGTTCTGGTGTTGTGGATAGGCGGACGAAAGATCATCGGAGGGGACCTGAACCCGGGGGACTTTGCCACCTTCGTACTTCTAATGAACCAACTCACCTTCCCGATTCGAATGACGCCCCAGATCGCGGGCAGCTTTGCCCGGGCCGTTTCTTCAGGGCGCAGGATCTTTGAAGTGCTGGACGCTCAATCGCCGGTGGTTGAAAGCCCAGAGGCCAAAGAGATGGTCAGAGCAGAAGGATACGTAAGGTTCAAAGACGTTTCCTTTGCTTATGACCCTCGGATACCGGCTCTTAAACACGTGGAAGCTTTTGCCAAGCCGGGTCAAATCACCGCCATATTAGGCGCTCCTGGAAGCGGCAAGACCACCATAGTGAACTTGCTGCCCAGGTTCTATGATGTGACCGAGGGTCAGATCACTATAGATGATGTGGACATCCGCGAATTCACCCTGGCTTCGTTGCGCCGCAACGTGGGCATCGTCCAACAGGATATATTCCTATTCAGTGCGACGATCCACGACAACATCGCATACGGTCTGCCAGGTACTACTCGGGATCAGGTGATACAAGCAGCCACGGTGGCGCAACTCCATGACCACATAATGAGCCTACCCGACGGGTACGACACCTGGGTGGGTGAACGGGGAAGCACCCTTTCCGGGGGGCAACGGCAGCGGTTATCCATTGCCCGGACCATTCTGGTAGACCCGCCGGTCCTGATACTGGACGACTCCACTTCTAGCGTCGACGTGGAAACCGAAAGGCTGATCCACCGGGCGATGGTCGAAGTGATGAAAGGGCGCACCACGTTTATCATCGCCCATCGCTTGAGTTCGGTTCGAGAAGCCGACCTGATTCTTGTGCTGGCCGACGGCGACGTAGTGGAACAGGGCGACCATCAGGAATTGATTACAAAGAATGGGATTTATCGCGAGATCTTCGATCTCCAGCTGCGCCCCCAGGAAGAAGTACTATTAGACGCCACCTTAGCTGGGGACGACGGAGGTGACAGCTAGATGCGAGGTGGACACGGTATGGGAGGCGGGTTCGGCGGCATGATGGGCGGCATGCGCGGCCTTCATTCCGGCGGTATGAACTCGCCCACTCTGGACAACTTGACCGATGACAGCATAGTCGGCAGCGCCTACGACAACAAAGTAGTCATGCGTTTGCTCACATATCTGCGGCCTCACAAGCGCGACGTTCTCGCCAGCATCACCGCCATATTGATCTACACCGTGGGCAACGTAAGTGTGCCCCTGTTCATCCTCTTGGGTATCGATTGGATCAATCGGGGAGACTTGCGCTCCCTAAATGTGATAGCCGGAGTGTTTCTTGCGGTAACTCTGGTGCAGTTCGGCGCAATGTATATGCAGTACGTCTTGATGCCGAAGCTCGCCCAAAGCGTTTTGTATTCGTTGCGCACCCAGATGTTCAACCACCTCCAAGACCTGTCGCCGTCATTCTTCCACCGGACACCGGTGGGACGGATCATGTCCCGAAGCCAGAGCGATGTCCTGCAGCTTACCGAGACCTTCGAACTAATGGTTCAGAGCATAGCGGACATATTGAGCCTGATTGGGATTCTGTTGGTAATGCTGGTCATATTGCCGTCACTGGGGCTGGCAGACTGGCGGTTGGCGCTGATCTGCTTGAGCGTGATTCCGGTGCTCTTTTTCGTCCTGAGCTACTGGCAGCGCTTCGCCCGCCGGTCGTTCATGCGGATTCGCCGGGCAATCGCGATGGTCAACGGTGAGTACAACCAGAATATAACCGGCGTTCGAGTCGTCGAGAGCTTGAACCGGCAGGACGAAAACCTGAAGCACTTCAACGACTTGAACTACGAGCACCTGGATGCCAACATGCAGGCCAGCCGCTATTCCGGGGGCCTGCAGCCCATGGTGGAGCTGCTGATCGGCCTCTCCTTTGGAGTAGTCATCGTCATGGGTGGTTTCGCGGTTCTCGATACTGCCGAGGCCTCGTGGGGAGTCATGCTCGCCTTCCCCATGTGGATCCAGCGCTTCTTTGAGCCCATTCGCCACCTTACAATGCAGTACTCTCAGCTACAACGCGGGATGGCCGCGGGGGTACGCATCTTCGAAGTGATCGATCTGGTGCCGGAAGTGCAGGACGATGCGGATGCCATCGACATGCCGCAGATCGACGGCGAGATCAAATTCGAAGACGTCAGTTTCCACTATGTTCCGGGAACCGACGTTCTAAAAAACATAAATCTCCAGATCCGCCCCGGAGAGAACGTGGCATTGGTTGGGTCCACCGGCGCCGGCAAGAGCACCTTTGTGACTTTGATTCACCGGTTCGCCGATGTCACCCAAGGCCGCATCACCGTGGACGGCCACGACATCAAACACGTCAAGCGTCATTCCATGGTGAACCAGATGAGCATGGTTCTCCAGGAGCCGTACCTGTTTTCCGGAACGGTAAGAGAAAACATTCGTTACAGCCACGAAGAGGCCAACGACGCAGCCGTGGAGGCTGCAGCCAAGGCAGTGGGCGCCCACGAATTCATCATGGCTCTGGAAGGCGGATACGACTCGATCCTGGCGGAACGGGGAAGCAACTTCAGCGTGGGTCAGCGCCAGTTGATCAGCTTCGCCAGGGCGGTGGTGGCAGACCCCAGGATCATAATATTGGACGAAGCTACCGCCAATATCGATACCTACACGGAGCTATTGATCCAGAATGCCTTGAAGGAGGTGCTGCAAGGACGCACCTCGATCGTGATAGCCCACCGGCTCTCAACCATTCGCAACGCCGACAAGATCGTGGTTTTGGACCATGGCCAGATGGTGGAAGTGGGCAACCACGAGGAATTGCTGGCCGCGAAGGGCTTCTATTCCAAGCTGTACGCCATCAACTACGGGCTATCAACCGAAGGGCTGGGCCCTGATCCTGCCGCCAGCCCAGGGGCCGCAGTTCCGGCGCCCGCGGACAATGACTAACCTGGCAATCTAAGACTTCCATCTAAACGAACCTTAGGGCGCTCTATTTGGGCGCCCTTTTTATTTTAGGAATCTATCTAGATCCGACCGTCATATACACGGGGTTTCGACGGTCGTGAACGCAGGCTTCAGATCAGGTGGGGGCGCACAGCCGTGCGCCCCTGCCACGGCTCGCGGCGGGTTTTATATAGCCAGGGGCCCTTGTTGGAACGCCGAACATGAGTCATCCCGGAGTTGTTGGACGAAAAGGCTTGAGTGCTTGCGCCGTCTTTCCGGCGAAAGCCGGAGTCCAGCCACCTCGCACGAGAACGTCTCTGCGTCGCTTCACCCGCTGCTTCTGATTGGAGGCAGCGTACCGGGACCCGTGCCGTCAAGAGGTTAGCGACAGGGCAGCCTACGGGTTTCCGGCTTTCGCCGGAAAGACGAATGCGACTCTTCCGATGTTCATCGGCAAATCCGAATTGCGCTTAATCTCATTCACCTTGGCCACACATCCCCAATCACCGACACTCCCCGCAAAAGCCGGGATGGCTCATGTTCCCATGCCCAGGATCCTGGCGAATCGGGTAGTGTCCACATAACGCAGGGGCGTGTCTAAAGAGGCTATCTCAACAAGCGTTCAAAAGCTGCCCAAAACCGGGAGCCTCGAGGTGAAATAGCCCTGACGCTCTTGGTTTTGGAGGAAGGGGTATGGCGTGGCGGGAGATGATACGGGAGCAGGGGTAGCTGTTGCCAACGGAGTTAGAGGATTTATTGGTTGAGGAACACCCGGCACGCCGTTTCCTGGGGCGTTGCCTGGAAGCCGTTAGAAGTGAACGACCGCCATTGGCTGCCGCGTTAACCCGCGGGCCCTGGGGAAAGCCAAGAGGCGGTCCGCCCAGGGACCGCCTCTTTCGCTAGCTGGTTACTTTGAGCGTCAGTTCCCTGATACGCTCTGATCGCGGTATTCCTATTTTATGGGACCGCCTCTCTAAAGCCGTCCATACATCCTTGCCAAAAACCGGCGCACAGTCGTGCGCCCCTACATTCATATGACCAAAAAATGGGTAGGGCACGGCATGCCCCTACGCTTGCTGCCAGATACGAGGTGTGGCTACGGGAACAGCGTCTCTCCCGTATCTGCGTCCACCACCTTTATGGCGCTGACCGGGCAGTTTTCCGCCGCCTCTAGGATATTCTCCTCCGTATCGGCATCGGGGTACTTGGCCTCTGATTGGCGGTCGTCGTTGAGGATAAACACCTTGGCGGCGATGGTTTCACACATGGCGTTACCCACGCACAGGTCGTGGTTCACGGTTATTTGCAATTTTCTGGCCATGGACACCTCATTTGCGGGCCGGTTTGATTCCCGGATTTAGGTCAATGAAACGGGCAGTGTTTTTAGCGACCGGAAGGTGATGCTGGGCTGATATTCAAACTCGTTGGTCTCAACCTTGATGTTGTCGTACCGTTCGGCCAAAGCCTTGAATGCTTCCTGACCTTCCAGGCGGGCCAGGGTGGCGCCGAGGCAGTGGTGGATGCCCGAACCGAAGGCCACATGGGTATTGGGCCACCGGCTGATATCAAAGGTGTCTGGGTTATCGTGTTTCTTGGGGTCCCGGTTGGCGCTGGATATAAACCAACGGATTCGGTCGCCTTCCCGGATCAGCTTGCCCCCCAGTTCCGCGTCTACCGACGCCACGCGCTGAATGGACTTCACTGGTGGGTCGTAGCGCAGGCATTCCTCCGTTGCTCTGGTGATGGCGTCCGGCTCCTCTAATCGTCCCTCTTTCAGTATTTTCCACTGCTCCGGGTGCTGGGTGAAGGCCAGAGTGCCGTTGCAGATCAGGTTTATTGTGGTCTCGTGACCGGCCAGGAGCAGAAGTATGGCGTCGGCCACCACTTCATCCCGGGTGAGGGCGCCGGTTTTCTCGCCGCTGGCCAGCACCGACAACAGGTCGTTCTCGTCAACGGGTTTTGCGGCCTTTTCCTCCACCAACGGTGTCAGGTATTCGATGAATTCCTTGATCGCCTCGGTTAGAGGTTGCATCCGGTCGGTCTCTCCCCTCCCGATGAATAGAAGCTTCTCCGCCATGGACCTAATAAACTTACGGTCATAGTGGGGCATGCCCATCATCTGGGCGATGACGAAGAGGGGGAGCGGTGTGGCGAAGTCTCGCATCACGTCCATGTGTCCGCTGGCGTCGGCTTCGTCCAAGCAGTCTTTGATGACCGACCGGACCATGGGCCGCCACAACTCCATGGAGTTGGGGTTGAACCACTTGTGCACCACTTTGCGTTGATCGGTGTGCACCGGCCTGTCGTGCTGGATGAACCAGTCCATGAAGAACTCCCTCATAAACTGGTACAGACCCATGTCGGATTCGTCTATCGCCGGATAGGGGGACCGCTGGTCCCGCTTCCAAAACTCCGACGAGAACAACTCATGGTGGCGGGTCATCCAAACCAGGTCGTCATGACCTGTGACCACCCACAGTTCGTAGAGCTCGTTCCAGTGGACCGGGTCCTCGTCCCTTAGTTTGCCGTAGTAAGAGTAGGGGTCGGAGATAGCATCACCGGTAAACATATCGTCGGCGACAGTGGTAACCATAAAACCTCCAATCCTGGGCGATTCGATGCATTATCCTAAAACGTGCTTGGGTTCCTGCCGGGGAAACTGCCGGCATTTATTGATGTGGAAATTGTAACACGGTTATCTACGGGTCCGGTGAGGTTGTCAACTCGTCTAGGAATTCTTCAAGGGGCCTGGATTCCTGGGTTGACGAATTCATGTCCCTGACCACCACCAAGCCGTCCTTTATCTCATCGTCTCCCAATATAAGCGCGTAGGGGAGCCCCAGGGCGTTGGCCTGGCGCATCTGGCCCCGCAGGGCCCTGGGGCCGCTGCTGAGGATCGCCCCCACCCCTGCCCGGCGCAGGGTGGCAGCCAGGTATAGAGCGGCAGGCCGGGCCGCATCGCCCACGTTGGCCACCAGGTATTTGGGCAAGGCGCTGGGCGGAATCTCGACGCCGCTATTTTTCAGATTTAGGGTCAGGCGCTCCATGCCGGTGGCAAAGCCGATGCCCGGCGTGGCGCGGCCTCCCAATTGCTCTATCAAGCCGTCGTACCGGCCGCCGCCGCAGATGGTGGACTGGGCCCCCCCGTCCACCGGCTGAATCTCAAACACGGTGCGCGAGTAATAATCCAGTCCCCGGACAAGCCGGTGGTCCACCTCATACGGGATCTCCATGGCCGCCAGGTATTCCCTCAGATTGTCCCAATGGTCTTGGCATTGTTGGCAGAGATGGTCCGCGGACCGGGGAGCGTCGTCGCCCAGGGCTTGGCAGGTTTCCTCCTTGCAGTCCAGCAGGCGAAGAGGGTTGCGTTCCAGCCGGGCCCGGCAATCGGCGCAGATACGGTCATGGAAACCCGAGTAGTAGTTTTTGAGCTCGGCGATATAGGCGGGACGGCACTCGGCGTCGCCTATGCTGTTGAGAAACAGGTTGACCTCGCGCAGGCCCAGGTCCCTGGTCAGTTGCCAGGCCAGTTCGATGACCTCGGCGTCCACCGATGGATCGGGGTCGCCCAAAACCTCAACTCCGAACTGGTGGTGCTGCCGGAAGCGTCCCGCCTGGGGCCGTTCGTACCGGAAAACCGGGCAGAAGTAAAACAAGCGCACCGGCTGGGACAGGTTGTGCATGCCGTGTTCCAGGTAAGCCCGGCAAACCGGAGCGGTGCCCTCGGGACGCAGGGTGATGCTGTCGCCACCCCGGTCATCGAAAGTGTACATCTCCTTTTCGACGATGTCGGTGCCTTCGCCCACCGAGCGGATGAAGAGGTTTGAGTCTTCAAACGCGGGGGTGTCGATGCGGTGAAAGCCGTAACGTCCCGCCAGCGCCACCGCCTTTGACTCGATATAACGCCAATAGTGCTGCTCATCCGGCAGCAGGTCTGAGGTGCCTCTAGGAGCTTGGAACAAGAGTGGTTGTCCCCTTTGTTTAGATGGCTGGCAAATCGCTGGAGCCATTATACAAGCAGTTTAGAAATTTCAGACAACAGGCATCTACCTCGATGGACCAAAAGAATTACCTCTACCCTCGCCGAACGCCCATCCTGCCGTGGAAAAATTGGCCGATCCGCTCCGAAGGTGTTGGTTCATGCCTGATGATACGAATCTGCGCCAGCATGCTGGCTACATCGGCAAAGTTTTATGTGCCTTGACCTTTCATTTGGCTTTATGGGTCTATAGAGAAGACGGCTTGTGTACCCAGGATGGGGTATGTAAGCGGTGCGAGGCCAAAGTTAACCGAGTGGAGCACGAATTTTACCGGCACACCTACGACTACGAGACGATGCGAGTAAAGGTAACCGATAACAATACATGCGGGCGTTGTGAAAAATCTCAAAGAAAGCGAAGGGGACTTATTACAATGTTCCCCCCGGTGGAGTGGTAGACCCGAGAGCCGGGGAATGGCCCCAACATAACGACAAACCACTGTTAATCTTGAGGTCCGGCCGAAGGTCGCGAGTCGCCCTGATTACATCGGGGGGCTTGTCGAAGGACGGACCGCGTTCGGTATCCACTCCAACGGGATGAAGTAACATCAACCTCAACAGCCGTGGTTCGACAAAGTCACCATGAGCGGACTTAGTAGGCTGCAGCGGTTTCCAGAGCCGCGGACCTGAGAGCCAAAACCCCGCCCCTAAACCACCCCGTCGGCCTTCATCTGCTCTAGCTCTTCCGCAGATACACCACCGATGCTGCTTAAGATCTCGACGTTGTGTTCGCCCACCAGGGGAGGCGCGTTCTGGGGTGTATCAGCGCAGCCGGTTAGGCGGATGGGCGTGTTGACCGTTCGGAAGCGGCCTCCGATCGTGTCGCCGGTCTCCACGAACATGCCCCGGGCTTTCAGGTGGGGGCATTGGTCCAGGTCGGCCACGTTTTGCACCATGCCCATGGAATAACCGATTTCGGTTAGCTTCTGGGTCACCTCGGCTTTCGGCAGGTGCTGAGACCATTCCTCGATGGTGGGGACGATGTGGTCGAAATAAAATTGCCCGGCTATTCCCACGCCCAAATACCGTGGGTCGTCAATCAAATCATCCCGTCCCAACAGCTTCCAAAGGGCCACCCATTTATATTCGTCGCCGGCGCCGGCCAGCACCACGTATCCATCCTGGGTCTTCAAGACCAGTTGGGCGCTGAACATATTCTCCCGAGCTCGGCTAGATGTCTCGCCCGAGGATTGGTAAAGGGGCATGGAGCTGGTGGTGTGGGCCACCATGCAGTCGTACATGGACATGTCGACTTGCTGGCCTAGACCCGTCTTGTGGCGCGACTCAAGGGCCATCATGATTCCCAGAGCGGTCCAAACGCCGGGCACCGAGTCGCCTATGTTGTCGCCCACCATCTGGGGCGGTCCGCCGGCCGCGCCGGTTATCTCCATCCAGCCGCCCATTCCCTGAACGCATGGGTTGTTGGCCGGCCAATACGAATAGGGGCCCTCCCTGCCCGCCAGGGGGTCGCCGTAACCGGTGATGGTGGCGTAGACGATGGCCGGGTTGATCTCGCGCAACCGGTCGTAGCTCAATCCCAGGCGGGAAAGGGCGCCGGGGCCCCAATTGTCCAGCAAGACGTCGCCGGTGCGTACCATGTTCTCGAAAGCCGATTTGCATCGCGGGTCGCGCAGGTCCATGGTTACGCTTTTCTTATTGCGGTTGACCCCCAGGTAACGGGCGCTGACCTTGCCGCCGTCGTTCTCGATGAAGGGCGTGTTGATGCGGGACCTTTCGCCGGTGCCCGGCCGCTCGATCTTGATAACCTCCGCCCCCATGTCAGCCAGGATCATGGAACAAAATGGTCCGGCGACGATGTGGGTCACGTCCAGGACTCGCAGTCCCGCCAGGGGTAAGGAAAGCGGCTGGTTGGTGGTTGTCATGGTATGACCTCGCAGGTTTAGCCTTTAGCTTTCAGCCGGCAGCGATCAGCTCTAGGGAGGCGGCATGATTTAGCTTCAGAAATTGTGTTCAGGATACACGGCCACTGCCAGTCTAACCAGTGCTGGAATAAGGTTCGTGGGGCCGCTAGAAAAAGTCCATTAACCAACTGGCACTGTAGGTGCAGGCGTAGGCTATAGCCCCAAATTTGATTATCTTGCCGGCCCAAACTACAGCCAAGAATTTCCAAAGGGGATAGCGTAGCGCCCCCGCGGCCACTCCCACCACGTCGAAAACCGGATTGGGCACCAGGGCCACCAAGAATAAGACCAGCCAGCCTCGGCGGCGCATCCATCCCTCCAACCGGGTGAAAAAGGGGCGTTGGCTGACTATGCCTTGGCCGCTGTAACCCAGGGAATATCCCGTCAACTCGCCCACGCCCTCCGCCCCTCCCGCCACAAGGGCCACGATCCACGGGTTGAGCAGCGCCCCCACCGTGCATGCGGTTGCCAAAGCCGGGACGGGAATCACCAAGCCGCCGCTGGCCACCAGGGCGGTTAGGGCCACCCCGGCATAACCCGCTTGGGCGATGGTGATGTTTTCCGCGATGTATTGGTGAAGCAGGATGGCGGTTGCCGCCACCGCGACGACGGCCACAAATATCGCTAAACGCCACAAGTTATAACGGCGGCCCCAGTTGATGCCGCCGGCCCTGATCGCGGCTTGGCTGATGAATCTCATGACAACGGACCTTGAGTCGGCGGCGGCCCGCTGTCTCCCAGGAACTGGATCAACAGTTCGTTAAAGATGTCCGCCTGCTCCATCTGGGGCCAGTGGCCGCAATCGGAGATTACGTGCACTGGGCTTTGCGGAAGTATCTGGCGCAGGGCATTAGCGTGGGAGACGGGGATGATCCGGTCTTGCTCTCCCCAAATAGTCATCACCGGGGCTTTCAGGGCTTTAAGCCTCGTCAGAATCAGCCGTTCCCTTTTCTGGCCGAAGAGATTGATGCTGGATCGGATTCCCCGCAAGGTAGCCTGCCGAACGCTGGGCAGACCGTTGACTCGCTGCATCTCCGGCCACATTTGGTCAAGGAAAGGCGAATGACGGTAAAAGATGCTATTGCGGACATCGTACCTTTCGATCAGCCTTAGACGGTAAACCAGTTCTCCCGCCAGAGGCAGGGATACCAGCCGCAAGGGCCAGGATACTTCCCGGCCCAGCCCGCCGGCCGATACCAACACCAGCCGGTCCACTATTTGGGGGTGGTCCAACGCGACCAGGGCGGCGATCAGCCCACCGGCTGAGTTGCCCACTAAGTGCGCCCTGGGAATATCCAGAGCCTGCAGGAACTTGAAGACCATCTCGGCGCCGCCGGCGGGATGGTAATCTAATCCTTGCGGGTTGTCAGAGTAGCCATGCCCCGGCAGGTCCAGGGCAATGACGGTGTACCCGGACCGAGCCAGCGGCTGGATATTTAACTGCCAGGTGAGCCAGGAACTGCCTAGGCTGTGAATCAGCAAGACCGCCGGCCTACCGGGGTCCTGACCGGCCTGCACATAATGCAAGCGGACTCCGGCCAGGCTGACGTTCTTGTGTTCTATATCGGGCACAGGCTCAGCTAACGGTTGGCGCTACGCCGTCTGGGCCACTTGGGTCTCCTCGGCCACTGGGGTTCCCCGGGTCTCAGGCGAGCCAACGGTCAGTTCCAGACCTGCTGCTCCGGCATCGACCACCACGTGATCCCCTTCCTCGAAATCCCCTGACAGCAGGCCTTTGGATAGGGGGTTTTCCAAGTAGCGCTGAATGGCGCGGCGAAGCGGCCGGGCGCCGAATTGGGGGTCGAAGCCCTCTTTGGCCAGCCAATCGCCGGCGGCTTCGGTAAGCTCGAAGGTTATTCCCCGCTCTGCCACGCGGTCTTGGACGTCTTTGACCATCAAGCCCACCACTTGCACGATCTGCTCCTGGTCCAGCGCGTGGAATATTACAGTATCGTCAATGCGGTTAAGGAACTCGGGCCTAAAAGCCTTTTTCAAGGCGTCATTGACCGACTTCCTTTGCCTGTCCTCCTCGGCCGCCTTGTCCGGTCCCTCGGTGCGGAACCCGAATGGCTGGCGTGCGATGTCGCCGGTGCCAAGGTTGCTGGTCATGATGATTACCGTGTTTCGGAAGTCCACCGTGCGGCCATGGCCGTCGGTCAGGCGTCCGTCGTCCATTATCTGCAACAAGATGCTGAAGACCTCCGGGTGGGCTTTTTCGATTTCGTCGAACAACACCACCCGGTAGGGACGGCGGCGCACCGCTTCGGTCAACTGGCCGCCTTCGTCGTAGCCTACGTAGCCAGGAGGGGCTCCGATCAGGCGGGATACGGTGTGCTTCTCCATGTATTCCGACATGTCGATGCGCACCATGTTGCTTTCGTCGTCAAACAGGAACTGGGCCAGGGCCTTGGCCAGCTCAGTCTTGCCCACGCCGGTGGGCCCCAGGAATATGAAGCTGCCGATGGGCCTTCGGGGGTCGCTGAGGCCTGAGCGGGAGCGGCGTATGGCTTCGGCCACCACGGTGACCGCCTCTTCTTGGCCGATGACCCTCTGGTGGAGACCGTCTTCCATGTGGACCAACCGCTCTCCTTCGCCCTCCAACAAACGCCCGGTGGGAATCCCGGTCCACTTGGAGACCAGCTCGGCGATGTCCTTTTCATGCACTACCATCTCTTCTTTATGGTTTGCCTGAAGTGGCAGCTTTTCCTCTTGGTATGCCCCTTCCAGCAGTAGACGCTCGGTGCGCAGTTCAGCTGCGCGTTCATACTCTGAACGCTGGGATGCCGCCTCCTCTTGGTCGGACAACCGCCGGATTTTGTCTTCCATCTCTTTCAGATGAATGGGCAATGATTGGGCGTCTATCCTGAGCTTGCTGGCGGCTTCGTCAATGAAATCCACCGCCTTGTCGGGAAGGTGCCGGTCGGAGATGTAGCGGTCGCTGAGACGGGCAGCCGCCCTTAGCGCGGAGTCGTCTATGTCGACTTTGTGGTGCGCCTCGTACCGGGGCCGCAGCACCTTGAGGATCTCCACGGTCTCTTCCACCGTGGGCTCTTCCAGGTAGACCGGCTGGAAACGCCTTTCCAGGGCCGAGTCCTTCTCAATGTATTTGCGGTATTCATCGGTGGTGGTGGCCCCCACGCACTGCAGGTCACCTCGTGCCAGGGCCGGCTTGAGCAGATTGCTGGCATCGATGCCGCCCTCGGCCGCTCCGGCCCCCACCATGGTGTGGATCTCGTCCAGGAACAGGATGACCTCCCGGTGGGCCTGTATGACCTCATCCACCACCGCTTTCAACCGGTCTTCGAACTCGCCCCTGAACTTGGAGCCCGCCACCAATGCTCCCATATCCAGGGCCAGCACCCGGCGCCCCTTCAATGAATCGGGCACGTCGTCGGCCACGATGCGGGCGGCCAAGCCCTCAACCACGGCGGTTTTGCCCACGCCAGCTTCGCCGATGATCACCGGGTTGTTCTTCCTGCGCCGAGTCAGGGTCTGCATGACCTGGCGAATCTCATCGTCCCGGCCCACAACCGGGTCCAGCTTACCTTCCTGGGCCAGCTTGGTCAGGTCAATGCTGTACCTCTCCAGCGCCCGGTACCTGCTTTCGGCCTGGGGGTCGTCCACCCGGTGGCTGCCCCGCACCGTCATCAGCGCCTGGTAAACTTTTTCCTGGTCTATGCCAAATTCCTTCAACACCCGGGCGGAATCCCCCTGGGTTTCCATGATGGCGCCGATGAACAAGTGCTCGGCGCCTATGAACTCGTCCTTTAAACGTTGCGATTCGGCTTTGGCGTTGTCCAGCACCCGGGTCGCCCTGGGCGTGGCGTAGATCTGGGGCGAGTCGTGGACAACCTTTGGGCTGGCCTCCAGCGCCTGGTCCAGGCTTGCCTTTACCTGGTCTATGGGAATGCCCAGTTCTTCCAGAATCTGAGCAGGCAAGCCTTGTTCCAGGCCCAACAGGGCCATCAGAATGTGCTCCACGTCCCACTGGGTGTGGCTGTACCGGCCCACCAATTCTTGGGAGTTCCGTAATACTTGCTGGGCCTGTTCGGTGAATTGCTCTGGTCTTAATACCATGACGTTGTCTCCTTGAGATGCTCCGGCAATCGATCAGGAAAGTTTCCTGGAAATGAATTCGGGCACGGCCGAAGGAATTGACCGCTAGTCCCCGGCAGGCGGTGCCCCCCGGGCGGTCTCGCGGTCCCTGAGGATACGCACCTGATCGCTTAGCTGCTTAACGTCCTTTTCCAGGTCCTCGATGCGCATCATCAGTTTAAGGGCCACTTCGGCGCCAGCCAGGTTCACCCCCATATCCTCCGTAAGGGCTTTGATCCGCTTAAGCCGCTCAATGTCGGCCATGGAATAGAGGCGTTGTCTCCCGCCGGTCCGCGATGGCCAGACCAAACCAACGCGCTCGTAATACCGCAGGGTCTGGGCGTGCACGCCGATGATCCTGGCGGCTACGCTGATGACGAAGCAGGGTTCGTCTTGAAATTGATTTTGAGTTGCCATGTGTGTGTCCCCCTATTCGCCGTCCGAATCTTCCATTTGGCCTTCGGGCTGGCGTAATCGTCTTAATTGCTGGAACAACTCTTGCTCCTCGGGGCTTAAGCCGGCCGGCAAAACCACTTTGACGGTGGCATAAAGATTGCCTTGCGACGTTGGGTCGTTCAATACTGGCATCCCCCTGCCCGCCAGCCGGAACCGCCGGCCGTTCTGGGTTTCCGGCGGTATCGTCAATGACACCTGCCCCTTCATGGTGGGTACGTTTACGTCCCCGCCTAGAATGGCGTCGGAAAGGGGGACTTCCACTTGGGAATACAAGTCATTGCCTTTCCGTTCAAACCGGGGATGGTCCTTCACCGCCATCACGAGGTACAGGTCTCCTTGTCCCGTGCCGCCTGCAGGGATGTGGACCCTTGAGCCGTTGTCGACGCCGGCGGGGATCTTGACCTCAAGACGCCGCCCATTGGCCAGGGATAACAACCGGGACGCGCCTTGGAAAGCTTCTTCCAAGGTGATTTCCACCGGGTGTTCCGTGGCAGGTGGTGGGGATGGAGCGCGGGACCTGCCGCCTCCGAAGTCGGAGAACAACCGGTCGAAAATACTGCTTTGGCCGCTAAAGGACTCGGATCCTTCCCGAAAGCCGAATCCTCCACCCCGCCGCGACCTGGCCTGGGCTTCCTCTATCCGGTCAGAGTGCTCCCAATCGTCTCCATACCGGTTGTACCTGCGGCGTTTGTCTGGGTCGGACAATACGCTGTAAGCCTCGTTGATGGCCTTGAATTTTTCTTCCGAGGCCGAATCTTCGTGGTTTACGTCGGGATGATATTGGCGGGCCAATTTCCGGTAAGCTTGGCGAACCGCTTTATCGTCGGCAGTGCGGGGCAGGCCCAGCACATTGTAATAGTCAGTCATAAGCGTCTTCCAAGGTTGCTCGCGTATTATTATAGGTTAACTGTTACCAATGGTCAAGTAAAAATGGGTTCACTAGTACAGGATACTTGACAATTAGCACTCAGCTATATACAATTGCTCTTGCAAGTTGGGGAGATAAACGGTGACGGTTCTATTGACCCTCCCAGGGACGGCAGAAGCAGAAACAAGGCAGGAGGCAACACATCATGGCATTGCAACGTTGGGACCCATTCGCAGAGGTGCGCCGATTCCATAGTTACTTCGATCGGAACCATTTCGAGGGGCGGCGGCCCGGATATTTCGCCACGGGTCATCAGGCCACCAAGAATAGCTGGTACATCCCGCTGGACGCGGTCGAGGAAGGGGACGATCTTCTGGTGCGGGCTTCGGTGCCCGGCGTCAAACCCGAGGACATCGAAGTTACCATTGAAGACGGCATCCTGAGCATCAAGGGCGAAACCAAGAGCGAACACGAGGTCAAGGAGGCCGAATACCTGATGCGGGAACACCGCAGCGGGTCTTTCCACCGGTCGGTCCGGCTGCCGGACACCGTGGACGCCGACAAGGCCGAGACCGGCTACGAGAACGGCGTGCTCACCATCAAACTTCCCAAGGTGGAGGCCAAAAAGGCCAAGCGGTTGGAGATCTCGGTGGGGAAGGAACTCAAGACTTCCAGCAAATAAGCCGGCATATAAACCGGCGATAAGGGCCAAACAGCCTAAGATACGACGTCACCGAAAAGAGAAGGGGGAGCCATCGGCTCCCCCTTCTCTTTTCGGATTTCCGGGGGCTTTGAGGCGGGGACTCTACGGATGGAGAAATCCGGTAGAGCCCCCAGATGCAAGGCGCCCACTGGGGGGTAAGGCGCCTCATGAATGCGGAGGCTGGAATGCATATTGGTGATGGGACCGGGACTGCGTTCCACTCCTCCAATCACAACTACGGATGAAGGTTTGGGATTGGATGTATCGCTCATGCCCTGGCCCTATATTTGGCCAAGTCTCAAGTCGGTGCAACGGGTAATCTTGTGCTGGGCTGTTCTTGAGGGAATCATGCCGAAATGCTACAATCTCCCCTGCTGACCGGGACATAGATCAGCCACGGGTTGCCGGGCTTGGGCTCGCAATCTTGAGGGCGTTTCGGGCAGTCTTCCAGGAGACCGGTTTCCGCTGCGGCGGGGACCTCCTCTCTTCAACACTCCCCGGTAGCTCAGCGGTAGAGCGGGTCCGCCTGCGGCAGATTAACCGCTAGGCCGGTCCCTAACAGGGAAGGTTGCCAAGGCGAATGTCTGCATCGTTCACGGCATATGTGCTGCAAAGCGCCTCTACCGGGCGTTATTACACCGGGCAGACTGCAGATCTAGAACGGCGCCTGGCCGAGCATACCGATGGATTATCTGGCTACACAAAGGGACGTGGCCCGTGGAACTTGGTTCACCAAGAGGAGTATTCGACCAGGGCGGAAGCGATGAGGCGAGAACGGTTTCTAAAATCGGGCGCGGGCAGGGAATGGATCAAGAACAATCTCGCCTTGAGAGAACACAGCTAGGGTGCTA
>MUCP01000003.1 GCA_002816875.1 SAR202 cluster bacterium Io17-Chloro-G2
ACAAACATCGGCATTACGACGTGCAGGTATTCGTCCGAGTCGGTGGGTTTGAATACGCCGGGGCTGGAGGAACTGCTGGTTTCTAGGGCGATCTTCCCCCGTTCCAAGACCGAGAGCACGTCTAGAAGGTAACGGCTGTTAAAGGCGATCTTCCCCTCTTCTCCTTCCAAGGTCTCGGCGTCGACTTCGTCTTGGTTGTCCCCGACCTCCTCGGACTTGGCCGAGATGGTGACTTTTCCGGGCGCGTCCCCGTTCTCACCGGGCATCATTTCCAAACGAATGATGTTGCTGCCGTCTCGGGCGAATATTGAAGCGGTCCGAGCTGCGCGCAATAGGTTGGGCAAATCAAATACCGCCCTGGTGGAATAGCTTTGGGGGATCAGTTGTTCATAGTTGGGAAAGGTCCCTTGCAACAATTGGGACACCAACTCTACCGTTTCGGGGCCTCGAATCCGGAACAACACCTGGCCTTGGGACGGGGTTATCATCATTTCCACCGGGTCTTCCTGATCGCCCAGCAACCTGTTTAACTCGGTGAATGTCCTGGCCGGTATGATCACCTTGGTTTCAGATTCCACCTGCTGGCGCAGCGCTCCATGGTGCACCGCTAGCCTGAAGCCGTCAGCTGCCGCCAGGGTGAACCGCTCCCCTTCCAGCTTAACTTCCACACCGGTCAGGACCGGCCGCGACTCCTCGGTAGCCGCGGCAAATGCCACCCGGGAAATTGCGGTTTTGAATATCTGGGGGTCTATTTGCGCGGCCAGACCGTCCTTAACCGTGGGCACCGGAGGAAACTCGGCGGCGTCCATGCCATTTATGTTGGCTTGTGCCCGGCCGCAGGTCACCTTAAGTACGCCGGACCCCTGTTCCAACTCCAATCCTATGTGTTCATTGGGTAGGGAGTTGATGAATTCGCTGAGCAACCGGGCGGGGACCGTGATGGAACCCTCTTCCTCCACCATCGCTCCTACCCAGGTAGTCATGGCTATCTCAAGGTTAGTAGCCGAAAGCTTCAGCATGGATTGGTCTACGCTCAGCAGGACGTTTTGGGTGACGGGAAGGGTTGCCCTACTGGCCACGGCCCGGCCGACAACGGCCAATCCCCGGCTGAGATTTTCTTGAGTGCAGGAGAGTTTCATTAGCAGGGCCCCAAATCAGAATGAAGAGCCAAATAGCAGTTCCCGGCCAGCCTAGGCCCGGCTTTCCGGACTGGTCTCGGCGTGACTGGCTTTGAGTATTGGACATTATGTCATCCATCAGGCGCAAAGACAACGGGCCGCGCTATCATTTCTGAGAACTCCTGGGGTTGGATTTGAGTCCCGTCAATGTCATTGCGGCCAGCCGTAAGACTGGTTGATTGCCCGGCTGGACTGATATCTACTTTGCCAGCTGTTAGCCACCGGCTCAGGCGTAAGTTTTGCTATAATATCCCACGGCCGGCCCACATGTCCGGCGGGACCATAGGTAGACCCAGGATCATGCCACGGGAGTGCTTCATGACAGAGTTGCTTTTCCACCATAACAGCTATTTAAAAGAATTCGAGGCCACGGTGGAGGAGTTGGTGGAAAATGGAGTGGTGTTGGACCGCACCGCTTTCTATACGGGCGGCGGTGGTCAACCCGCCGACGTAGGTGATTTGACTTCCGACGGCGGCACCTACCGGGTACACCGTGTCGCCCGGTCTTCGGGGAAGATCGTGCATCAGATAGAAGGGCCCCTGCCCCTGGCCGGCAGCCGTGTGACCGGCCACGTCGATTGGGACCTGCGGTACAACCTGATGCGAACCCACACGGCATTGCACATCCTTTGTGGGGTGGTGTGGCGGGACTACGGCGCGCAAGTGACCGGCGGCGACATGAAGCCTGGAGAAGCCCGCATGGACTTTGAATTGGAGCAAATGACCGCTCAGTTCGCCCAGGATATCGAAGAAAAGATAAACCTGGAAGTGACCGCTGCGCGGGAGGTGTTGGCCGCCAACGTGAGCCGCGCCGAGGCAGACCAAATACCCGACCTGATCCGGACCAAGATCAACCTGCTTCCCGCTGGCATCACTGAGGTGCGGACCATCAACATCACCGGCCTGGACCTACAGGCCGACGGAGGCACCCACGTGGCCAACACCAGGGAAGTGGGCGCCATAAAAGTGGTCGGCCACGAAAGCAAAGGCCGCATCAACAAGCGCCTGAGAATCGCTCTGGCCGAGCAGTAGGCATGGCCTATCGCCTACTATCTTTTGTGCCAGTCTCCCCACACTTTAGCCACAATATCGTGGCGGGGATGACGCTCTAAGCCATGCCCAAGACCGTGGTGGGAATCGACGTGGGGGGCACCTTCACCGACATTGCCGTTTTGGAAGACGGCCGGCTGACCGTCCATAAACTGCCGTCAACCCCAGGCGATCCATCCAAGGGAATCCTTCAAGGTGTGGCCGAGGCCTGCCCTGAGCATGTTGAAGGGGGCGTGGCCGAAGCAGATTTCGTCCACGGCTCCACCGTCGCCACCAACGCCCTCCTGGAAGGAAAAGGCGGCCGCACCGCGCTGGTGACCACTCTTGGCTTCGAGGACGTTCTTGAGATAGGGCGCCAAAACCGGGCAGAGCTATATAACCTGGACTTGGAGCGGCCCCAGCCCCTGGCGCCTTGGGAATTGCGGTTCGGCCTGAAAGAGCGGGTAGACCACACCGGCGCCATCATCGAAGACCTGACTCCCGAGGCCATCAGAGCGCTGGCGGCGCTGGTGGAAGAAGCCAAAGTCGACGCCGTCGCCGTATCTCTCCTTTTTTCATTTCTGAACCCCGCCCACGAAGAGGCTGTGCTGGAAGCCCTGCGTGATTTACCGGTTAAACCCTTCATCTCCATTTCTAGCCGGGTGTTACCCGAATTTAGGGAATACGAACGGACCAGCACGGTGGTGGTCAACTCCTACGTGGGCCAGATCATGGCCCGTTATCTGGGCGAATTGGAGAATTCTCTGGGCCAAGGGTTGCGCATCATGCAGTCTTCGGGAGGCAGTATCACCTCTCGTCTAGCGGCGGAACAGCCGGTGCGCACGATTCTAAGCGGTCCTGCCGGGGGCGTTGTCGGCGCTTTTTATACCGGTGTTAAGGCGGGGTATCCGGACATCATAACGTTGGACATGGGTGGCACCTCAACCGACGTGTCACTGTGCCCCGGACAGATAAAAGAGACTACCGGCCAAACAGTTGGCGGATACCCCATCAGCGTGCCCATGATCGAGATTCACACCGTGGGGGCCGGCGGCGGGTCCATCGCCCGGGTGGACAGCGGCGGCGCGCTGACGGTGGGACCCCAGTCTGCCGGCGCGGACCCGGGCCCGGCCTGCTACGGGAAAGGCGATCAGATCACCGTTACCGATGCCAATCTCATCCTGGGCCGGCTTATACCCGACCAGTTCTTGGGAGGACGCCTAACTCTGGACCGAAAACGGGTCGAAGACCTGGCATCCGGAGTGGCGTCGCAAATCGGCGCCGGCATCCAAAACGCAGCCCTGGGCATAATCCGGGTGGTCAATTCCAATATGGAGCGGGCGATCCGCACCATATCCCTGGAGAGGGGCTACGACCCGCGCGAATTCACCCTGGTACCCTTCGGCGGCGCCGGGCCCATGCATTGCTGTGAGTTGGCCCAAGAATTGGCCATTCCACGAATCCTGGTGCCGGCCCGTCCTGGGATCCTTTCTGCTTTGGGAGTGGCAATAGCCGACGTGGTGAAGGACTACTCACGAACTGTGATGCTGCGAGGCGGCGACGTGGACCGGTCCAGGCTGGAAGAGGAGTTCTCGGGCATGGAAGGGCTGGCCAAGCAGGAGCTCCTCGGCGAAGGCTTGCCTGTGGACCGGATGGAGGTCCGCCGTCTGGTCGACGTCCGCTACGTCGGCCAGTCCTTTGAGTTGACCATCGACTTTCCTGCTGATCCCCGGTCCAATCCCAGGCCGGGCAGGAGCAGGAGGGACTTGCGGCAGGCCATCGGCGAGAGCTTCTACCGGGCCCACCTGCGGCGATTCGGGTACGCCGACCGAAACGAGCCGGTGGAGATCGTCAATCTTCGCTTGAAACTGGAGCTGGCAGTGCCAAAACTAGAACTCATGCCGGAAGCACCGGGCCCCTGGGACCCGTCCACCGCCCAAACAGGGGAAGCCCTAGTGGTGTTTTCCCAGGGCATCACCACCGCCGCCATCTACCAGCGGGATAGGCTGCACTGCGGCCACCGGATCGCCGGGCCAGCCCTGATATTGCAAATGGACACCACCATCGTGCTGCCCCCGGAGTGGGTTGCGGAGGTGGACCCCCTGGGCAATCTTTTGTTGGAGTTGGGCTAGCGGCGCCCGGTGAAGACTACACCATATTTTGAGGAGCAGGTCCTTCGGAAACGTCCTTATATCCAGCGGGAGTGGTGCAGGTTGGCCATAATTGATCCTGTTCTTGAGAGAGGTTCAACCGGATGGCCGGGTGCCGCATTGGGTTTACATTCCGGAACTCGGGAGATACCTTAGAGTAGTGACTTTGGCGGTTGGTGAGACCATTCACAACGCCTTCCCCGGTCGGAGATTCGAGGCTAGACAATGAAGTTTCATTATTATCCAGACTCAGATTCCCTGTACATTGAGCTATCGGAAAATGTTGGAACGGATTCACACGAAGTCGCTTCTGGAGTCGTCCTTGACTTTGATACTCAGGGGTCTTTGATCGGTATTGACATCGATCACGCAAGCAACGTGACCAACCTTGCCACACTGGAGATTGAGGGGCTCCCGAGGTCGATCATTCACTTTGTGCAGTAACTAAAGTCATTTAATCACCCCCGGAGATGGCCCGTGACGCAAGTTCCAAAAGACCTAACCCACCTAACGGTCCTCGCCACCTTTGCCCATCCCGACGACGAGGGTTTTGGCTTCGGTGGCTCCTTGGCCATGCTGGCGGCCAGGGGCGCCCGTATCACGCTGGTGTGCGCCACCAACGGCGACGTTGGCGAGATCAGCGACCCGTCATTGGCTACCCCCGAGAACCTGCATCAGGTCCGCCAAGAGGAATTGCGACAAGCTATGAAAGTCACTGGCGTCCAAGACGTGCGCTTCTTGGACTACCGCGACTCGGGTATGGACGGAACTCCCGACAATGACCATCCCCGGTCTCTGTACCAGGCCCCGCCGGATGATGTCGTGGCTAGATTGATTGAGATCATACGGGAAGTGCGGCCCAACGTGGTTTTTACCCACGATCCCACCGGGGGCTATGGACATCCCGACCATATAACGGTCCATCACAGGACAGTCCAGGCCTTCGAGGCCGCCGGCGACGTTCTCACAGGAGACGTGTCTGACGCCAACCAGTCATGGACACCTCAATTCTTGTACTATGTCTGCTTTCCCCGGAGCACTTTCCGGACGATGTGGGAGCGGATGGTGGAACTGGGGATCGAGCCGCCGTTCGCCAGCTTAGAAGCTGACAAGATCGGGTCGCCGGATGAAGCGATAACCACCACCATGGACATGAGTAGTTATGTAGATACTAAGATCGCCTCGTTAGCCTGCCACAAGACCCAGATGACACCCGACGGTCCCTTTCGCCAACTGCCTGAAGAATTGATGCAGGAAATAATGAGCACCGAATACTTTACCCTGGCTGTGTCTCAAGGAGATGACGCCGGGACTGACCTTTTAGCCGGATTAGCCTGAACTATGCCTGTCGACGCCATCAGCCTGGAAGTTTTCAAAAACATGTTCATCTCTGTGGCCGAAGAGATGGGCGTTGCCCTGCAGCGGACATCCTACTCGCCCAACATCAAAGAGCGGCGCGACTACTCGTGCTCCGTGTTCGACGCCCGGGGTCAGATGGTGGCCCAGGCGGCCCACGTTCCGGTTCACCTGGGGGCCATGCCCGCTTCGGTGCAGGCTGCCCTGGAAACATTTCCGAGGGGATTGGGTCCCGGGGACCTGGTCATTCTCAATGATCCCTATCTGGGTGGCACCCATCTGCCCGACATCACGTTGGTCGCCCCGGTGTATATTCGAGACGATGGGGAGGACGGAAGCCAGCATTTGGCTGGGTATGTGGCCAACCGCGGCCATCACGCAGACGTGGGCGGCATGACTCCCGGCTCGCTGCCCCTTTCCACCGAGTTATACCAGGAAGGGACCATCATCCCGCCAATCAAGCTGGCCCGGAGAGGCAGGCTCAACCAAGAAGTCATCCAGCTGATTTGCCGCAACTCCCGAACCCCTGAAGAACGCCGGGGCGACCTCTCGGCGCAGATCGCGTCCATTCGTGTGGGTGAACGGCGCCTGCAAGAGGTCACCGCCAGGTATGGCATCGCCGAAACCTCGGAACACATGGCGGCGCTTCTGGACTATTCCGAACGGGTGACCCGCCAGGCTATCGAAGAGATCCCCGATGGCGTATACCGGGTGTTGGATCATATGGACGACGACGGCTTGAGCGAGCACTTGGTTCCCATCGCGGTGGCCATAACCGTCGCAGGCGATGGCATGACCGTGGATTTTACCGGTACTTCTCCCCAGAGGCCAGGTTGCATCAATGCGCCCCAGGCGGTAACGCTCTCGGCCTGTTTGTACGTGATACGTTGTGTCGTGGGCGGCGACGCTCCGGCCAATGAAGGTTGCCTAAGGCCGATGAACATCATCACCCCCCTTGGCACCTTGGTGAACCCCGAGCCTCAGCACGGGGTGGCCGGTGGAAATGTGGAAACATCCCAACGCATCACCGACGTGCTGTTCGCGGCGCTGGCCCAAGCGTTGCCCCTGCGGATCCCGGCATCCAGCCAAGGCACCATGAACAATGTACTGGTAGGCGGCCACGATCCCGTGCGCGACAAACCCTTCGTCTATTACGAGACCATCGGCGGGGGCATGGGCGCCAGGCCGGAAAAACACGGCATCTCGGGCATCCAGACACACATGACCAACACGCTGAACACCCCCATAGAAGCCTTGGAGTTCGCCTTTCCCATGCGTCTCATACGTTACGCCCTGCGCCGCGGCACCGGAGGAGACGGCCAATTCAAGGGCGGCGACGGAATGGTGCGGGACGTGGAATTCTTGAGCCCTGCCCGGGTTACGGTGTTGTCCGAACGCCGCAAGCTGCCGCCTCCCGGTTCTCATGGCGGCCACCATGGCGAACCTGGGGAAAACGTCCTGTTCCGCGGCGGATATGAAGAGGTCCGGCTGGCCGGCAAGGAAACGTTGGATGTGGAAGCTGGAGATATCCTCAGCATACGCACCCCAGGCGGAGGCGGATGGGGCGAACCCGAAGGCACCGGTTAGGTATGGGGACGGCCGTTCGAGGTAAATCGGGATGATCTTTGGGCTTGGTCTGGCCGAAGGGTGGCATGATTGTGAGATTGGGGTATAATAAGCCCGATTACGACTGGACAGGCTCTTTTGAATCATTGGCAAATGGCCAAGAGCACAAGCCCAACCATTTTAGGAGGAATGCGAAATGGTGAAATACGCAAGGTGCAACGCAATGCTTTCGTTGGCTCTTGATGAGAACGGCCAGCCTTGCCGCTACATGTCCCAGGCTGACACCGAGGATGCGATAGTGGCAGACATGAGCGCGCATCTGAAGGGCGTTCACGAATTGGACCCCGCGGAGCTGGTCAACAACATAAGGGGGATAACAAAGACCACCCGCAAATAACTCGGCGCCGGTTCGGCAACGAAAGAAAAAGCCCCGAAAATATCGGGGCTTTTTCTCGTGAATCCCTTGACCGTTCATTACTTAGTAGTTCGTTGCAAAACTCGGCGTTAACAACCCCGTTCGTGGTGAGCCTGTCGAACCATTATTCCAGGAAAGGACCCTTCGACGAGCTCAGGGCGAATGGAGGATCCGAACCGGTATTTGTAGAACCAAGTACTATCGGCAGGATTGGCCGGACAATGCCAATCCGGCCAGTCCGGAATCAGTTAATTACTTGCCGTCGTCGAAACTCACTATCACCGCCGCGTTGGCGATGACCATTGCGTCGTCTCCTGACTCACTGGGGATCTCCAGACCGCCGATCACGGCCTTTACGAAGGCGGTGCCGTGGGGCAGTGATTCGCCTACGGCCTTTTCATCCACCTGGTCGGGTTTGGGGATGCCAATGGTGACATCCACTCGCATGTCGTCGGCCGTCTTCCCCAGCATCCGCTGGAATCCTAAACTGCTGTGATGGATAGCATCAAAAACGGCGCGTTTTGCCGCGTTGGTGTAGTCCTTTCCGTGGACATCCACGCCCATCCCCATTTCCATGATGCATCGTACCAATGCCATTGCTGGTCTACCTCCTAGCTTTGACGCCTGTCCCAGCCTTGGGAGCGCCGCGCCATGTCACTGCCATTAGACCCCAGCAACCTGGGGGAGTCAAGCAACGGGGAGGTTAAACCGGAGAGCGTCACGAACCTGCAGCATCACATGTTGCTAGTTGACCGAGACCGGGACTCCCATGCCGGCAACGTCATAGCCCGCCAGGGCCTCAACCTTACGCTGGACCGATGGCGTCCGGAGCAGCTCAAGCAAGGTTTGGACCGCCGGCTCGTTCAGGAAGTGGTTGGGAACCGCCAGGTCGTAACGCTCTTCCTCCAAGGGCAGGAAATCCAGACCCAACGCCGATGCAGCGGCATGCACGCCGACGCCCGCGTCGGCCAGACCCGAAGCGACCGCGGCCGCGACCTCAAGATGGCCGCGCAACTCCCGATCATAGCCCTGAACCTGCTCGCCTGGTATACCCTGAGCATCGAATAACCGGTCCAAGAGGCTGCGGCTGCCCGAACCGGAGGGCCGGTTCACGATGGTGACGTCGGGCCGGGCCAAGTGCTCTATCACGGTTATGCCCTTGGGGTTCCCCGCAGCGACCATAAGCCCTTGCTGCCAGGTGGCAAAGGCGATCAACGTGTACTCAAAGGGCAACATCCGCTGGGCCCAGGGATGATTGTATAGACCGGTGGCTTCGTCCCGCAGGTGGCAACCCGCTATGTGCGCCTCGCCCCGGGATAATCCACCCAATGCCTGGAAACTACCTTCTTCCACCCACGCCAGCCGAACGCCCCGTTGCCGTAGACTCGTCTCCAAGATGCCCACCGAAGGGTCGCAGCCCAATAGAGAAACGCACGGCGTCTGCATTTCCACCCGGTCCAAGGGTTGAACCATTACGTTGGAAGTGGTCCCGCCTCCAGACAAGATCACGCCGTCGGCCGCCACCAGCCCGTATCTGGCCAACCCAAATCCGGTCAACATCGGCCGGGCCAATAGCCTATCTCCAACCGGCGTAAGGGTGGTCCGCCTTGGAGACCCTGATTCGTTGCCGCTGGATTCTTGGCTTGTGCCCACCAGTTCCGCTTCCATCACCGGCGGCAGATCGTCCCACAAGGAAAACAGGTTGTCCACGGAGGTATTCAAGGCCCTGGCCAGACGCAATGCCACGGCGGTGGATGGCGTAGCTTTCCCGGATTCAACAGCAGCGTAGGCTTGACGGCTGATATCTGCCCGCCCGGCCATCTCTTGCTGAGACAGACCGGCTTGGACCCGGCGTCCCCGCAGGTTATTTTGTAAAGAGGCCATACCGCTAGCATAATCTACACTTGATATACTGACAAGTGTGCTTTACAATCCGTCCGGTCTACCGCCGAACCATGTTGGACCAACACATCATGATTGGCCAGGAAACTGGATTCGGGGTCTTACGATCGGATTTGGTCTTGATCATTTACAGATGACGGCGGCCCCTATGGCCTTTGCTGTCGCGATATTCATGCTCGTCACGGGCTGCGCCGGCGCCTCAGGAACGCTCAGCGATTCCAACGGCGCCGATCCGAGGCCGGCCAGGGAGTTGACAGTGTTTGCGGCGATCTCCTTGAGCGAGGCCTTCCGTGAGATCGCCGTAGCATACGAATCGGAAGATTCGGGGGTATCCGTCGAGCTTAACCTAGCCGGCAGCCAAAGATTACGCACCCAATTGGAACATGGCGCACCCGGGGACGTGTTCGCTTCGGCCGATCACAGGCAAATGGAGTTGGCCCGGATAGGCGGTCTTGTGGATGGTAAACCGGCTGTATTTGCCACTAACCGGCTGGCGGTTATCGTCCCCAAAGAGGATCCGGCTGGAATGGTGACCGATGTTTATGATATGGGTAACCAGGGAATCAAAATTGCCCTCGCCCTTCCCGATGTGCCAGCGGGCAGATACGCCCAAGAAATGATATCCAGGCTGGAAAACAGCGAGGTTAAGTCAGACTTGCACCTAACTTCAAGAATTTTGGCCAACGTGGTCACGTTGGAACCAAACGTCAGAGGTGTGGCTGCCAAGGTTGCCCTGGGAGAAGTGGATGCCGGCGTGATCTATGTGACCGGCGTCTCGACAGATTACATCCGTGACCGGGTTAGGGTGATTCCTATCCCGGAGCAGTCGCACGTGGTGGCGGCTTATCCCATCGCGGCATTACGAGAAGCCGGTGATTCGTTGTTGGCGGAAGATTTCATCCGCTTCGTGCTATCGCCAAAGGGACAGTTGATATTGGCAGGCCACGGATTCGGACCGGCCTCAGATCCGTGACGCCAAACCCAGTAAAAGCGCCGTCCGTCCCGGCGGGAGCGGTATTGGGGTCATCGGCGGGCATCGTCTATCTGATATTCATCGGTGTGCCCCTGGTTGCCCTTTTGGTTAGCGCGGTCCGGCAGGGAGATTTTTTGGGCAGCCTGTCCGGCGATTTCGCTCTGACGGCCCTAAGACTTTCTGTGGTGACTTCCGCGGTCAGCATGGTCTTTGTCGTACTAGTGGGTACCCCATTCGCCTATCTGCTGGCCCGCAGCCGGTCCACGCTGCTCAGGGTGGTGGACAGTTTGATCGAATTGCCTATCGTATTGCCCCCAGTCGTGGCCGGGGTGGCCATGCTAATGGCATTTGGCCGCCAGGGAGTTATCGGCCCAGCATTGGAGAACGCGGGCATCGCCTTGCCCTTCACCACGGCAGCGGTGGTCTTTGCCCAGGTGTTCGTCGCCGCGCCCTTCTATATCCGGGCATCCAGGATCGGGTTCCAAGGGGTTAATACGGAATACGAGGACATATCCCAAACCCTGGGCGTCTCGCCGATACGGTCCTTCTTCCGGTTGACATTGCCCCTAGCGGGACCGTCTATCCTGGCGGGTTTGGGCTTGGCATGGGCCAGGGCTTTTTCCGAATTCGGCGCAACCATGATGTTCGCAGGCAACCTGACGGGCAAAACTCAGACCATGCCTCTGGCAATCATGACCGCGATGGAAGGCAGCCTCGGTGAAGCCCTAGCGTTGTCGGTCCTTTTACTGGCCGGAGCAGTATTGGTCCTGGTGTCGCTGGGCATGGCCACCAGGCGGCGTTGGACGGGACATCTATGAGCCGTGGCTGGGCCAACTATTCCGTGGGCGATTTCACTTTGGAAGCCAGTTGGGATATTGAACCTGGTCAAGTCACGGCATTATTTGGCCAATCGGGCGCTGGCAAGTCCACCACCCTCAGGATAATCGCCGGCTTGGTGCAGCCGATGGCTGGCTATATCGAGATAGGCAGCAGAGTAGTGTTTGACGGCAACGGCGGGGTATTCGTCCCAGCCCACCGTCGGAGGACCGGCTATCTTACCCAACAGTTCCACCTCTTTCCCCACCTCAGGGTCGGCGCCAATATCGCTTACGGACTGGCCGATGGGCGATCCGCAGCCGGGCAAGCGCGCGTGCAGCTATTGCTCCGGACGCTTCAGTTGGAAGGTCTGGAGGACAGGTACCCGTGGGAGCTATCCGGCGGCCAGCAGCAGCGGGTGGCGCTGGCCCGTGCAATGGCGCCGGCGCCCGCAATGTTACTGCTGGATGAGCCGTTCAACTCTTTGGACGCGGAGTTACGTCGGGTATTGCGCAGTGAGCTTAGGACCATGGTTGTCCAGTCTGGAATTCCCACCATGTTGGTCACCCATGACCGCGAGGAAGCGCTGGCCATGGCGGACTGGGTGCAGGTGATTGATGAAGGCAGGGTAATCTCGGAGGGTGAGCCTCTGGACGTGCTGGGGCAGCCCGGCCGAGGCCGGGTAGCCCGGTTGGTGGGCGTTGAAAATCAATTCGACTTGGTGATCGAAAGCCATAATCCCAAGGACGGCACCATGATCTGCATGGGGGAGGGCATTCGCCTGGAAGTGCCCTTGGATCAGGAAGGAGCCAGCCCAGAATTTGGCACCGCCCCCAGGGTCCCAATTGAATCCGATGCAGCCCGAATCAACGGGGATTCGCTCCGGCGAGTCACCGTGGGGATCAGGGCGTCGGACATCATACTGTCCAGCAGGGACCTGCAGGGCTCGTCCGCGAGAAACCGGCTGCAGGGAGTGGTGTCAGGAGTGGAAGCACATCCTCCCGGCTACACGGTGAGCCTGGACTGCGGCCGGACACTACAGTGCCACATCACAGGCGCCGCGATGGCGGAGATGTCCATCAAGCCCGGCCAAGAATTGTGGGCCGTATTTAAAGCATCCTCCTGTTTCTTGATCCAAGATTAGTTGGAACCCGCCGCCGCATCTCAGCGCACATGGGCGGCCCCTGGGCTTGGCAGACAGTGCGCATCTGGGCTTACCGGCAAGTTGTGGCCGCAGCAATCCATTGTAGGCCACCCGCTGGGCGGCGCTTATAACGAGATATAAGCCTGCATCCGCTTGGCTTTGGCTTCGCCCGGGCAATTGGGTCTTAAATGAGACGGGGTGGCCCACTTTCGTCACTCCGGCGCAAGCCGGAGGGTAAGCGTGCCATTGTTCCCATGCGCAATGTTCGCGGCTGCCAAGTGGTGCTGGATTCCGGCCTGCGCCGGAATGACGGTCTTGGCCGGATGTGAGTGGCCTGCATAATCCTACAGGCATGGGTTAAGACGCGATCACCCTGTTAGGTTCGCCCCTTGTTGGTTGCATAAGTAGAATCACTGGTTATAATACGCTTGGGCTCAAGCTAGGTTATGTCAGCTAGGAAACGCGCGTAACCCCGCAGGGTTTCCCATTTCCGGCGCTGGTTGGCCTGCTGGTCCGAACGGGAACGGCGTTGTTAACACAAGGAGGTCAGCCGGTGGCGCTGTCAGATAAGACTTTGATATGCGTGGAATGTGGGGGGGAGTTCATATTCACGGCTGGAGAACAAGAATTTTTCAATGCCCGAGGCTTTTCCAACGAACCAAAGCGCTGCCGGAGTTGCCGGGCGGTGCGACGGACCGAGCAGCGAGGCGGGATGTATTCCGACCAACCCCGGGAGATGTATCCGATAGTATGCGCCGAGTGCGGCAACGATGCCATGGTGCCCTTTCGGCCTCGGGGAGACCGGCCTGTTTACTGTAGCGATTGCTTCGGGAAGACCAAGGCCGAGCCTAGCGAATTTTAGCCTAACCTTGGATTGCATCTGGAACGGCGTTCGACCAAGCCCCGTGGCGCCCGGACCGACTCAGCAGCACGAAGAAGGGTTTTGAACCTCCCTTTGCTCTCTTATGCCGCGGGCTCACGCCCTTGCGAATTCCCCAATAATGACCTGAACGTTCCATCCTATTGCCCCTCTATCTGGCGGTTTACCATTCCCCGCGACACTCACGTTAGCCCAGGGCAAGGCGGCGCAGCTTCACGCCATCTCCGGTTTGGCCACGCATTCTCCTTGACGGATAACCGAATTACCGCCGGGAGACCTCTATGAATTTTAAGGACCTTAGAGAATTCATTCTATACCTGGAAGAAAGGGGAGAACTGCGCCGTGTAAATGCGCCAGTCAGTTGGGATCTAGAGATATCCGAGATCACCGACCGCATGGTCAAAAGTGGTGGACCGGCATTGCTATTCGAAAACGTCACCGGCTACGACGTGCCGTTGGTGATCGGTCTGTTCGCGTCCCCCAAGCGCATGGCCTGGGCGTTGGGTGTCGAGGACCTGGATGAACTTGCCGGCCGGATCCAGGGCCTGCTCAGCATGATGCAAGGTCCGCCCGAGGGCTTGGTCAACCGCCTGCGTACCCTGGGGCAGTTGGTTCACCTGGGGTCGTTCCAACCCAAGACCATTAGCCGGGCCCCATGTCAGGATCTAGTGATCGAGGGAGACGAGATCGACCTGTTCAAATACCCGGTGCTCAGGTGCTGGCCGCTGGACGGAGGCCGGTATATCACCCTCCCTCTGGTGATCACCAAAGACCCCCGGACCGGAGTCCAGAATTACGGCACCTACCGGCTACAGGTTTTCGACCGGAACACCACCGGTTTGCACTGGCAGACCCACAAGGTCGGCGCCAGCCATTACCGCGCCGGTTCGGAGATGGGGCTGGACCGGTTGGAAGTAGCGGTGGCTCTGGGAGGCGATCCCGCCACCATTTGGACCGGTTCCGCGCCGCTTCCCCCCGGTATAGATGAGATGGCCGTGGCCGGGTTCATCCGTGAGGAGGGCGTGGAGATGGTCAAGGCGAAAACCTGCGATCTCTTGGTGCCCGCCCACGCGGAGATCGTCCTTGAGGGATATGTGATCCTCGGCGAGGAACGGGAAGAGGGTCCGTTTGGCGACCATACCGGTTACTATTCCATGGAGGATCGCTACCCGGTGTTCCACGTGACCACCATCACCCAGAGGAGAAACCCCATCTACCCGGCCATCATCGTCGGCCGGCCTCCGATGGAAGACTACTATATGGGCAAGGTGACCGAACGTATATTCCTGCCGGCCGTCCAGGCCGTCATTCCCGAGGTTGTGGACATCAACATGCCGGCCGAAGGGATTTTCCACAATCTCGTCATCGTTTCCCTAAAAAAAGAGTATCCGGGCCAGGCTCGCAAGGTGATCTACGGCCTTTGGGGACTGGGGCTCATGAGCTTGGCCAAGACAATCGTCGCAGTGGATCATTTTGTGGACGTGAACAACGTTTCGGAAGTGGCCTGGCGGGTGGCTAACAATATCGACCCTTCCCGTGACGTGTTTTTCGCAAACGGCCCGTTGGACGATCTTGATATTGCCACGGCGACCCCCAAGTTCGGCAGCAAGATGGGTATCGACGCCACGGAGAAGATGGTAGAGGAAGGCCGCCGCCAGGAATGGCCTCCGGAGATCGTCATGAGCCGTCAGGTCAAAGACCAGGTGGACGCCAGATGGAGCGAGTATGGCTTTGACGGCCAGTTAGACTCAAGCCGGCCAGACCCAGATAGATAGACTCATGCTCAACTCCCATACAGCGCCACACCCAGCCAGGCTCATTGCCGGCAGGATTCCCATGTACCTGGGCTTCGTACGTATTCATGAAGCACTGTTTGCGCTGCCCTTCGCCTACATGGGAATGTTGCTGGCCGCGGGAGGCTGGCCCGGTTGGGATGCCTTCATCTGGATCAACGTTGCCATGGCCGGCGCCCGTACTTTGGGAATGGCCGCTAACCGGTTTGTCCATCGGAAGGAAGACGCTGTGAACCCTCGCACAGCCAACCGCCATCTTCCCCTGGGGCTGATCCGGCCCGTTGAAGTGTTATTGATGATGGCGGTTTCCACTACAGTGCTATTCGTTGCGGCAGCCCAGCTAAATCCATTAGCCCTGGCCCTGGCCCCTGTGGCAGCGGTCTATGTGGTGCTCTATTCATACGCCAAGTATTTCACCTGGGGCTGCCACTTCGTGCTGGGTTGGGCCCTGGCCATAGCGCCCACGGCCGCCTGGATAGGCGTAACCGGGCGGTTGGATTTTCAGCCGGTGTTGCTCTCGCTGGCGGTTGCGGCCTGGGCGGGAGGCTTCGACGCGATCTACGGTTGCGCCGACGTGGAGTTCGACAGGAGCTACGGAGTTAAATCCCTGGCGGGACGTTTCGGCGTGGGGGGCGCTTTGATCACGGCCAAGGTCATGCACGGGATCTCGGCGGCTTCGTTATTGACCCTGGGAATTTGGATGGATATGGGAATCTTCTACTACACTGGATTGACACTTGCGGTGGCCTTGTTGATATACGAGAATAGCCTGGTGACGCCCAATAATCTGTCGAAACTGACATCTCCGTTCTTCCGGTACAACAGCGTCATTTCCCTGGTGGTGCTAACCTTCACCGTCTTGGATATCGTTGTTTGAACGGGCTAAATTAACGGCGCGCCTTTGTGAACTTGCCCTTTCTGAATGCGCAATGATGCTCCCCCTCAAAAACGCAACAAACGGCTTGCAATGAAACCAGTGATCGTTGGAATCTCCGGCGCCAGCGGGTCGGTCCTAGCCCAGGGGGCCATCGATGAGCTCCTGCGTCGCGATGTGCCCACCGTAGTGGTCTGTTCCAACAGCGCCAAGCTTGTGTGGCAAGAAGAGATGGAGTCGTCCTTCAACGAATGCCTGGCCGAGTGGCAAGAAAGCCCCCATTTTACCCATTATGCGATCAACGATCTTCGGGCGCCCATAGCCAGCGGCACCTACCCCACCGCCGGGATGGTGGTGGCGCCCGCCAGCATGAACAGTATCGCCTCCATTGCCAATGGGCTTTCGGGCAACCTCCTGCTACGAGCAGCCGACGTATGCTTGAAAGAGAACCGGCGTTTGGTGCTGGTGCCCAGGGAAACCCCCCTGCACAGCATACATTTGGAAAACATGCTGACTTTGAGCCGCATGGGCGTTGTGATAGCCCCACCGGAACCGGCATTCTATCTGAAGCCCCAGGGAATAGGCGACCTCGTCAGATTTACGGTGGGCCGCATCATGGTGGCCCTCGGCCTGGACGATGCCCTTCCCGGGGACCTGCAATACGGCCGCCAGTAGTAGCCGTGAACTGCCGGTATCCTTGGGCAGGCGTGCAATGCCAAAATTCCAGTTAAGATACCTGATAAAGATAGGTCATTAAGATACGTGGCTGAGTCACATGGCTGAAATACGCGGGGAGGTCAAGCAACAGTACGTAGCCAGCCTTTTCTCACGCATCGCGGACCGTTACGATCTCATGAACGACCTGATGACCTTGGGCCTACACAGGAACTGGAAGGCCCGCACGGTGCGGTTGGCGGCCCAGGGGCTCAGCGGCAAAGGCCTGGATGTGGCCGGAGGAACAGGCGATCTGGGCATAGCATTGGCGCGGAGAGCCGGCATAGAGCATGCCGTGGTGCTGGACCTTTTGCCTGGGATGATTGCCAAGGCCCGATCCAAGGCGGGGGCGGCTGGCCTGCCTGAAAATGTGACCTGTCTACTGGGTGACGCGCTGGACCTGCCATTTGCGGACGATACATTTGCCTGTTGCACCGCCGGATTTAGCCTGCGCAACATGCCCGGCCCCGGCGGTGTTCAAATCGCCCTTGCCGAAATGGTTCGGGTGGTGCGGCCCGGCGGCAGGGTCGCCGTGCTGGAATTGACTCCCATGGCCAAAGGTGGCCTTTCAGGGATCTTACGTTGGTATTTCCACCACGTGGTGCCTTTGATTGGAAGTGTCGTGGCCGGAGACCGGGCGGCCTACACCTATCTGCCCCAATCGGTGGACCAGTTCGTCGAGGCTGTGGCGTTGGCGGGCATGCTCGAAGATGCGGGGTTGGCGCTGGTTGGATACAAGATCATGGGATTCGGCGCGGTGGCCGTCCATTGGGGGAACAAGCCGTAGCAAATGGCTTTTCATCGTCGGAAGACCAAGGTAGCCCATTTCATGGGATACAATGGCCTGGATGCCCGAGGTGAAGCTCCGGGCGTTCGCACCATCTACCAATTCCCCAATGGATTGCCAACATTTATTTGACACCTACGCTTTTAGTCTTGTTTGGCCATTCACCTTGATGTAAACTGAAATACAGCTAACCGCAATCCGGCATAATCTTCCCGGCCCTTAGATAGAAACGGTGCAGGCAGCATAATGGCCTCGATTTTTGACAAGCTTGAGCCCGTCATAAAACGCTACTACGATATCGAAGCCTCTATGGCCACGCCCGAAGTCGCCACCGACTTTGAGAAAATCCAAGAATTGGCTAAAGAGCGCGCTTCTTTAGAGCAGTTAGCCGGCATTTCCCGCCAACACGTGAAGTTGCTCCGTGACAAGGATGACTTAGCCGCCATCATGCAGGAAGGTTCCGATCCTGAATTGGCCGATATGGCCCGGGAAGAACTGGACGGGGTGGAGAAAGCTCTCGAGGACCTGGGCCAAGCGCTGCGGGTGGCGCTGATTCCCACGAATCCCAATGACGAACGGGATGTCATCGTAGAGATCAGGTCTGGCACCGGTGGCGATGAGGCCAGTCTTTTCGCCAGCGATCTCTACCGCGCCTACACTCGTTACGCCCAACTTCATAATTGGAAGATAGACGTGATGGACACCAGTCCATCCACGCTGGGCGGGTTTAACAAGATCGTGTTTGAAGTTCAAGGCAAAGGGGCCTTTAGCCGTCTGAAATTCGAGCGGGGCGTCCATAGGGTGCAGCGGATCCCGGATACTGAAACCCAGGGCCGCATCCATACTTCCACCGCCACCGTGGTTGTGTTGCCCGAGGCCGATGAGGTAGACGTTAAGATCAACCCTGAAGACCTGCGCATAGACGTGTTCCACGCCGGGGGTCACGGGGGCCAGAACGTCAATAAGGTCGCCACGGCTATCCGTATCGTCCATGAGCGTTCGGGGCTGACGGTGGTTTGCCAAGACGAGCGGTCCCAGCATAAGAACAAAACCAAAGCGATGGCCATGCTCCGCGCCCGTATCTACGAAGCGGAAGAGGAACGCAAGGCCGCGGAAATGTCCCAAAACCGGCGGGCGCAGGTAGGCACCGCCGAACGCTCGGAGAAGATTCGCACCTACAATTATCCCCAGGACAGGATAACCGACCACCGCATCAACGCCAACTTCCACGGCATGCCTAAGATCATGGACGGTTACATGGACGATATCATCGACGCCCTGACCTCGTGGGAAGAAGAGCGGGCCTTGTCTGAAGCCGCGGCGTCCTGATTAGGCTCTGGGGCGTTGACGGTAGATGCCAAACCTCAGAGAAACCCTCCAACAAACCCACCATTCCCTTGAGACGTTAAACATCCCCGACGCCCGTTTGGAGGCCGAGGTGGTGGTGATGAACGTGCTGCGAATGCCTCGCCACGAAATATTCGCCCAGCAGGAACGAGAGATCACGCCCCAGCAGGAGAATGATATCTCAGCAATCCTGGACCGCCGCCGCCAACGGGAACCCCTGGCCTATATCTTTGGCTACAAAGAATTCTACGGCATCAACCTGGCCGTGACCCCGGATGTCCTGATACCCCGGCCCGAGACCGAGTCCATGGTGGAACACGCCCTCTTTATGGCCCTCATGGGTATGGAGACGCCCCAATTGGTCGTCGCCGACGTGGGCACCGGCTCCGGCGCGATAGCAATCAACCTGGCCATCCACCTGCCCGCGGCGCACATCTACGCCATCGACAATTCCGAGCCGGCATTGAGGGTGGCCGCCTACAACGTCCAATCCCACAACGTAGCCGACCGCATCACTTTGTGCTATGGCGACCTGTTGGAAGCAATGCCCGAAATGTCCGATCCGCCCGGACCTCCACCTTTATTGGATTTGATCGTCGCCAACCTGCCCTATATCCCTTCCCAGCGAATCCCCACCCTGCAGCCGGAGGTCCAAAAGGAGCCCAAGGCTGCCTTGGACGGTGGAGAGGATGGCATGGAGGTAATTACCCGGCTGTTTTCCCAAGCGGGGAATCACCTGAAAGAGACAGGAGTGATTCTTTTAGAGCTGGACCCGGAGCAGGTCCCGGCGGCCCAAGCATTGGCGGAGAAGCACTTCCCCGAGGCGGAAACGGCGGTGGAGCAGGACTTGGCCCACTTGGACCGGTTCTTCATCGTCAATAGAGGGCCAGGGGAGGAGTAGGCAGGACCGCCCTCATCCCGTCTTATATTGCACAATAAAGCATCGGGGCTACGTTACTAACCAGAAATGCTGAATCCAAGACGGTTTGAGCTTGAGAGTATTTCATCCCTTGGCGGCTAATGTTCCGGTGGCCGGTCCTTCGACGGGCTCAGGATGAACGGTTTTGGTGTTCAGCGATGGTTTTCAGCACCCGGACGGTTAAACCCGATGATCAGTTTAACCATAGTAATCGGCAGGGCCACACACCGCTCATGGTGAGCTTGTCGAACCACGGTTTTAGGTTGAGGATATTTCATCCCTTGGCGGCTAATGTTCCGGTGGCAGGTCCATCGACACGCCCAGGATGAACGGTTTTGATTGTCAGAGATGGGTTTCAGCATCTTGGCCCATGTTACGAGCCCTGTGGCCGGTGACCCGAAACCAGGAGGCACGGCCTCACACCGCTCATAGTGATCCCGATGTAATCGGGGCGAACCATGGCCTTCATGGTCAATAGACGCCGGTTATCTCCAGAGTGGTCACGTCCCCTGTATCCAGGTCAATTACCCTGACGGCGTGGTTGTTGGTGTCGGCGATGTAGAGTCTCCCATCAGCGGCGCTAAGGCCGGTGGGTTCTGACAGTTGGGCTTGGCCGCCGTTGCCGTCGCGGAACCCCGCTTCTCCATTGCCCACGAAGGTGAAGGAACTGCGGGTTTCCGGCAGCACCCTCTTGATCTTGTGGTTGTAGGTGTCGGCCACGTATAAAGTCCCGTCGTGCCAGGTGATGCCTATGGGGTGCTGCAGGCGCACCTTGTGATCGGCGCCGTCCACGTCGCCGAAGATGAACAGGTCCAATCCGACAATGGTCTGTACCCTTCCCGACGCGTCAAGGCCGGCCGACCGGATAGAGCTGGTCTCGCTGTCGGCGAAATAGAGCTTGCCGCCCCCTCCGGAACTGCCTTTAGTGATGCCGCTGGGCTGCGCCAAAGTGGCCGACCCCAGCGGACCATCGGTCAAAGATTCCTGGCCGCTCCCGGCGAATGGACCTACGTCTCCGCTATCTAGGTCCATGGACCAAAGCTGATGGGTCCCCGCCATGGATATGTACAACGTGCCCTGATCCACCACCACGTCCCACGGGGAATTCAGCTCCATTGCCCGGCCCGGACCCCTTCCTTCCCGCACGTTTCCCTGTTGGCCGTTTCCGGCGATCGTCTGCACCCGGCTAGCTGCCAGGTCCACCTGCCGGATGGCGTGGTTTTCGGTATCTGCAACGTAGAGGATCTCGCCGTCCAACGCGGCGCCTTGGGGATGGTCGAAGGTAGCGTTGGAAATGTCGCCGTCGTCCAGGCCAGGCTTGCCATCGCCGATTATCTGCCGAACCTTCCCGTCCAAGTCGGTCACCAAAATGCGGTTGTGGTTGGTGTCGCAGATGAATAAACGGCCGCCGGGGTCTGCCAGAACCTTGCCAGGAAAGGAGAGTACGGTGCCCGGTTCAAGTTCCGGGATGGAGGGAGGAGGTGATCTCTTGAGAATTCCCTTGGCGTCGAACTCCGCCACCATCCGGGTGAGGAGGTCTTCAAATGCTTCGTAGGGCAGCTCGCCTTCGTGCTTGCCGATGAGCTTGCCCATGGGATCGATGAACCATAGGGTGGGCCAGGCCCTGAAGTCGTAAGCCCGGGCGACTTCCATATCAACGTCGTTGATGACCGGGTGCCCCAGCTCGAACCGTTTTACGGCGTTGTAAAGGTTGTCCTTATCCTTCTCGTTGGGGAACTTGGCGGCGTGGACGCCGATCACCACCAGTTCGTTGGGGAATTTTTGCTCCAGTTTCCGCAACTGCGGAAAGATGTGGACGCAGTTGATTCAACAGTAGGTCCAAAAATCCAGTATCACCACCTTACCGGCCAGTTCCGCCAAAGTCAGGGGCCGGTGGGTGTTTACCCATTCCAGCCCCTGAGGGAATTCGGGAGCGTCGGCGTCGCCGGCGAAGGACCTATCTGCCATTACAATCCATTAAGCGCCAGGTGGGATTTCAGGCGTTTTTGATGTTGAGTTCCTTTTGAAGGGCGGTTATGGTCTCGCCTCGGGAACGTTGGGGAACACGCTGCCTCATGCCGATGGGCGCGTTCTCAACCTCGGGCACCATCTTCATGGATACGAATACGGGGCCCGTCTCTTTCATGATGGATTCGATGCTATTGGCGAAGTCTTCCAGGTTGTCGAAGTGGTGGGCCGACGCGTAGCCTGCTTCCTTGGCCATTCCGGCATAGTTGATCTCGGCGGAGTTGGGCACGGGTTGTCCGCCGGTGGTGGCGTAACACTCATTGTCCATCAGGAAATGGAAGAAATTCTTAGGCTTTTTGCCCGCGATGGTCGCCAGGATACCCAGGTTCATCAAAAGCGCGCCTTCGGAGTCAAACAGAACCACTTTCTCGTCGGGCAGGCCCAGGGCTAAACCCAGACATGTGGAAGTGGTTTGTCCCATGGCCCCGCCCAGGTTCATGTCCCTGCTTTCATTTTTAGAAAATTCCCGCCAGTGGCGTCCGGAGGTGCCCGTAGGTATCACGATGGCATTGCCACGTTGCTCCTGGAATTTCTGAAACATATCTGCTGCGTTAAACATCTTGAAACTCCTATAGTTGTGAATATGGCGGCGGGACTTTGACGGAGCCTACCGCCCCAGATTTGGCCGGGTTACAGTAGGTGTTTATACCCTATTGAATCCGTGGTATTCGTCGCCGACTAGAATCGCCACGGGTCGCTTGGTGTTCTGGGCTTCGTTGAAAGCCTCGGAAATCCGTGCTCCGTCCTCATTGGATTCCACCAGGTAATAGTTGATGCGCAAGGCGTTTAAGAAGGGCTCGGTGTAGCGGGCAACTGAATCGGTAATGACTCCGTGGCGGTTCCAACCCCGGTAACCGACGACCATCACCAGTGGGAAGCCCGAGTCCAGCGCCATGCCGCGAATGGAATCCCCGGACTCCATCATTCCCGTGTTTTGAATCAGGCAAACCGGTTTTTTTCCACCCACCAACAGCCCCAAAGAGATGGCGAATGTCTCGCCCTCCCGGGACGCCGGGACGATCTCAAGCCAGGGCTGTTCCTTCATCAACTCGTACAGGTAGTTGGTTTCTGAGTCGGGTATCGTCACCACATGGGTGACGCCATTCTTCTTGAATTCCTCAATCAGAGTCTCAGGTCTTAGGATTGCGGCTTGTTCTTGTACCATCGAGTCTCCTTATCGCCTTCGGTTTTACGCTACAGCGTCAGCCCCGCCAAGGGTAAGTCAGGCTGAATCGGTCTGTAATCTCGCCCCATTATAGTAATAGCCATGCCTGCGGTCAATTTAAGTTCAGCCACGCCCCTTGAGAGGCCACCGGCCAAGGGTTATCCTTACGTCAGAATCGGTAAGGAGGACGCGGAATGACCACTGAATCCCGATTGAACATTCCCCTGGGTGAAGCCATGTTCACCCAGAGGGCCATACGGCGGTTTAGGCCCGACCCAATTCCCGATGATGTGCTGCGGGACATCATGGAGGCCGCAATCCGGGCGCCAAACGGCGGCAACAACCAGCCATGGCACTTTCTCGTTATCAAAGACCCCGACATACGGCTGGAGCTGGGTGAGCTGTACAGAGAGGCCTGGTGGGCCAAACGTAAAGACGAGGGCATCAACGGGCCCGAAGACATCGCTCCGGGAAAGAGCTCCCAGCGGTCGGCCATGAGGCTGTCCAGCGAGTTTGCCTCGGCCCCGGTGGTGGTCATGGTATGCGCCTTGGCGAAAACCCAGGGCGCCATGGGTTCGGTGATACCCGCGGTTCAGAACCTGCTGTTGGCGGCTCGGTCACATGGGGTGGGCGGCACAATCACCACCCTGCACGCGCAGGTGGACGAAAGGGTCCGCCGGCTGTTTGGAGTTCCGGACACCGCCCAAATCGTGTATTGCCTTCCCTTGGGTTACCCGCGGGGCCGGTTTGGCTCGGTGCAACGCAAACCCCTGGAAGAGGTCTGCTCCGTGGACCGGTGGGGCGACGCGATTTCCTAACCGGGTGGACGGCCGGATCACCTATGATTTGCTTGTGGAAATCCGCATTATCAACCAGTTCGCCCTGAGCTTGTCGAACCATCCTGCCGCGGGAGGACCCTTCGACAAGCTCAGGGCGAACAGATTATTCAAGCCGGTCTTTGTAAGACTAGGCGCCAACATCAAGACGATGGGAACGGCACTATCCCGGATGCGACCGGGCTCACCTATTGTGGAATTCGTTGGCCGGAGCCGGACGGAATGCAAACGTCAGTTCTTGATGAGCATCCCCGGCTGGCATTTCCGGCAATAACTGGTGATGCGCTGGTTGGCGGTCAATTGGGTGATGGCCCCACCGCAGGTGGGGCATGGTTGTCCGCCCTTGTTATGGACCTTTAAGAAATCTCGTATCTTGACATGGATGTCATCGCCCATGCGCCCTCGCAGCACATCCATGGCGTCGGTTACGACTTTCGGGCACTGGTCATACAGGGTTTCAAGTTCAGACCGGTCAAGGCTACGGGATTTACGGAAGGGAGACAGGCCGGCAGCGAACAATATCTCGTCGGAATACGCATTTCCAATCCCTGAGATAAAAGCGCCCCTAGTTAAGACGCCCTTTATCTCTCCGTGGAACCTTTTCAATCTGCTTTGAAACTCTTCAAATGAGATCCCGTCCAATACGTCGGGACCTTGGTCCGCCAGGTTCGGCACCTGGTCCATCTGCTCTTCCGCCAGGTAGTAGACCTTGCCCATCTGGCGGTCGTCCAGATAGCGGAGTTGCTGGTCTTCCGGCAGGTCTAAGATGAAACAGGTCTTCTTGAGCACCCGCAGGCTCCGCTGGCACAGTTGTACCGCCCCGGTAAGCATGGGATTTATGACCATCCACGTGCCGCCGGAAAGGGAGAACAGCAGGAATTTACCCCGGCGCTGAACGTTCTCCAATTTGCGCCCGGTAATGTCCTCAACCAGATCACCGGTCAGAGAGCGCAGAACCGTGGGGCGCAAGATTCGAGCGGATTCCACGGTGAGCCCCAGTATCCGCTCATTCAGGTAGTCCTTGATTATTTCCAGATCCGGCGCTTCCGGCATGGCCCCTCCTCCGTGGATTATATGAGACCGGCGCCACCGGGTGTCAATGGCGCCGGCCCCCTGCATCCACCATTGGCCGCCTTTGCTTTATACTCTTGCCACTTACAGACCAAGTTCCGGAATATTTTCCTGGACATTGAGTTTAGGGGGTATGAGCATGCCAGACCTGCTTTATGAGACTCATCCGGAAGGCCATTACGCCATATTCACTATGAACCGGCCTGACCGGCTAAACGCCCAGGGAGCGCTGATGCGCCAGGAGCTTGACGCAGCTCTGTACGAATTCGTCCACGACCCCGGGATGCGGGTTGGCATTGTCACCGGGGCCGGGCGGGCGTTCTCGGCCGGCGCGGACCTGAAGGAAATGACAGAGCGGAATCAAACCGAGTCCTCATCTGGCGAGGCAGGGGCATCAGGGATCACGCCGGAGGAAAGGGCGGAACGGGGACGTTCCAGCCAACCCTTTGGCTTAAACCCCAAGCCGATAATCGCCGCCATAAACGGCCTGGCAATCGCCGCCGGCATGGAACGGGCGGCCGACTGCGACATACGGATCGCGTCGACGGAAGCCTACTTCGGCCTTTTTGAAGTCAAGCGGGGCATATTGGCCCACTACGCATTGAACCACCTAGCCCGGGTGATGCCCCACGGCGAGGCCATGTACCTTATGTTGACCGGCGACACTTTAAGCGTGGAAGAGGCCTATCGTCTGGGATTCGTCCACCAGGTATTGCCTCCGGAAGAATTGATGCCCAGGGCGGTGGAGATCGCGGAGATGATCGGCAAGAATGCTCCCTTGGCCGTGCAGGCCACCAGGGCGGTCGCTCAAGTGTGGCGCAGGTATGGCCTGGATGAGTCTCTACGCGTCGACGGCTGGGTTTCCCACTTCGCATTGAATTCGGAAGACGCCAAGGAAGGGCCAAGGGCTTTCGCCGAAAAAAGGGAGCCGGTTTGGAAGGGCAGGTGATGGCCAGCCACTGCGCCCAGAACAACAATGTCTAAATATAGTTGGCCTGCTCATGATGCAGATGAGTTTGGTGGAGGGTGTAGATGATTTGGGGTAAAGCAAACACAATGACAATCGCCAGCACCCTGGGATGGGGTGTGATAGTGCTTTGCGTGCTCCTGATGCTCTTTTCTGGGGCGAATCGCCTGGCTTCATTGACTCAGGATGCGGCAACGGCTGACCTTCTGGACGTTCGCTATATCCAGCACCCGTGGGTCTCACTTTTCCACATTGTTCCAGGAGTGCTGTTTCTCACCTTTGCTCCCCTGCAGTTTGTCGCACGGATTCGGCGGCGGAGAATCAGCATTCACCGTGGCTCGGGGCGGATACTTGCCACCTTTGCCGCGATCAGCGCCGTGCTCGCGCTCGTCGTCAACTTCCTCTTTCCTGCCTTCGGCGGCATCAGCACACAGTCAGCGGTAATCTTCGTAAGCGTACTCCTTCTCTTTTCGCTTTCTATTGCGATTCGTCACATCCTTAGGAAAGAAGTGCGCCAACATCGTGAGTGGATGATCCGAACGTTCGCCGCGGCGATGAGTGTGGCCACCCAGCGGGTCTTCACTATCATCCTTATACCACTGACGGAACTCAGCTTAGAGGAGGTATTCGGCACCGCACTTTGGTTGGGTATCGGCCTCAATCTGGTAGTAGCGGAGATGTGGATCAACCACACGCGCACGACGGGCCAGCTTGCGGATAGAGCTTAGTAACTATCTCAAGAAGTGGTTCGACAAGCTCACCACGAACGGAAGAGGTTCTTCCGAACCGTTCGTGCTGAGCCCGTCGAAGCATGGTCCATTTTAGATATACGGGTTTGAGATAGTTTCCTAGGCGGGTTGATCAGCGGTCTTAACACCCAGTGGGAAAGCTGGCTGGGCCAACGCCCCGCTCAGTCGTAGGAAACCTGGGCTTGCTTGAATGCGGCCTCGATGTCTTCGGCCATGGCCTCCACGTCGGCGCACAC
>MUCP01000004.1 GCA_002816875.1 SAR202 cluster bacterium Io17-Chloro-G2
AGTCGACACCGACAGCCCGCCTGGCGGTTCAAGCGAATACCAGGGGACTACCTACTACTTCTGCAATCCCGGCTGCAAGGTGGCTTTCGAGCGGGACCCGGAATCCCACCTGTCAGGGGCCGCACCGGAATCACCTCGCCAGCAGAAGGTCTCCTTCTTTCTCTTCGCCTATCACGGTGGGGAAATACCTGAGAGCCCTGAGGAGGGAGCCAAACATATGGCGAAATTCGAAGCCTGGGTCGGCGACCTTGGCGATGCCGTGGTCAACCCCGGTCATCCCTTGGGAAAGCCTAAGACCGTAGGCTCCAGTGGTGTATCAGACGATGGTGGGTCGAATCCCCTGGTAGGCTTTTCTGTCGTGAAAGCCGAAAGCATGGATGCTGCTCTTGAAATGGCTAAGGGGTACCCGCACCTTGAGATCGGCACAGTTGAAGTTGTAGAAATGATGGGATGAAATGTAGTCCCCAGCATCGCGACCCAGATAATCCAGATTTAGATTTTATCGCAGATGCCGGTCTTCCAATTAGCGGCACGGCGATTCACTGGAGAGTCAAAGAGAGTCCAGGCTAAAATGCTAACCCAGCAGGTTCGCCCAAATGGTTAATCCGAGGCCCGCCACACCCGCCGCCCTGGACGGACTCCGGGTTTTGGAGCTGGCTGGAATGGTGGCCGCGCCATTCTGCGGCAAGCTGCTGGCGGCCTTGGGCGCCGACGTATTGAAGATCGAGACGCCAATGACCGGCGACCCCTCCCGCCGCCGCGGCCCCTTTCCCGGAGACGTGCCCCACCATGAACGCAGTGGCACATTCCTCTACCTGAACACGGGCAAACGAAGCCTGACGCTGAATGTGGACGACCCTCAAGGGCGGATCATCTTGGGGCAACTGGCGTCCCAATCCGATGTCCTGATCCACGACATTCAACCCGGCCGGGCAGCAGCGTTAGGTCTCGACCAAGAAATCTTGTCCCAAATCGATCAAGACTTGATTGTGGCCGCTATCACGCCATATGGCAGCAGCGGACCCAACGCCAACCACATCGCATATGACATCAACGTGTTCCATGCGGCGGGCGAGGGCAATCTCCTTCCCAACGGCCTCGCCCTCGACCGGTTTCCAGACCGCGCGCCCATCACCGCTGGAAGCTTCATGGGCTCCTACCAAGGAGGAATCGCCGCCGCCGTGGGCATCGCCGGAGCCGTATTCGCCAAAATGGGCGGCCTGCACGGCCAATCCGTCGATTGCTCCATACAGGAGGCCCAGTTAGCAATTGGCTACTTGCCCATTCAACGCCTGGAGGCCGAAGGATTCGTGGAAACCCGGTTTTCGCGCTTCTTCCGAGTGGGTGGCGTGATGCCCGCCGAGGACGGTTACGTTGAACTGCTGACCCTGGAGCCGCGCCAGTGGGAGAGTCTCGGCGAATTTTTGGGCAGCCCGGAATGGGCCGCAGCCGAAAGATTCGAAGATCCGGCGGCGCACGGGGCTGAAATCAACCGCAACGTCCGGGATTGGACCGGCGGCCGCCCCAAAGACTGGCTTTACCACCAAGGCCAGGCCCAAGGTGTGCCCTTCGCCCCCTACTACACCCCCAAAGAAGTATTCGAGAATCCGCACCAACGGGACCGTGGTTACTTCGTGAACGTCGACCATCCGGAGGCCGGTAGCTACGACTACGCCGGCCTGCCGTTCCGAATGAGCGAGACGCCGCCGTCTCTGGAACGGGCTCCTTTAATGGGTGAGCACAACGATCAGGTCCTCCATAGCATGGGCTATACACCGGAAGACGTCGTCATGCTGGCCCGGGCCGGGGTGATCTGATGGCTGGCGGCATGGCCGGAGAGGCGCGACGGACTACCGGACCCTTGTCGGGTGTCAGGGTGGCAGATTTTTCGGTGCACGCCGCCGGGCCCTTCGCTGGCCTAATGCTGGCTGAGTTGGGCGCGCAGGTGATCAAGATCGAAAGCTCTGCCCGGTTGGACATCACCCGCCGCACCCACACCATGTACGGGAAACCTCCCTCCAGCTTCGAGCAAATCAACGCCAATAAGATGTCGGCCTGCCTGAACCTCAAGGAACCGAGAGCGGTAGAGCTGGCCCTCGAATTGGTCCAAGTTTCCGACCTGGTGCTGGAAAACTTCCGCCCAGGCGTAATGGACCGGTTGGGCCTAGGCTATGGAACCCTCCGGGAGGTTAAGCCAGATATCATCTTAGTGTCCCTGTCTTCTAACGGGCAGACGGGCCCCGACCGCAATTACGCCGGCTACGCGCCCATGTTTGCGGCGCTGGGCGGTCTCGGCCATCTGACCGGTTATTCCGACGGTCCGCCGGTGGAGCTGCGTCACGGCATGGACCATACCGGCGGCATGCTGGGAGCGTTCGCCGCCGTTGCTGCCCTGTGCGCCAAACGCGGCAACAACCTGGGGCAACATGTGGATGTCTCGCTTCGCGACATGGGCTCGTCTTTTATCGGTCCAGCCCTTTTGGACTATGCCATGAATGGCAGGGAAGCGATACGACAGGGCAACCGCGACGAGTCGGCAGCTCCTCAAGGCGTCTACCGTTGCCGCGGGCAGGACGCCTGGGTGAGCATATCCGTGGCCTCGGAGGTGGAATGGCAGGGTATGCTGCGTGCCATGGGAAACCCGGTTTGGGCGCAAGGAGACGAATTTGGCGACGCCTTCCGCCGGTGGAAAGCGCACGACAGATTGGACGGGCTGATCGATGTATGGACGGCGAAGCACACACCGTCGGAAGCCGCCGATCTGCTCCAGAACCACGGGGTTGCAGCTGCGCCATCGCTTACCCCGGACCAACTCCTTTCCAATGACCATTTACTGGAACGGGGGGCCTTTCCCAAGATATTACACTCGGAAAAAGGCGAGCAAAAGGCCGTCGCGCCTCCCTGGCGGCTCTCCCGTACACCGGCCGTTATCGACCAATGGACCCCGGACTTGGGGGAGAACAACCTCGACGTGTTCCACGGCATCCTGGGCCTCAGTGCATCCGAGGTCAAACGCCTTCAAGAAGCCAAGGTCATATGGTAACCGGCGGAGAAATAATGGAACGACGGAGTGACGCGGGAACCGTATTGAAAGTTGTGCAGCACCGCTACGTGGAGGATCGGCCGTTCTCTACAGCGCTGGACGTATAGAGGCTCATGCACTGGTGCCAACCGGAGATGGTCTGCCAGGTCGAATATGGTGAATTTACCCCAGATGGAAAGTTGCGCTATCCGATCTACCTGAGACTCAGGGAAGACAAGGAACCCGCGGATCGTACCTTGAACGATACGCCAGGACACCCACAGAAGGTCAGCGACATCCTCGACGACAGGACCTAAGCGGGGCAAACCAGATCCATGGCAGATTGCGGCTATCCCAGCGCCCCTGGGCGGGCATGGTTTCCCGGTAGTTTCAACTGAAGTTAAACGCAGAGTCCGCCAAGCGCTTTTTCCTTACCGCTTGTTCCGCTCGACAAGAACCCGTCGACAGCGTGGGCTGGGCCAATACCTGATGTTAATCGACATCCCAAGATCCCCCTGGTTCAGAGGAATTCAAGGAGCGGTCCCAAGTGGGGCGCAGAGCACCGGCAGTTGCATGAATACATTGCAGGCGATTGTCGGATCCCGCGTCCCAGCCGGTCAGCGCGGGGAGTAGGCAGTGGGTTCCAGTATGGAGCTTTGGGTCTTGACGGTCAGAGGGCCGTCTCGCTCCGACTCGGCCCTGGCTTTCTGCCAGTCAGGGTCGGCGCCAAAAGCGGCAAAGTTCTTCTCCCGGTCCGCCAGACCGGCGTGGCCCACCATGTAAAACAATTGGTTGTTGGCGCCCACATCATGGGTCCAATAGCCAACATTTCGGATACCGTGCTTCTCGAACAAGTGGGTGGTATGGTCGGCGAACCTGCTGTTCAGCGCGGGCAGCTTGCCGGGCACGGCTTGATAAACCCGAAGCTCCTGGAGATTGGTACTAATCTTGGGTTCGGGCGAGTAGGAGGTTAGCCGCATGAAGCTGTTCTGGACGCTGGCCACCAGGGTCCCATCCCTTTCCGAATCAGCCCGCACCTTGTGCCAGTCGGAGTTATTCTGGAATGCGCCCCATTTTTCCTCCCGGTCCGCCATATCGTCGAAGCTTAAAATGTAGGTGAGCTGGTTGCCGGTGCCAATCACGGCGGTCCAGAATCCTACGATCCCTATGCCGTGGCTTTTGAAGAAGCCGGTCGTATGTTTGGCAAACCGGTCATTAAGTGCGCCAAGCTTTCCGGGCATGGCGTCGTAGACGCGCAGTTCGTACAGCATTCAAACTCTCCTAGAACCAAGAGATTGAGGTCTCACGGATTGGGGCCTCATAGATTGGGCCGATCTTCAGCAATAGGTTGATCGGCCTCGTCTAGTAGGCTGTCGATGCGGCGCCGGATCCGCTCACCGGACATGGTCAGATGTTAGCGCAGGGTGGATGCCTTGTCTATCGAACGATACGGCGGATCCCTGATCCCAGCACTGACACTATCCGCAAATAGCGTCCCATCCGGCCCCTTACCGGTGACGATCCACGGACAATCTCAAATTCTGGCCTTCAAGGTTGAAGAGTTGGTGGCCACTACAAAACGGGTGTGGGGACAGCCGTAATGTATGCAAGAATTTTCGCCGTTGCTCCCCAGGAATCGACAGATAACCGTCTGAGCGCACCGCTGGATCAGCATGTCACAGACAGACATTTCGTCCCGGGGGCATTTTTCCTCCCGTGAGTGCCCGCGTACCTAGGCCCCTGCGCTTGTCCCAATTAAAATATATCTACAAGTTCAGTGGATGCTCTTCGTAATCCCTGAGCTTGTTATAGATTTGGAGCCGGTGCCGGTATGACTCCAAAACTATTATCCGGTCATCGGCGTCGATGTTTACAGCCACCGGTCTTCGGAAGCGCCATTCGGGCTCCAAATCTACCCGGCGCCTGGCTTTGATGATTTCTGGATTGGCCTCGATATACGTCTGGGTCCAACTCGAAGGCTCCTGGGCGTCACCGGTCAGCGCTGTAATGTATTGGCCATCGGGTGCGTATATCTGGACCCGGTGGTTCCCCCAGTCGGTTACGTATACATCCCCATCTGAGTCCACAGCCACACCGGACGGCCCTTTGAGAGAGCCCACCCCGGTGCTGGAGCTTTCGAACTTTACCAGTAGCTCTCCGGTGGGGGAGAATTTCTGCACGCGGTCGTTTCCCCAATCCGCTACGTAGATGTTGTCTTGATGGTCGATGCAGATGCCCCATGGCATCTCCAGATCTCCGTCTCCGCCACCTTGCTTCCCGAACTTGGATTGAAACTCACCGATCTGGCTGAAACTTTGCACCCGGTGATTCCAGCTGTCCACCACCCAAACGGTTCCGTGGGAATCGAAAGCGATTCCCGACGGCCCGTTTAATTGGCCGTCATCGCTGCCGGGCCTGCCCCAATGATACCGGTAGGAACCCCCTTCGCCGTATACGGTTATCCTGTTGACGTATTCATCTGAAACAAATATTCGTCCATTTTTGTCTAAATCGATGGAGCGGGGCCAAACAAAGCGCCCGTCTTCGGTGCCGACGGAGCCGAACTGGCCTTGAAACTCTTGGTCAAAGTTGATCTTGCTGACTCGCTGACCCAACTGTTCCACACCGCGGCTCAACACATAGATTCGTCCATTCGGTCCCAGGACGAAATCTTGGGGAGCCCAAAATCCCCGTCCAGACTGACTGTACATGCCGATGCAGTAGCTGTAGTCATACACACGGCCAGCGGCGACGGTGGTCAGCATATCTGCTCTCCGGTGAACAAAATAAAGATCCTTACAGCTACACGAAGGACATCTGCTCGAAGTTGCCGCCGACGATGGGTACAGGGTCGAGTCCCAACCATTTGTCCACCAACGTGGAGTAGAAGCCACGGAAATCGTAGTTGGGCGCCAGGTCTCCCTGAGTGAGATCCTCCGGTTTCAACGACGGATAGGTTCCGTACATTCCGCCATTTACCCGGTCCCCGATGGCAAACGCGACCCCAGCAGCTCCATGGTCGGTGCCGGTGCCATTATCGCGGACGCGGCGTCCAAACTCGCTGAAGACCATCATTACCACCTCGTCTGCCGCGTCGTGCTCGCGCAGGTCGGCGAAGAAGTCGCTGATGGCAGCGGAAACTTCTATCCAAATTTGAGTATGGGATCCCCCCTGGTCAAAGTGAGTGTCGAACGGCCCGTGGGATGTGTAAAAGACCTGGGTGCCTAGGCCAGCCAAATGTACTTGCGCCACGTCTCTGAGACGCCTCGCGAGGGGATTATCGGCATACTCAACGTTTGAAGAGTACGATTCGGGAGCAACCCGGATGATGTCGGCTCCTCTCAACGCATCCCGCCCTGCCTGTCCCAGATACTCCATGGTTGGTCCGGTGCCGATGGCGGGTGCGTACATGCGGGCGAAGCTTTCTAACAACTCAGCCCGTTCTTGTTCGGACGCGATTCCCGGATTTGATGAAAGCACGCCGTATGAAGGAAGGTGGTTGACAGAAGTAACCGGGACTCCTCGCATTGTTAGCGCCCGGGGCAACCCCTGGCCTAAGTTCACTCCTTTTAGAACGTTCTCGCCGCCGGGGTCCAAGTCCCGGAGGACCTTACCGAGCCAGCCGTCGATCCCGATGGAATTCGGCTCGCAGGTATGCCAGATGTCCATCGCCCGAAAGTGCGAGCGTGGTGAATTATCAAACCCGATTCCGTGAATGATTGCGATGTTCCCTTTGTCGTAGATTTCTTTCAACGGCTCCGTATCAGACCGGAATGCCACTTCATCATCTATGACAAGTAGTTGGTCTTCGGAGATATTAACCCTGGGCCGGTTATCCCAATACAGAGAATTGCTGTAAGGAACGATCGTATTTAGGTAATCGTTGGCTCCGGTTAGCTCTAATACTACTAGCACGGGGTCTTTATGGGTTGATGCCATTTACCTATCCTTTTGCGTCGTTTGTGGGCATTTGCCTAGGCAAACTGATAGTCTCGGGAGGCGGCGATCAAGGTTAATATCTTGCTCACCTTCTGTGCCGTAGCGCGGAGTTCCTCATCGGTGCCCAAGGCCATCTCACCACCATTTTCGGCATGGAACATCAATTCAGCGTGGGTGGCCTCAGACACTTCCAAAGACCCCATCTCATCAAGGCAAGCTGTCACCATCGCTTGGGGGGAAAGGTTCCCTTTGACCACCGCTTGGGCGAGCACCCGTTTAATAATCGCCCACACACCGGGTAAAGAAGCGTCTCCCACTATTCTCGCGGCAAAATTCACCCGGCGCATCAAGACTCCAGGGTCAATCCATTCGGAGCCGGTGTGCCAACTTTCCACGCTGGGAGGATTGAGGAGTTCCTGTCCCTGCCAATTGCATTCCAACGCCAGATTGTTGAATCCTGGCTTGAAGCCGTTGTAGTTTCCCACCATTCTCACGGTGCCAACAATCAATTCAGCCGGGCTTTTCACCCGGGCGAATCGGGCCTCCTTGAAAAAGTCAGAATTGAACAGTACGCGTAAGATGAACCGGATGTCACCGGTGGATTCATTGTAGGCATCCACCAACAACTCGATGGCTTCAGGATCCCTTGGTGGTGTAATGTTCCAACTGGCTACGTGAGCCTCGTCGGCGACGAAGAATTTGTAGAGGTGGCGGGCCAGGAACCGGGCCGTAGCCGGCTGGTCCACAATAATATCTACGATTTCTTCGCCATTGAAGTTCCCTGTATGCCCCAGGAAGGTCTTCTCCCCATAGTCGTGGTCCTCCGGTTTGTACTCGAATTCCCAGAAAAATCGGCCTAGAGGATTACGGGGAATCTTGGGCCCAATCGTCCATCCGGTGAAGGCCCTGGCTGCTTCCCTGATATCAGTTTCTGAGTAGTTGCCGGCTCCCAGGCAGAAAAGCTCCAACAGCTCCCGGCCCCAGTTTTCGTTTATGGCGCCATCATGGTTGCCGTGGTTGTCAAGCCAGAAGATCATGGCTGGTGACTTGGCAAGCTGCACCAGCAGATCACGGTAAGAGCCCAATCCATATTCACGGAACATGGCGATCTGGGAAGTCAGCTCCGGGGGATTGTCCACCTTGGAGTTACTGGTGGCGAACAACTGATGCCAGAAGAGGGCCATCTTCTCTTCCAATGGCCGCTTGGTGTTTATCATCCGAAACACCCAATCGGCCTGATTGATTGGCGGCGCCGCGGCTCCCTCATAACCAGGGAACATCCGGTAGAGGAGTTCGTCGTTTATGGCGGGCTGCTGCTCTGGATGCAGAAGCTCCTCGACCACGGCTTCGTAGCCCTTGGAGGCACGCTCCTCCAGTTCTTCACGGGGATCGCCGAAACCCGCCCGCCTCATCAAATGGGCCATCAATCCAATGTCTTCTTGGTGGGGCATGCCACCTCTCCGGTCATTGTGCCCTAAGCAATACGCCAGGCACCCATTCGTTACATCTTAGGATTAACCAAAACAGGTGTCAACAAGATCCTGAACCGTGTCTGCATCGGAATTTCAAACGACCCTTAGGCATGGAATATGCCGGGGTGATGGTGGCCACCGGCAGTTGGTTACTGTCGAGCCGTGCTAGCCGCGGGTGTGAAGGCCTCTACTGTGGCGCCATCATGAGGGAGGATCTCGCTGGCCGGACATAGGACGATTATTATAGAGCCTTGGACGAGAACCGCTCGCTTTTCTTGCCACCGGTCATCTGGTGCCTAATTTCCCAGCCGGAGTCGAAGACCGATGCTCCATAAACTTCCGAACCCGGGCTGAAAGCCGTGGGTGGTTTGCCACGCCCACCACAGGATTGACAACATTTGAGGCGCCGAGTACCTTTAAAATCGCCCCTGGAAGCACATTCTTTAAATACGGGAACATCACCGAGCAGCAAGGAGGCGAATATGGCACGAGCGCCCGCTCCGACAAGAGAAAGCGTCCCTGAGAAATACATGGCTTTATACGACGAGCTGGTCAGAGAAAGAGGTGGTCCACCAACCAGCGGACCTGGGTCGGTAACTCTGAACAGTCCCGAATTGGCGAAACGTGCCAACCACTTGTCGGCATATTTACGCCAGGAGTCCGGGCTACCGGCCAAGATCCAGGAACTGGCTATGCTCACCACGGCTCGAGAGTTGGACTGCCAGTACATCTGGAACGCCCACGCAGCCTCGGGCCGCCGCGAGGGCCTGAGTGATGCTCTAGTCGATGCCATGCGTGACAAACGCGATCTGCCCAACCTACCGCCCGATGAATCCGCGGTAATCAACCTCGGTCGGGAATTCTATCGGACCCACCGCGTGAGCGACGCGACTTTCCAGGCGGCGAAGGAACAATTCGGGATCCACGGTCTCACTAATCTCACCAATCTGATGGGCTACTACGCCCTGCTTGCCTTCAACGCCAATACCTTCACCATAGACCTCCCTGCTGAGCGCACAGAGCCGGTGCTCCCAATTTGAGCGCCCCAATGGATTGACCCGCCTACCCACGAGGAGCCCTTACAGCGGGCGACATTCCACTGAGTTGCGGCTTTGGTGGGGTAAAAATCCTGAATGGCTAACACTATCAGGTCATAATGTGCCCGCACCCCGGGCCATGACTTGTTGCGGGATGACCTCTAAAACGGCGTTGAGGTTGCCGTCCTAGGCGTTACATTACCGAGGTAGGTCTGAGCTCTTAGCGGCGTTCACCCTTCTTCTCTTTCAGGGCTGCCAGGACTTTCTCAGCAGTGATGGGTAGGTCGGAGATTCGTACTCCGACGGCGTCAAAGACCGCGTTAGCAATGGCTGGGGCCACGGGAGAAATGGGGTTTTCTCCGATAGCTTTCCCCTGGAAGGGTCCGTTGCCTTCCGGATGTTCCACGAGAACCGTCACAAGCTCGGGAATGTCAGGGATGGTGGGTATTTTGACATCGCCTAGACTCAGTGTGGAGATGCGGCCCTCTTCAGATTGCAATTCTTCCATCAGCGCGAAACCCAGCCCCTGAATCACCGCTCCATCGATCTGACCCTGATGGCCCAATGGGTTGAAAATCGTTCCCACGTCATGGGCTGTGACGATGCGATGGACCTTGACTTGCCCGGTCTCCGGATCCACTTCCACGTCCGCCACTTGCGCACAAAAGGAAGTCACCTCTGGCTCCTGGTTATCGGTGGTCATTTCGCCACTGATGGAGGCTCCAATCGCGGCGACGGACCGGGCCGCCAGTTCGGATATCGGGATACCCGTGGCTGGATCCCCATCGACGAATACCCGCCCGCCCTTGAATACAATGCGCTCTTCCGGCCAACCGAAGAATTCGGCGGCCAATCCAGTGAGCTTTTGCCGTACTTCTTGGGCGGCTCCCAGTGCGGCATGTGCCCCGCCCACGCTGGTCCCAGCGCCCGCTCCTATTTCGAACGGAACTTGGTCGGTGTCGATCCGGACAACCCCAACGTCATCCACGGGAATACCCAGGTCCTCTGCCACTACCTGGCGCGCCACGGTATAGAATCCCACTCCGGTGTCGGGTATCGACGAGAAAACGGTTGCCCGGCCGTTTTCATCCATAGTCACCCTGCCGGCGAAAACCGCCTGTCCCTGCGGGCGCTGCCCCAAAGCAATTCCCCGCCCGAAGTGCTCCCCTTTCTTGACCGCTCCCCAATCGGCGGAGTCGGCGGCCCTGCGCAGAGTCTCCTCACCGCGCAGGTCTCTGAATCGTTGGCCGGTCCCAGAGGTATCTCCTTCCTGGACGACATTCCTCAGCCGCAACTCGTAGGGATCTAAGCCCATTTCGGCGGCAATCATATCTATCTGGGACTCGATGGCGAATACCGCCTGGGGTTCTCCAGGAGCCCGGTAGGAGCCGCAGGGCAAGTTGTTGGTGTACACCATGTAACTGTCAATCTGGAAATTGGGGATTCGGTAAGGCCCTCCGCCGGCCTGGCGGCTTCCGCTAAGGTTGAGTGAGCCCCTGAATCCTCCATAAGCGCCGCCGTTGTAAACAACCCGTGCTTCCTGAGCCCAAAAGCGTCCGTCGTTTTTCATTCCAGTCTTGATAGTGACCACGGAGGGATGTCGGGGGTTGCCCGCCATGAGCTCTTCAATGTAGCTCATGATCATCTGGACGGGCCGGTGCGAGAGCTGGGACAACTTGTAGGCCACTGGCACGTTCATGGCGCCCGCCTTGCCTCCGAAGTCGCCACCGATTCCACAGGGATTGACGGTTATCTGATCCTCCGGCATACCCAGTGCGTTGGCTATCTGCCACCTCAAGCGAAATGGTTGCTTGTTGTTAGCCCAGACCTGAGCGTGCCCGGAATCGTCTACGTCCACGATGCAGCTATAGGGCTCCATGTAACCTTGGTGGACCCACGGGGTGGTGAAGGTGTTTTCAAAAATCAAATCAGATTCCCTAAAGCCCTGATCCAAGTCTCCTCCCGACCATGAGTTCTGGTAGACGAGATTGCCCTGGGGTTGGACCGGTCCAGATGCGCTGTCGTAGGTTGGAGAGTCTTCGTGGACCAAAGGCGCCTCCGGCTGCATGGCCTCCAATGGATCAAATATCGCCGGAAGCGGGTCATACTCAACGTCAATCAACGTGAGGGCCTCTTCGGCTGTGTCGGGGTCGTCGGCAGCTACTGCGGCCACCTTTTCGCCAACGAATCGCACCTTATCTTCCGCCAAAGGAGGGACATCCAATAGGTACCTGCCCACGCGCATGCCCTTTACGTCTTGGCCGGTGATTACCGCTCGCACGCCGGGCAGCAACTCCGCCCGGGAGGTATCGATTCGCAGGATTCTGGCGTGGGGGTAAGGGCTTCTTAATACCTTGCCAAAGAGCATTCCCGTCAGGATAACGTCTGCGGGATAAACGTGTTTGCCGGATACCTTATCAGGGCCGTCTTCCCGAGTCACCGGTTTTCCCACAACGGAGTAGGTAGTCAATTCAATCCCTCATTCTGCTGGCTATACAGAGTATATCAGTGGGAAGCAAGGGGGTCACTCCGCGAGAGGTGTTGCCTCGAAACGATCCTTTTGGTTGTGGCAAGCTTACCCTTATTTGCTTGACTTCACCGCGCACCAGAACGTGAATAGTCGTGGTTTGATTAACCACAGGAGGAGACCATGGCTACACAAACTCTGGTCCATGGCGGGGAGACTGGCCATTGGGACCCGGCCATCGACGACCCGGCCATCGATCCAGTTCGAATCCGGCAGAAATGAGAGAGAGTGCAGGTCCGATTTACCCGATGGTAAACTGATGCCCATCCGCTTGCACAAGGACGGGGATTTGAACAAGGGACCCACCTCGCTCATAGATGCCTAGATATCTGCCCACGCTGCCTCCCGCGCTGGGTTATCCGCTATACCGCGCCTACTGGCTGGGCACTCTGGCTTCGGTCAGCGGTTTCCAGATAGTCAGGTTCGCCCAGTTCTGGTTGATGTACCAACTGACCGAGTCCCCATTGGCCTTGGGTTATGTGGGACTAGCTCAAGCTTTGCCGGGGATCGTGCTCAACCTGGTCGGCGGCGTTTTTGCGGATAAAGTGGATCAACGCCGCCTGATCATGGTCACTCAGGCGGTCACCGCCGGCCTGATCTTCCTGCTGGCGGCCCTCACTCTCACAGACCTGGTGCGGGTATGGCATGTGCTGGTGCTCGCCTTCCTCGCCGCGGGGGTCAACGCCTTCGACGAGCCGGCGCGCCAGGCACTCTATCCCCATCTCATCGAACGCGAAGCTATGACCAGCGCAGTGGCGTTGAACTCGGCCATCTGGCAAGGGAACCGCATAATCGCCCCTGCCGTGGCCGGGCTGATCATAGCCATTGGGGGGACCGAGTCGGCGTTTTTCCTGGCTGGGATCGGGTCTCTGACTATGGTGGTAGTGATAATTTCCTTGCGGATCCCGCCCTTCACCCGAGCCGCCCACGGCAACCCGGCGCAAGACATGCTGGAAGGGTTGAGTTTTATCAGGAAGAATTCCATATTCTCATTCCTGATCGGTATGACTTTCTTCAATAGCTTCTTCGGGTTGGCCTACATCACCCTGATGCCCGTGTTTGCTGTTGATATCCTGAAGGTGGGCTCCAGCGGCCAGGGGATGCTCATGAGCGCCGGTGGGGCCGGCGCGCTTTTGGCCACCATGTGGTTGAGCTCCCGGGATAGCACCCGCTATAAAGGCCAGCTCATCGTGGGCGGCGCAGTCCTTTTTGGTCTGTCACTGGCTGCCTTCGCTCTTACATCTCAGTACGTCGGGTCTTACGGGTTAGCCGTGTTCCTTATGTTCTCCATTGGACTGTTCAACTCGGCTTACAACATCTCGGTGCAAAGCTCGTTGCAGATGATGGTGCCTGATGCCATGCGAGGCCGGGTCATGGGGTTCTACATCATGACATACAGCATCAGTCCCTTGGGGGCACTACAGGCAGGCGCCCTGGCTAACCTGGTGACCACCCCCATCGCGATCACGATTGGGGCCATGGCTGTGGTGGCTTTTGCCGCCGGACCGGCCACCATTAATAGCAAGGTCCGTAATCTGGGCGCTTCGCTGCGACAACTTGAGGCAACAGCCGCGGCAGCTATCAGAGAAGAACAGCCGGCGCAAGGACCAGAGCGAGAGCAGTAGATTTGGCGCTGATTGCTTCCTTCCAGCGGCCACGGAACGTGTATGCCACCTAAGACCCGCTTTCATTAGCAGTCAAAAGGACCAAACTTGCACCCTATAGACCAGGACAAGACAAGTCTAGCCGCCCCAGTAAAAAACGGCGCCTCACTTGGCAGGGGTCCACGCATTCGGACTTTCTCTTCCTTGAGAAGTAAAGACTTCCGGTTGCTATGGGTTGGGAACGTCTTTGAGCATATGGCCCTCTGGCTTCAGCTGATAAGTCTAAGTTGGCTGGTGTGGAGCCTCTCCGAGTCTGCCCTGCAATCGGGCCTGGCCGCCGGGTTAAGGGGTCTGCCGACCCTGGTTATCGGCCCGTGGGCGGGTGTGATCGCCGACCGGATGGATCGGAGGCAATTGGTGATGGGGGCCCAGGTGATCCATACCGGGTTGTCCATCGTTTTCGCGATCCTGGTGGCTTCCGGTACGGTACAGGTCTGGCACGCCATGCTCTACGCCATCGTTTCAGGCGTCTGCTTCGGATTCATCATGCCGGCGCGACAAGCCCTCATCGTCAACACCGTGCCTCCCGAAGACCGGGGGAACGCTTTCGCCTTGAGCGCAATGACCGTCACCTCCAACCGGCTGATCGGCGGCATCCTTGGAGGGCTGTTGATCACCACGGTGGGCATACAGTGGAATTTCTTCGTGGAGGGGGCGGCTTACCTGGTTACCGGGTTGCTCCTGATACCGATGAGGACCCCATACCGGGAGGTGTCCACGGCTCGGCAATCATCTGTACTCACTAACCTTAAAGACGGGCTGTCATACGTCTGGAAGGACAACCGGATCATCTTGCACCTGATGGTTATGAATTTCGTCCTGAATATGGCCTTCATACCCATTCCGGCGTTATTGCCGGCTTACACCACCGCGGTGCTGCAATCAGAGGCCAACGTGGGTGGCTACCTATTGGCCGCCCAGGGCGTAGGCGGAGTCACGGCCACTGTTCTTTTGGCCTCCCTGGGTTTCTTCAGGAAAAAAGGTCTATTGACAATGCTGGCTTTGCTGATCGGCTCGACGGCGATTCTAACGTTGGCCCAGTCCCATTGGCTGCTGCTTTCGTTGGCGATGCTGATCGTCCTGGGCATATGCCAGACCACCTTCATCGTCACCAACCAGGTACTGGTGCAGGCCATGGTTCCGGATGATCTTCGAGGACGAGTCACCAGCCTGTACATGTTGGAATTTGGCCTGGGTCCGGTGGCCATCTTGTTCATCGGACTTCTGATGGACCTGTACTCGGTTTCCGGAGCGCTCACGATGGTCGCGTCGGCGAGCCTGGCCGCTGCCCTTTGTTTCTTGCTTGTGTTCCGGCGAGTCCGCGACCTTGAATAGGGTTCCAAGGGATCGGTATCCGGTAACCAGCCTCCGCCGGCCGAGGTCATAAAGAATGACGCCCTTGCAGCCAAGGGCGTCATCGTTGGCCGGAAATTCAACCGGCGGGCTGCCAAGAATTGCTGATAAACCTTAGGCAGGGCCCGCTTAACAATAGGGCGTTAGTTGGGGGTCCAGGCCAGCGCCCTGACTTCGGTGAACTCCTTCTTGATCTTTTCCCACCGATCTCCGCCGTCGGCACTGCGATAAAGCTCGCCGTAGACGCTGTTGGCCAGTATCAGATCGGGGTCCGACGAGTGTGTGGCGAAGTTCCAAAGGGGTGAGTTGGGCTCTACGGGCAAAGGCCGAGTATCCCATGATTGGCCGCCGTCGGTGGACCGCTGAATGGTGCCCGTGTTACCGATGGCCGCGTCGCCGTTGGCGGCGAACAATACCCGTGGATCATCAGCTTTGACCGCTACCCACCGGCAGTAGGGCATAGGGAACGACGAGGTAGCCGCCAGGGACTGGAAGGTCTCTCCTTCGTCCTGGCTGGCGAATATCTCCCGGGGAGTGCTTACAAGCAGGGTCTTCTGTTCGCCAACTCCAATGGCCATGCCGTGGATGTCCGGGTTGGAGATGCCGCTGTCTACATGGGCCCAAGTGTCGCCGCCATCCCGGCTCCGGTACACCCCGTCAATCTCCACTCCGGCATACACGGTGCCCCGGTCCACCGGGTCCACCAGCATCGCCGTCACCCTGGGCAGGCCGATGGCGCATTCTTGGGCGATGGCAGCCGACAGCTTTTGCCAACTGTTGCCGCCGTCCTTGGAACGGAACACGAACGGAGGACTGGTGCCGGCAAAAATGGTGTTCGAGTCCGATGGATCAACGGCGATGGACCAGATATTTAGTCCGTCCATGGGGGAGTCCAGCTTCACCCAACTGCTGCCGCTATCCTCGCTGCGGTAGATACCGTTGTTGGAGCCCGCGTACACCACGTTGGAATTCTGCGGGTCTACCGTCAACGCCCTGACCTGGGATTCACCAGGGAACGGATCGCGAATGCGGCCCCAACTCTCACCGCTGTCGGGACTCTGAAACAGGCCTGCGCCCGTGGTGCCTACTAGGATGCTGTAGCTTCCAGACATCGCAAATCCCTCCTTTCCGGATTATCACGTCAAATTGCCCATTTGGTCAGTCTTCGTTGAGTCTGAGTCCAAATGGATTGAGAGCAATATACACCTAGACCAGATGCGCCTGTCAATCTTAGAGATTAGGAGATTGCGCAACGAAATCTGTTATCCTTGCCGGCAATATGTGCCTCAGGCGCTACTGCCCGCAATGGAAACCGGATTCAATTCGGAATCTCCCAATTTCGGGCCCGCTCCACGGCTCGCTGCCAGCCGGCATAAAGCGTGGCAGCCGCCTCCCGGGACATTCCGGACCATATCGCCGGCGTGGAGGGTAATCTGGTACTTCGGGACTATTCGTAGGGTTTAAGTTGGATTTCGTGCAACGCGGGGATCACCTCCTCGCCCAATAGCTGGATGGAGCGCATCACGTCGGCGTTGTCCATGGCCCCTTCGTTGCCGTAGATGTGGAGATAACCCGGACTGAGCCGCTCGATGACTTCGGTCAGCTTCCTGGTCACTGTTTCCGGACTGCCCACGATGATGTTGTTCACACCCTGGAGTTCCTCATAGCTCAACCCCACTCCCAAACCTCCGGCGCCTGCCACGTTGCCGGTGGGGCGTTGGGCTTTCACGCTCACCGCCTCCCGGGACTGGTAACCCGGCGGGTCGTTGTGCTCCAAGGGCCCTCGCTGTCTGTGGCCGATCGTCCACATGAACTCCCGTCCAACCTCGATGGCTTTTTCGTCCGTGTCCGCCACCAGGCAACGCAGGAGATAGCCGAAATGCTCTGGCCCGGGCTGGTAGCCTTCTTCGTGGGCGGTTTCGATGTAGACTTGTTTCAGCCATTCGGTGGTGTCCACCAAGGCCCCAAGGTTCATGTAGGGATGGCGGTGCTTGGCCGCCCAGACCACACTTTCAGGGCTGCCTGTGCCAGGGAACCAGATATCCGGGTGGGGCTTCTGCATCGGGACCACCCAGGGGTTCACTACCCGGTATTGATAGTATTGCCCCTCATACCGGAACGGCCCCGGCTCGGTCCAGCATTTGATGATAAGGTCGTGGGCCTCTTCGAACCTTGCCCGATTTTCCGGCGGCGCGATACCGCTCTGGAGGGTCTCAACGGCGGTGCCGCGGACAAACCCGGAGATGATCCGCCCGCCGGAATAGCAGTCCAGCATGGCGATCTCTTCGGCCATCCTTATCGGGTCGTTGATAGCGATGACGTTGCCCAAAATAGCTATCTTGACACGCTTGGTGAGCTTGGAGATCACAGCGGCGTCCAGATTAACCGAAGGTTTCATGCACCAGTAGGATGCATGGTGCTCGTTGCTCATTATGCCGTCGAAGCCGACCTCGTCGGCTAGGGCGTACTGCTCGTGGTACTGGTTGTACAGAATGTGGGCTTTCGCTGGATCGAAATAGGTATTGGGAAAGCCCAGGCGTCCTGAGTCGTACTGCTCCAAATCCTCGTCGCTGACATGCCCATAGGGCTGCTCGGTGAAGTAATAAACCTCCACCTTGTCCTTTGGCCGGGTTAGTTGATCAACCAAGAGATCCCCCTTTTTTCACAATACCGGCGTTACTAGTTATTCCTAACCCAGGTGTTTGCGAGACACTGTGGAAGGTCCGAGAACGTCAAGACAAACCCGAAATTTCCGATTTCGACGCACCCGAGTCTGGTTCAATGGGTCGGTGAGAGTATATGCTAGCCGTTGGATGCCGGTCAAACACCATCTGCCTGGGCGTCTGGTACGAATTCAGAGAATCTCGGCCGTTGGTTTACCCAAATAGATGCCGATTGCCGGGCAATTCCAGCGCCAGATCGCCAGCCACGGGAAGTTGTTCTTTGACCAACCAAGTCCCGCCCATCGTTACCAGCCTGCCATGGGAGCGGTTGGCAACCTCATGTGGATTTTTTAACTATCTTTGAATAATTCCCGCACCCGCTGGTTGGCTGTGTCTACAACGCACAGGTCACCCATGGAATCACGAAACACGACTTGGCGATTTTCGAACGCGCCTCCACAAGCAATCAGATGGACTTACAAATCGAGGGTGGCCAGCCATGTCATCCAGTGGGTAATGTCCACGGGATTGAGATCAATCTGGATGTCAACGCCGTAGGCACAACCTATCGTCAGGGCGGAGCGAGAACGCACCAGAGAACGCGGAATTGCTGCCGTTAGGCTAAGTGGGAGCGGGGTTGGCGTAGTACCAACCGGTTTAACGGTCGGCCGGATAGGATACCTCTCTATTCCCGATCGCCGCTAATCGGCGGCGATCGGGTAAGCCCGGAGGGCATTGTCCCACAGGATCTTACGCTTGCTTTCCATCGACACCCTGGGGAGGTCGATCAGGTCCTGCTTCGCTTTGAAGTACTTCCTGCCTTCCGGGTGGCCAAAGTCGGTGGCGCCGACGATGACATGGTCGCCGATGGCATCGATCAGATCCTCGATTCCGGGATCGTCCTGGTCCGCGGCGACGAAGCACTGGCGTTGGAAATACTCCACCGGCGTCTTATTCAAGCCCTGGATCTTGAGCCGCCGAGTGCCTCCCTGAATGCCAGCCTCCAGGCGGTCGGGCCAGAAAGCAGCCCAGCCGCACCCGGATTCCAGGAATACCAACTTCAACTCGGGATGGCGTTCCAGCACCCCGCCCATGATGAAGGCGGTGCACGCCAGCATGCTTCCCATGACAAAGGAAACGGTGGTGCGGCAATTCCTCAAGCCGGGCAGGTAGTCCAACAACCCCGCGTCGAAGTTGTGATTGGCGCTGGGATGAAGTCCAATAGGCACGCCCAGCTCGGCGCAAGTCTCCCACAGAACATCGCATTCCTGGTCGAAGAGCCGAAGGCCCGGAACCGGCGCCGGGTTCAGGTGCACCGCTTTGAAGTCGTACTCTTTGACGCAACGCCGGACCTCGGCCGCGGCTGCGGCAGGGTCTCTCAGGTCGATTGACGCGGCGCCGCAGGCCCCGCGCCCGATCTCCCGGCAGAAATCTCCCAGCCAACGATTGTATGCCCGGCGAATGGCCGTGGCGGTTTCCCCATCCATCTCGGCAACGCCGGTGGTCCAGAACCCAGCCGTGGGATACAGGATCATATGGTCCACGCCATAGTTGTCCATCACCTCCCGGTAGGCGCTGGCCGGGAAGTCCTGGTCCGCCCACTTCCCGTAGGCCTGGTCCAGTTCGTCCAAGTCCCGGTCTTGGAAGCCCCTGGTGGCCGCGTTGGGGTCCCGTTGGCCCAACGGCCGTTGCCCCATGACCTCAAGTTCCAATTCAAAACTCAATGAATCTCCATTGCCGCCATCCAAAGGAACATCCCCGCCAGCGCCGGGACTGGGACCCCGGACCCATCGGACATGGCCCTTGATCAAGTGCTGATATTTCTTTTCCAGATAATCGCGCCAGATCTCCTCCGGCTCGAGGATGTGCGCATCGCCATCGATGAACTTCAGCATCTCCATACATCTTCTCCTGTCAACGTTAACCCCCGGCTCCCTCCATTAAGAAAGGAGCATCGAGTCGTCCTCGCGTTTCAACCGTGTCTGTGCGCTCATCCAACCACCAGCATCTCATCGGTGCTGAACTTGGGTGAGAGGAGCCGTGGCCCGTCTTTGGTGATCAAAAACATGTCCTGCAGATGCCAGTAGTTGACGTGGGGCTCCATTGCTATCACCATCCCCTCTTCCAACTCCTGGTGGCAACCCGGCACGATGTAGGGCTCCTGCTGATGCCACCAGGCCCCTACACTATGACCTGCCAGTGAGAGCCGTTGCTGGTACCCGTGCTGCCGAAATTTCTTGGAGGCGAACTGGTGGATCTCGCTGGCCTTGGCCCCAACCTGGCACCGGTCGACGGTCATCCGGTATATATCCAGCATCACCTGGTAGGTATCCTTTTGCTCTTGCGATGGCTGACCCACCACGACCGTTCTGGACTGGTGTCCGGGATAACCCTGGTAATAAGCCACATAATCGTTGCGGATTATATCTCCACTCTGGAAGTGCATATCCCCTTCGCCGCCATAAGCCACGGCGTTGCGGTGGGAGTTCAAAATACCGTGGACCCACCCGGCGCCTTTCCTCAGACAGCTCTCAACCAACCGGCCGTGGACCGCCCGTTCGGTTTCTCCTACTTTGACCGACGGAAACACCTCCAGGTACGCCTCGTCCAAGATGTTCGCCGCGTCTTCCAGAAGCCCCACCTCAGCGGGTGTCTTGATCCAACGCACCCTGTCCATCAGATCGGTGCAGTCGATGGCGTTGACCCCTGGAAGAAGACCCTGGATCTCCTCCCACCTGGTGGCGCTGACATAGGTTTTTTCGAAGCCCACCGTATCCCGGTCCAGCCCCATGCGTTTTAGGACCGCCGCCATCTTTTGGTAGGGTGATTCGGCATAATCATCGTAGACCTCGATGCCCTGGATCCAGGAGTCGCGCTGGGCCAGCGGCACGGCATAGTGGTTCAAGATCATCACCGGGTCACCACGTCTGGGCCAGACCAGAAGGACCTCCCGGGGAGAATCTGGGAAATCCAGGTGCCGGGCCAGGGTGCCGGGATAAGCGAAGCCGGCAAGGTAGGTAAAGTTTTTTCCGGAGCGGAGCACCAAGGCGGAGCAACCAGCTTGGTCCAAATGCTGATTCAACCGGTCGACGTTGGCAATGATCTTTCGTCGTTGTTCTACCATGGTGATTCACCCCTGAATTTTCTCTATGGACTGAGGTTCGCCTCCGCGCTTCGCCTCCGGCGCAATCGCTCCTTGACAGTTGATATGACCAGATCAACCACGAACCATGTGGCGAGAAAAGCACCGGTTTCCAAGAGGAAACTATGGAATTTATAAAATAGCTCGGCGACGAGCAGGGAAGACCCGAAAGCCGGAGCCTGCTCCGACAGTAAACGTCGCCACGGTAGGACCCGAATCAGCGAGTACATATCAACTCCTATATGTCATCTTTTTTATGACCGGCGTTCCGGCCGGTTTTTAGCTCTTCATCGAGCACGCCAGTAGGAATCATCGTGTGGATGATAGGGTATCCCGCCGCATTTCGGCAATGCCGGGTAATCGGTACAGCGGTGCGTTGCATTCTTACGGCCAGTGCACCACATCCGTTCGCCCTGATCTTGTCGAAGGGTCCGCCTGAGGCGGATTGTTCCCCCGAATGCGTCGGGGTCAACACGAACGGTAGTAGCCCGCCGATATAACTGATTAGATAGCCCTGAATCGAACGCCGTCAGCCAGACGGCGTCAAAGCCCCGGGAGGCACGGTGCTGGGGATGATGGCGGGGATACCCAACTCTTCTACCAAGGTTACGAACTGGGCGATGTCCCGATCAACCACGTCTTCCAGAAGGCTGATCTGGTCATCGATTCGGGCGGACAAGTCCTGGAAAACCTCGCCGGCTTGTTTTGGCGGCGCAAAATCGGCGCTGCCCACCACTATGACCAACTCGGCCAATTTGCGGTTTAGCTTCACCGGTAGATTGAGGCGGTCACGCGCCCCCTTGTAGCCGGTCTGCACCAACTCTCCTTCAATGTCAGCCAGTTTTTCTTTCAGCGGAGCCGCGGCGGCGGCCACCGTCTCCGCCGCAGAGTGTGACGCGGCTCGCTGCTCCCATTCCTCCACCTGGCGGCGGATGTTGCGGAGCTTGTTGATGCTATCATGGGTCTCCGACAGCTTGTCCCGGATGCCCAGGTGCAGGGCAAACTGGGAGTCGAAGTCGGCCTGGCTGGCGGCTACCCGCGGGTCTTTGACGATCTGGAATTCTCCGGTCAGCTCTTTGCCGTCGACCCGTAGACTGAGATGGTAGTTTCCAGGAGGGGCCGCCGGGCCGGTGTTCATATCCTCCGTGGTCTTGTCTCCCGGCACTTTTCTCGCGTCGGGGTAGCGCATGTCCCAAACGAACCGGTTGACACCGGCCTCAGCGGGAAGCCTCGGTTCCCGCCCTCCGTCGCCGGCCCCGGCCACGGAAGAGTCCTTGGGAGCGGCGCTGGTGAACGACTTGATCAACTGTTTCTCACTGTCGAATACCGTCAGGATCACCTCCCCCTCTGGCTTCTCCTTCAAGTAGTAGGTGACGTTCACCCCACGTGGCGGATTTTCTCCCGCGTCTAGGAATCGGCGCACCGTTTCACCCGCGGGTCCGGTTTCTTCGGTGTAGGTGACGTCGGCCCCCAGGGACAGGCGATATTGTTTTCCGGTAGACGGTTTGCGGGGCGCCCCGGGCGAGCGGAGCCGGACCGAGGGTCGGGATTTTAGCAGTTGGACAGGTGATTCCGCCAACTCGTTGTTGATCTGATGCAGGACGCTCAAATCGTCCAGGACCCAGAAACTCCGTCCGTGGGTGGCGGCCACCAGATCATTTTCTTTGACTGCCAAGTCGTAGACCGGCACGTTGGGCAGATTGCCTTGCAGTGGCGCCCAGGAGCCGCCGTCGTCGAAAGAGACGTAAACGCCGGTCTCGGTGCCAACGTATAACAACCCTCGGCGAACCGGGTCCTCCCGGATGACCCGGGTATAGTCGCCTTCCGGGATCCCTTGGGAGATATCGGTCCAACTCCCGCCATTATCCGAGGTTTTGTAGATCATGGGTCGGGTTTCGTCCAGTTTGTAACTGGTGGCGGCCAGGTAGGCTTTGGCGGGGTCATGGGGAGAGGCCTCTATCATGCTGACAAGGCTCCACTCCTGCAGGTCCGCGGGAGTGATATCGCTCCAGGTCTTGCCGGCATCCTGGGATATGTGAACCAAACCGTCGTCGCTGCCGGCCCAGAAAACCCCTGCTTGATGAGGGGATTCAGCGAACGCGAAGATGGTGCCGTAAGTCTCCGCGCCCGAAGTGTCTTTGGTGACCGGCCCCCCCGAAGTCTCCATCTTGGTGACGTCGCCTCGGGTCAGATCGGGGCTGATAGCCTCCCAAGAGCTTCCTTGGTCGGCGGAACGGAACACCAGATTTCCGGCCACGTAGAGCACGTCCGGATCGTGGAGGGAGAACTGTACCGGGAAAGTCCACTGGAAACGGTACTTCATCTCCTTGGCGCCCCGGCCGGTAAGGAGTTCTGGCCACACCGTGATTATCCTGACCTGGCCGGTGGCGTGGTCGTATCTAAGCAGGTTCCCGCCGCCGCCGGCTGAGCTTCCCACGGCGCCGGAGACGACGATGTTGGGGTCCTGAGGGTGGACGGTTATGTGGCCGCTCTCCGAGTTGCCAACGGTGTAGCAATCGCCCCAGGGGATCGCCCCTTTGTGGGTGCGGGATGGGACGCTGATTGCCGAGTTGTCCTGCTGCGTTCCGTACACCCGGTAGGGATATTGATTGTCGGTGGCAATGTGGTAGAACTGGGCGGTGAGCTGGTTATAGATGGTGGACCAGGTATCTCCGCCGTTAAAGCTAACGCAGGCGCCTCCGTCGTTGCCTTCGATCATCCGCTGGGTGTTATTGGGGTCGATCCATAAGTCGTGGTTGTCGCCGTGGGGGGTGGTCACCTGCTGGAAGTTCTTACCCCCGTCAATGGACTTCCAGGCCTGATAGTTGAGGACCCACACGGTCTCGGCATCCTGGGGATCGGCGAAGATGTGCTGGTAATACCATGGCCTGCCCTGGATGTCCTGGTTGTCGCTCACTTTCTCCCAAGTGGCCCCCCCGTCGTCGGACCGGAACAGGGCGGCGTCTTCCGCTTCGACGGTGGCCCACACCCGCCCCGGTTTGGCCGGCGACGCCGCGATTCCGATGCGCCCTTTCAAACCCTCGGGCAATCCCGGGTTCCCGGTAAGCTCCTGCCAGGAATCCCCGCCGTCGGTGGATTTGAAGACGCCGCTGCCGGGGCCTCCGCTAATCAGACTCCACGGCGTCCGCTGGGCTTCCCACAGGGCGGCGTACAGGACCCGAGGGTTGGTTGGGTCCAATGACAGGTCGATTGCGCCGGTGTTTTCGTCGCGGAACAGAACCTTCTCCCAAGACTTGCAGCCATCGTTTGACCGGAACACGCCACGTTCGCTGTTGGGACCAAAAGCGTGGCCCAGCGCCGCGACGTAAACCAGATCGGCGTTGTCAGGATGCACCCTGATGCGGGCGATGTGCCGGGTGTCTTCCAGTCCCATGTGCAGCCAGGTCTTGCCGCCGTCGGTGGACTTATAGACCCCATCCCCGTAGGAGACATCCCCCCGGATGCACGACTCACCCATGCCCGCGTACACAACATTATGATCGGCCTCGGCTACCGTGATAGCCCCAACGGCTGAGGTTCGGAAGAAACCGTCGCTCACGTTCTCCCAATAGGCTCCGGCGTCGGTGGTTTTCCAGACTCCCCCGGCGCAGGCACCGAAGTAGAAGACTGCCAGGTCTTCCGGGTCGCCGGCCACCGCCACCACGCGGCCTCCCCGGGGCGGGCCGATGCAGCGCCACCTCATGGCGGTCATCGGGTCGATTGCGGCAATGCCGGTTTTTTGGGCTGGGTCCTCTGCCATATCGGCGCCTCCGAGTCAGCGTTTTGATCTTCCGGTACTGGTCCTGGTGGTCGTTATTACCCAGTGTTGCGCAAGCTACTAAACCTGATTATGGGCAGCCCCGTGGGGCTGGTTGCTCATGACGTTTATCAATCAACGCGGGGCTCGGTTGACCACTGGGGCATTGCGCTGGTACCAATCGATTATATCCGAGCCGGAGGCCGCCCACACCTCGCCCCTCTGCGTCATGTGGGTCAACGCGTCATCCAGATATCCGGTACGGAAGGGCTGGCCGGTCAGCCAGGGATGCAGGTTGATCACCAACAGCCGTCCGGTTTGAGCGTCGTCCAGGTAAAGGGTGTCGAAGCTTTCTTTAAGCATATCCCGGTTCCGCCCGACGGTGACCCGCCGGTTCCACATGGCAACCACATCGTCAAGCTCAACCATGCCGGGAAGGGCAAAAAGCTCACCGTGGGGACTATTTAAGGGGTATGGCTGATCATCTGATGGTACCGTGCCCGCGTTAAATACCTCGGCTGGAGTTCGATTGTCCAAGGCTTGATCGGGCCTTTGGGTTAATTGCTCAGGCGCCAGCTCAGCCACCAGACCATTACTGCCAGGAGCACCAGATCGAATACAAACACCACTACCAAGGGTATACTTGCTAGACATAATTTTGACCATCAATCTAATGATCGGCGTCCTGGAAGTCATTTTCGGTCTCGAGGGTGGATGGCCATGGTCTCGAAAGCAAATCGGCAGTCCGCATCCAGGCGGTTTTCGGAAGCTCACTGGAAGAAACTGGGCATCACCACGCTGATGCGGTCGGCTTGGGCGGGTGACCTTGATTCCTGCCGCAAGGTCCTTGAGTCCGGAGCTGATGTCAACGCCACCGACGAGGCCGGTTGGACCGCTCTGATGGGCGCCGCCGCCGAAGGCCTCTATGACATC
>MUCP01000005.1 GCA_002816875.1 SAR202 cluster bacterium Io17-Chloro-G2
TCCTGAGCCCGTCGAAGGACAGATGAGCAACCGACGCAACCGTCTGGATTGACTACTTGTCCCAAGATTCATCATCACACCGAAGGCGAACCCGCCACCGGCGTGACCATCCCGGCCTCTACATGAAAATAAGCGGCACCGCTGCCAAAATAATCCCTGACCAGTTCGATGTCGGTGGTGGTGATAAGCGCCTGCTGGTACTGGTTTGCCTTGCCCAACACCTTTTCCCTCCGGGACGCGTCCATCTCCGACAGCACATCGTCCAAGAGAACTATGGGCCCGTCGGGACGGGCCGCGGTTAGATAGGCGGCTTCGGAGAGTTTAAGGGTAAGAGCCAGGGTCCGAGCCTGGCCTCGGGAAGCAAATATCCCCATGTCTACCTGTTCGATGATCATGTCGAAGTCATCTCGATGGGGACCCACCGCGGTGGCGGCGCTGGCCCGTTCCCTTCCCTGCGCTGCGGCCAACGCCTCCCGGAACCGGTCCTCTGTGTGAGTCACGGTTTCCCCCAATGGGACGCTGGGACGGTACGCCACCGTCAGATCTCCCTCCAGGCCGCCCAGTTCCCGGTGCTGCTGAACGCAAATAGGGGCTAGGTCCGCCAGCGCTTCTTTCCTGCGCCAGGTGATCCAGGCGCCCTCGGCGACCAGTTGGGCGTCCCAGAACGCCAATTCATCGGCCTTGGCCCGGCCATCCCGCAACAAGCGCAGCAATTGGTTCCGCTGTTGCACCACCTTCTGATAGCGTTGCAGGGCCTTTACGTAGAGGGGGTCAGCCTGAGACAGCAAGATGTCCAAAAACCGCCGCCGTCCAGAGGGCGGACCATGAACCAATTCTATGTCTTCTGCGCTGAAAAGGACCGCGTTGACCAGGCCGACCAATTCGGCGGCGGTGCGCCGGACCCGGCTGACGCGGATCTGCTTTCGAACAGAGTGGGCCGGAGCGCCGCCATCACTCCTGACGGCGTTTGTCATAGCGTCCGTGACGGCCTTCGCCATAGATTGATAACCCACGTAAACCTGAAGTTGTTCGCCGCCGCTTTCAATCACCCCGTTGACCAGGGCCATCTCTCCCGCCGCCGCCGCTTGGAAATTCACGACTTCCCGTTCGTTGTCCGCGCGAAATGACCGGGCGATGGCCAGTATATATACCGCCTCCAGCAAGGCCGTTTTCCCTTGGGCGTTGGCCCCGAAGAAAACCACCACTCCCGGCGGCAGGTCCAGTTTCAACTCCGCCAGATTGCGGAAGCTGGTGGTGCCCAGGTAAGAAAGATATGCCAATGGCTACAGCCCCGTCAGAAGGCGCAGGACTCGCTTGAACCGCGCGCCGGGGGTTCGGGAGACATTGTAACAGGCGTGGTTAGTGGGCGTGGAATCGATCTGGCAGCAAACCGCCGCCCGTTGATTATATGAATCCTAGCCTTGGGCTTGGAGGCTTTGGATCTCACTCTCCAGGTTTTGGACGCTGGAGTAGTCACCGGCAGACAAGCGGAAGCAGCGGTCCAAGTAGAGTTGGGCCAGCTTGGAGCTTTTTGGAGATGTGTCTCTCGCCACCGCCAGGAGGTTCGCCACCTGGAATTCGCCGGGCAGATGTTTAGCCAACGTGGTGATCTCCTGGCAAGCCTCTTCGGCGGTCCCTTCATCTTGGCCTTCCACGGCGAAACGCAGCTTGCCCATGAACCTGGATAACTCAGCAAGCTTGTCGCTCTCGCTCATCAGGCTGAAAAGCACGTCGTTAACCTGATACGAAGAATCGTCTTCCGCCGCCTCTGAGATCGAATTAGCCTCTTGCGCAGGTTCCAATCCCGGTGCTGCCACCCCTTCGGTGGCGCTATCCGCCCATAGTTGCGAATAGGCCTGCACGGCCTCGGTCACCGCTTCCATCATTCGGGGCAGGTCGAAGGAGAACATGTCCGTCGCGTAGACCAAGTCGTCATCCCTAAGCCGGCTCAGCCGCTCCAGCTCCTGGTGCCCTTCCACCGGTTCGGGCATGGGGGGCATGGCAAATGCTGAGAAGTTATCCAGGGGCATCCCGCCTAGATGCGAAGCGAGGAATGGTGGAACGTATTTGGCCAGGTCGGCTTTGATGGGCAGGGTGATGACGTAGGTCGCATAGACCTTGTCCGGCTCAGTAGACACCCGGAAATAAACCAGGGCGTGGCCCTTGGGGCGTAGCGGGTCTCCCCGTTCAAAGGTAAGATCCATAAGAAGGCTGCTCGACCTTGCGTTGACGTTGGGATGATTCTCAGACCCATTATAGAGTATGCGTGGTCCCTAGACCACAATCGACATGCCGCCCCAAGTTTGACGGGCATTAATCGGGTATGATAAGGAGTACCAAGGGGATTCCACTTGTAAAGCAACCTGCCGGGGTGAATCTCCGCCATTCCAAGGGGGAGGTGGCCTATGCTCAGCCAGGGCACCAAGATATTGAAATACGACGACCTGGTGATCGGGGAGCAGTTGGGCTCTTTCGAATACGTTCTGACCCAGGAGATGCTGGACGATTTCCGGGAGGCGGTGGAAGACCCGGAGGCGCCCTTCCCCACGCTGGCAGTGAAGCACGACGCTTCTGCCCTGAACATGGTTTACAAAGACACCACCGGCGGGGTGAACGCAGGCAACGAGGTTGAGTTTTTCAACCCGCCCATCCCCGGCAAGAAGATCACGGTTTCCGGCCGGGTCGCCGACAAGTACGTGCGCCGGGACAAACCTTACCTGGTGATAGAGGCCACCGCCACCGACGAGGATGGCAGGCTCTTGGAACGGCTACGGACCTACCAGATGAAGAAACCCGACGAGGTGGGAAAGAAATGGCATCCACAAGCATAGAGATCGATCAGGAGATTCCCTCGGTAACCAAGTCCATAACTAAAAAGAGCATCGACCAGTTCGAAGGCGTGGGCATCCTGGAGCGGGAGAACATCCACAACAGCCCCGAATTAGCCCAGCGTCAATTGGGCACCGACTATGTGCTGGCCTCCGGGCGGATGTCGGTGACCTTCGCCGCCGAGTCATTGCGTAAATTCTTCGGCCCGGATGTGTTCAACCATTCTGGCACGGTGAACCTCAAGTTTTTGAGGCCGGTCAAAGACGGAGATTCCATCACCGTTACCGGTAAGGTGGTTCATCAAGAGCCGGTGGAAAAAGGCACCTTGGTATCGGTGGACCTGGTGTGTGAGAACCAGAACCAGGACACCACCGCCGTGGGCCAGGGGACGGCCATCGTACCCTAGCCTCAGGCCCAGGACGCTGGGATCGGGTGGTGACCGGTGTACAGGCGCCTTTGCCGCTCTTTGTGACCCGTCGAGCTACAATGCAGGACTTGGCGGTTGCCCCGGCCGCTTGTGATCGCTGAGATCAGGCGCCGGCACTTCGACAAGTTAGGGATGAGCGGGAAGCCCATCTTGGCTGCATGTCCAAAAACCCTCCTTCCCCGACCCGGTTTTCTTGCAATCCTATACCCCATTGATTACACTCAGATAACAATACCCCTATCGGGAGACTTTTATGCCAGGCTCTGAATTCGGTAAAGTAGAAGTGGATATCGTCTATTGCGTCCCTTGAGGGTATTACCCGATTGCCACGTGGATGGCGATGGAATTTTGGGGATCCCAAAATGCCGGAGATATAGCAATAAAATTCACGCCTGCCGGACAGGGCCGCCTTGAGGTCTTGGTGGACGGGGATAAGATCTTCGACCGCAAAACCGACGGGGGATTTCCAGACTTGAATAAAGTCACCGAGCTGAAAATGACCATCGCCGAAAAGATATTCGAAGCAGATGAGGCGCTGACCCATAGCTAACCGTTAGTTATCCGTATGCGTACGGTGGCGATCTTCATGAAGCAGCCCGGGAAACCGATTCCAGGGCTGCGTCTCCTGTAATGACACCGGGGGTTTACGGGTAGTACCACAGGGAGTTTTATCGTGGCTAACCGCGAGCATCTATCGGTTGTTTTGGAAGGGTTGGACGCTCTGGCCCAGTGGCTGGAGATTCACCCCGAAACCGTGCTTGATTTAGAGGGGGCAGATCTTTCCGGAATAGATCTACGCGGCGCGAGGATCAAAGACGTCAACCTAAAGGGGGCCAACCTAACCGGCGCGAAACTATCCAAGGCCAACCTGGCTGGCGGCGACCTCACGGAAGCCGATTTTACCAACGCCGATATGGCGGGCGTCTCAATCGCCGGAGCCGCCGGATTCAGAGCCGACTTTACCAACACCAATCTTTATTGGGCCGATCTGAACCGCGCCGACCTGCGAGAGGCCATTTTCCGCTGGTCCCGGCTGGTGCGGGCTTCCATCATCAATGCCGACCTTTCGGGGGCTGACCTGGGCCAGGCAACCATGATCGAGGCAGACCTGAGAAACGCCAACCTTAACCAAGCATCCCTCAGATCGGCCAACATGAACGGAGCCGATCTAAGCCGGACCTCGTTGGACGGAGCGGATTTCAGCCTAGCGATGATCAGAGACTCCATGTGGATCGCGGCTGATATGCGGAGCGCCAACTTCGCCGGCGCCAGCCTGCACCGCTCTGATATGGCCTTCGCCAAATATGATTCAACCACCCTCTTTCCCGAGGGTTTTGACCCAGAGAACACCGGGCCCCGGGACGTGGTGGAATAAAAATGGCGGCGTGATCTTCCGTACCGGCACTCCCTAAGCAACACCTATCTTCAGATAAAGGGGCTCTTAGAGGGTCACGTTGGGCCTACTTCAAATCCTTTCCCAACAGCCCGCAGCGGGCAAGACCACGTTGGCTGCCGCTTTGCTGGTTAAACTAGCCCAATCTACAACGCCCGGGGCCTACTACAAACCTTTCTCTACTGGTAAAGAACCTGGCGCAGAAGATCCCAACCTGGAGTTCATGCAACAAGCCTTGTTGGCCCCAAACCGCTGGCCTGCCCCACCGCCAACCCAGCCGCTGCCCCCTGATTCCGGCACGTCTTCCAATCTGACAGAAGCCGTAGGTCAATCTATTCGATCCGCCACTGAGTCTTTGCGGCGGGCCGCCACGGGCATCATCCTGGATGGTCCTGATTTGGCGGCTGATTCGGGGTTGAGCCCCTCGGCAGCCGCCCGGTCGGCGGAGACCGCCGGCGCCAAGGTCATCGTCCTCTTCCGGCACTCCACCGGACTCACCACCGCTGAGATAACGCAGACGGTGGAACCCTTTGGCTCCAATCTTGGCGGGATAGTCCTGACCCGCGTCACCAAGCATCGGGTGGACCAGGCCAACAACGGGGTGCTGGCCGAACTTCGCTCTCTGGGGATGCCGGTAACCGGCCTGATTCCCGAATCGCGGGTCCTCCAGTCACCCACGGTGAGGCAGATGGCCGAGACCCTGGGCGCTCGCTGGGTGCAAGAACCCGTGAACCCCTCGGCCTTAGATGCGCCGGTGGAGCAGTTTCTCATTGGCGGCAACATCATGGACTCCGGCCCCGAATACTACGGCCGCTACGATCACCAAGCGGTCATAGTCCGTTCCCAAAGGCCCGACATACAAATGGCCTGCCTTTTGGCGGGCACCAGGTGTCTGGTGTTGACCGGGGGTGGCGAACCCACGGAATACATCAAAACCGAGGCACTGGAGAGGGACGTACCATTGATGGTGGTTTCCAGCACCACCGCGGACACCGTCGAAGTACTGGCTCCGTTGGCCAGCGCTGCCCATCCTCGAAACCTGGCCAAAATAACAGAGTTCGCAAAAGGATTGGACCGCCATCTAGACGTGGAAGGTCTGCTGGCTATTCTCGCATAGACATCTCTAACAAATACCATGCCCCCGATAATGGCGAGCCGTATCTCCTTGACTGCCACTACCCGCACCCGTAAAATGAAATGGTCAAACATTACTGGGCAATGCATTTGCCCGTTGGTTTTCCCGAGGAGGACACCATGGCGATCACACAAGACGGCGTGGAACTGGGCGTAAAGATCAGCGAATTGGCCGCCGACAAGATTAAATATTTCGCCAAGAAAGACGGTATGGAAGACAACGTAGGCGTGCGCGTCGCGGTCAAAGGCGGCGGATGCTCCGGGCTGACCTATGATCTTTCTATCACCAGCGAGGAACGGGATAGCGACAAGATCGTAGAGCAATTCGGCGTAAAGGTGATGGTAGACAAGAAAAGCTACATCTTCCTCGTAGGCACCGAGTTAGAGTTCTCGGACGGACTCAACGGCAAAGGCTTCGTCTTCGTCAACCCCAACGCCAAGAAATCCTGCGGGTGCGGCACGTCATTTAGCGTCTAGCCAGCACTTAACGCCGTAACATTCGGCCAGATTCAGCGCCGCCGCATCATTGCTTGGCGGCGCTTTTGGTTTGAGAGGATATCATGGCTCTTCAGCGTTCTGCCTTATACCAGTTCACCGGTGACGCCGATATAACGATGCGGGAAAGGTTTGGCTGGGAATTGCCCGTAACCATCAGCACGGCAGCCAACGAATACTTGGGCGCCACCGCCGGGGTTGCCGTCCACGATATATCCTATGTGGGCCGCCTCCACGCCATAGGAGAGGACGCCCTCGACCTGCTGAACCGCCTGTCCACCAACAAGGTCGATGAGCTTGCTTCGGGCCAGGGTGCGCCAACGATCTTGACCACCGACTCGGGCCGCATCCTTGACCTGATCCAAGTGGTCAACATGGGCGACCACACCCTGATGATAACCAGCCCTGAACTCCAACAGGCCCTAATCGAATGGCTGGATAAATACACCATCATGGAAGACCTGGAGGTGGAAGACCACACCACCCGCTACGCCATGCTGCACCTGTTGGGGCCCCACAGCCGTCAATGGCTGGAACAGACCGGCAGCGTGGACCTGGCAAGCCTTAGCCCTTACGGTGCGATGCCTGCCAAGATTGCTGGAGTAGCCGTTCAGGTGATCGACAAACCCTTTGGACCCCTGCCTGGATTCGCCCTGTTGCTTTCAAACCAGGACGCTCCCGAACTGTGGACCCACTTGATGGAGACCGGCGTCACTCCCATGGGAACCGAAGCCTACGAGACCGTTCGAGTGGAAAATGCGGTCCCAGCCTACGGCGCCGAGATGGGTGAACCCTACAATCCCCTGGAAGCCGGCCTGATCGGTTCCATCGATTTCGCTAAGGGCTGCTACATCGGCCAGGAGGTAATTGCCCGGCTGGATACTTACCAAAAGGTCCAGAAGCACCTGATGACGCTGCGCTTTTCAGCTGAGTCCACGCCGATGGCAGGGTCTGGGCTCGTCCAAGATGGGCGGGTCATCGGCCGGGTAACCTCTCTGGGCTCCATACCTGGCGGCAGAGATAACGGACACGTCGTTGGGTTGGGATACGTGCGCAAGGCCTTTGCTTTAGAAGGGACCCGGCTGGAGTTAGAGGCCCCGGCAGTAGGCTGGGCTGAGATTACCGGGTTCTCCCGATTGTTCGGGCCGGGAGCTTAAGGCCGGCCGGCAACGGTGATCGTCCCCTGGGGCGTCGCTTCCAGCAGAGACACGAATTCGTACCCCTTCTCTCTGATTGCATCCGAGCCGCCTTCCCTACGGTCCAACACGGCCAAAACCGTAACCACGGTGCATCCAGCCGCCTCCGCCGCTTCAATGGCGTGAAACAACGATCCGCCGGTGGTGCAAGTGTCGTCGATGATGGCCACCTTGCTGCCGGGGGCAAGAGCCCCCTCGATGGCCTGTCCCGTCCCATGATCTTTGGCCTCTTTTCTCACGATGAATGCCGGGACCCTCTCACCGGCCAGATAGCCCGTAAGGGCAATGGAGGCCACAATGGGGTCGGCCCCCAAGGTGGGGCCTCCAACAGCCGTGGCTCCCGCTTTACGAATAACAGGCAGCGCCGCCTGGGAAATTAGGTGCGCCCCTTCCGGGTCCAGGCTTAACAGGCGTCCGTCGAAGTAATAGGAGCTTTTCTTGCCGGATGTCAACGTAAAGTCGCCATACTTCAAAGCGCCGCTTTCCACCGCCAGTTCCAACAGCCTTTCCAGCACACTGCTCACCGTTATCACCTATGCCCGAACCCTGAACCAGTTTGCCTTCGCGGAGCGCTTAGTCCCAGCTACTCCTGAATCTTCATCCCGCCGCGTTCAGCCGGTAGAGCCCATACCGGTTGATGTATTCCTCCACGGGGCCGGTGACCTTGCCGGTGAGGGGTTCGCCTTTTGCCACCCCTTCGCGGATCAAGGTCCCGCTAACATCCGGAAGGTCCCCATCCACCACGTCCACTTTTCCGCTGCTGTTGGGGAACCGATATAGGAATTCTTTTATTTTCGATTCGTCTACATTCACTCTTCTGAATACCGCTAGACGGCATAGTTGGAGTATCCTTTCGGGGTCTTTCCACCGGTGAAAATCGCCGAGTACGTCGGCGCCCACGAGGAACTGCAGACGCTCATTCTCCCCCAATTTCTCGTGAAGGGATTCCAGCGTGTCAACCGTATATGTGGGTCCCGGGCGGGCAATCTCCATAGCCGAGACGGTGAACGCCGGGTTGCCTTCCACCGCCAACCGTACCATGGCCAGACGGTGGCACGCGGGAGCGAGGGGGGTCCCCGCTTTCAGCCACGGCTGGCCGGCGGGGATGAATATGATCCTGTCCAGGCCTAACTGATTCAGGGCCGCTTGCGCCAGTTCCAGATGGCCGTGGTGTATCGGGTTGAAGGTACCGCCAAAAACACCGATCACCCCACTGGCGCCCACGTCAGAACCACTCCACTTCCACCTTGCCGATTCTGATGGTGTCGCCCGCCTCGATACCTGCGTCCACCAGTTGCCGCGCCAAACCACGGCGCTCCATTTCCCGCCACAGTTGGATAACGACTCGATTATCCCTGGTATCGGCTAACGCGGCCAGCCTTTCCAATGCTTCCGACTGGACGACGTACACGCCATCTTCTATCCAGACCCTGTTCGGCAGGTGCGTCCGCTGCCTTACAACAGCTGGGGGAGTCACCGCCTCGTCCTCAGGCAGATCCCTGGGTAACTCTTCCAACAGGCCTATGATCTTGGAGAGCAAAGTATCAACCCCCTCTCCGGTTACTGCTGACATAAACACCAACGGCGTTTCCCTACCCCATCCCCATTCTTTCGACGCGGTTGCAAGCCCAGCCGCCAGGCCATCTTGGTCTTCTCTGACTTCAGTGATGTCGAGCTTGTTGACGGCGATTATTTGTGGCTTGGTCAGCAATGCTTGATTGAATTGTTCCAGTTCCTTATTCAGCATGTGGTAATCGGCGACCGGGTCTTCGCTGCTGCCGTCTAACAGATGGACATATACCCGCGCCCGCTCGGCATGACGCAAGAATTCCTGGCCCAACCCGACACCGCGGTGCGCGCCTTCCAAGAGACCAGGGACTTCCATCATCACAAAGTCCTTGTCCCTATGGGGAACGACCCCCAATATAGGGTCCACCGTGGTAAACGGATAGTCCGCCACCTTAGGTTTCGCTGCGGTACACCTGGAGATCAATGTTGACTTGCCCGCATTTGGCCTGGCCAGGAGACCAACGTCTGCCAACAACTTTAGCTCTAGGAATAGGACTACCTTCTCACCTGTCTCTCCACGCTCAGCTAGAAGGGGTTCTTGATTCGTTGATGTGACAAACCTGGCGTTACCCATGCCCCCTGCACCACCATGAGCCACCAGGATTGGAGTATCATCAACCACATCAGCGACAAACTGCCGGTTATTCCGGTCCACCCGTTCCCATACCTCGGTTCCAATAGGGACCTTGATCACCGAATCTGTCCCATTTCTCCCTCTTTGATTCTTCCCCTTGCCGTGGGCCCCTGAATCCACATATACCGTACTGTTGTATTTTATGTGCAACAGAGTATTTAACGAAGGGTCCCCGCAGATATAGGAATTGCCCCCGTTTCCTCCATCTCCTCCATCGGGTCCACCCTTGGGCAGATATTTGGATCGGTAGAAACTAGCGCATCCCTTTCCGCCGTTACCAGCGTTAATATTCAATCTAGCTGAATCTATCATTTGATTTTAAGTTTAACAGTAATCATAAACGCGTGGCCATTGGGGATAACTGGTCGCGGGTCAAATATCAGGCTGCTATAGATTTGGAGTATTTTAGCATGGACACACCGGAGGTTGAGGTTGATAACCACTGGGAGATGACCGTTGTAAAGATGTAGTGGGGTGCATACTGGAACGGGCGGCAAAAAATGCTGCCGGAATAGTCCAAGCTTCGGCTGTGGCTGTCCATAACAGGAGAGCGGTACTCAAAAGATGGCCATGGTTATCAACGGAAATGCGTTGCTTTTGTATTGTTTTCCACTGGGGCGAGTCCGTGCGTTGCTCATGCCTCACGGCGATGGTATCCTTCGCAAACCTGGCTGTCGGGCGACAAGGTAGCGAGCGAGGGATGAAATTGATAGAGGCGAGGGTGGCACGAAGTTTGTTGCGTACGCTCGCCCCGCTGGTCTTGGCCGCGGGCTTGACGGCATGCGGCCAAGGCCCTCCGATTGTCGCTGAAGGGACGGATGAAAGTACGCGTGAAAGCGACGCCGGTGGTCCTGAATCTAGCGATTCTCCCATCCCTGTGGAGGTCATGGTAGACCGGATAGCATATGTGAGCGCGGCGGGCGACCTATTTGTCATTGACCCGGACGGGGGGAACCTAATCAACTTGACAGGCGGTTCCCAGGTACAGGATGGCCCTCAAGGGCGGGTCATGGCCCAGCCGGTGGATTTTAATAATTTCTACTACTGGCCTACCTGGTCGCCCGACGGAATGAAGTTAGCGGCATCCCGAGTGGAGACTACGGGACTTGGTCCGGTGGTTACTGTGGAAGTGATGGGTGCTGCCGGTGGCGGCGGCCGCACGGTGTACCGCAATGAGGTCCCTTCTTTGGTGGCGCAGGGCGCGCCCCACTACCTGTACTGGTCGCCGGATAGTAGGCAGTTAGCCTTTTTAGCCTCAACTCCTCAGGCCTTCGCCCTTCTGGTGGCGGACACCCAGGCCCCGGATTCAGCCTTGGTGGTTGAAACCGGCGCTCCTTTGTATTTCCATTGGGGGGCTGGGGGAGAAAAACTCCTGCTCCACACGGGAGATGACCTCAAGCTGGCAGAGAATCCCGTTGCCGTGGGATCTGCCGATTTGGCGGAAGTGGGACAGGGATTTCGTGTTCCGGCATTATCCCCTAGCGGAGACCAAATGGCCTATATCTCACTTGATGGCCAAAATTCGGCGTTGTTTATCGCGGAAACCGGAAGAATGGATTCGGCGAGGGTTATCTTGGAGGTTGTCCCTCCGGCTGCCTTCGCTTGGTCGCCTGAGGGAGGCGACCTAGCCGTCGTGGATAGGCAGAATGCTAGCTCGCCGGTGTTTGACCGGTTGCGGGTGGTTTCGGCTGATGGGGGAAAGGTTCAAACCTTGCTGGACGAAGCGATCGTTGCTTTTTTCTGGTCACCACAAGGAGACAAAATCGCGTGGGTGCGGTTGCAGGCGGAACAACGGGCTTTCCAGTGGAAGACCTCGGCCGTAGACGGGGCGGACGTTCGGGAGTTGTTCACCTACCAGCCATCGGCCGACGCCCTAACCATGTTAACCTTCTTCGACCAATACGCGTACTCGCACTCTCCTTGGTCTCCAGACGGCGCCAGGCTGGTGGTCGCCGGGACCCAGACGGAGACGTTTGGCAGGCGAAATGGCGAGACCCCCAGGGGTGATAGGGTATATATCTTGGACGCCGCTGGCGGGGCTCCACCCAAGGAGTTGGCCCAGGGGAACCTGGCGTTCTGGTCGTGGAATTAAAGCCTGCCGAATGGCTTGTGGAAGTGGGATGCCACGGCTATACCGCATCTGGTTGATGGTTCTGCTCATAGGTGTGGCATCAGCCGCCGGATGCGCCGCCATCGCGCCATCTGGCACGCCGGTCCAGCCGGACACGCCGGCCCCCACCGACACACCTGAGCCCCCATTGGATGCCGAGGCGGTCCTCCAGCGTGCGGCCGGCCGCGTGGCGGAACTGCGGACCGCCGCCTTCCTTTTGGACCATAGGAAGGGGAGCACAACCTTGTTTCCCGGGGTGGAGATGACCAGGGCCTCGGGCGTCGTGGCCATTCCAGACAGATACCGGCTGGTGGTTGAAGCCCGGTCGGCGGCACCCCAAGCATTTATCGAAATCACGGTGGTTAGCGTTGGCGATGAAGTGCGGATGACGGATTTCTTCACCGGCCGGTGGCGAGTGGTCCCCCAATCGGTCTTGCCGGTGGACTTCTCCCAGTTGGGAGTCACCCTGGCTGAGATAGTCCACGCCGTGATCCTGCTTGAGCCGGAGCTGGTTGGGACTGAAGCCGTGGCTGGGGTGGAAACCCACCGCGTCCATGGGTCGATCAAGTCCGAAGGATTGGGGGGATTGGTGCCTGGGGCGGGCAAGGGATTTGATGTGTCGGTGGACCTCTGGGTGGAGATGCCCGAAGGCCTGGTGCATCAGGTGCTGATAACGGGGCAGGTCTTGAGCACCGACCTTTTCGATTCCGAACGTTTGCTGACACTGGGCGATTTTGATCTTCCCGTCGCCATAGAACTCCCCGAGTAAGGCTTACGAGTAGGGTGTAGTGGTATGACGCCCGGCGCCACTCGTTCCGAGTCTTCCAATATTCGCGCCCCGGTTGTTCTTTCCATCGTAGGCTTAGGGGTGTTCATCACCGCGTTGGACCAGACGGTGGTGGTCACGGCTCTTCCCAGCGTCATGTTGGACCTGAAGATCCCCTTTTCCCGGTTGGACCAGGTGACGTGGGTCGTCACCGCCTATCTGTTGGGCTATACGGTGGCTATGCCGTTGGTTGGCCGGTTGGCCGATGTGTATGGCTACAGCCTGGTGTACCGGTTTGCTTTGGTGGTCTTTTGCCTGGGAAGCGCACTGGTGGCGGTGGCTACCAATCTGGAATGGATGGTGGCGGCCAGGGTTTTACAGGCGGTTGGCGGTGGCGCTACCGTGCCTATAGGGATGGCCATCGCCGCAAGCGCCTTGCCCATCCACCGCCGGGGATGGGCCCTGGGTGTGGTCGGCGCGGCGGCCGAGGCGGGCTCCATGCTGGGACCGGCCTATGGCGGGGCGATCGTGGAGTTCTGGAACTGGCGTGGAATATTTTGGTTGAACCTGCCCCAGAGCGCGGTGGTTTTCCTTGCTCTGACATGGTTGCCAGGGCGCGTCAGCCTCGAATCCGCCCGGGGAGATGACAAGGTGGACTACGCCGGCGGGGCGTTGCTCATTGCAACGTTAACGGTGCTTTCCCTGGGCTTATCCAGGGGAAGCTTGTTCGCCCTGTCGTCCCCTCTGCCCATCGCGTTAGTGCTGCTGGGGTTGGGCCTGGCCGCCGTGCTGGTGATGGTGGAGCGGAGGCGGGAGCAACCGTTGTTGCCTCCAGCTCTTTTCCGGTCCCGGGCTTTCATCGCCACCAACGGTGTCCAGCTGTTGGTGGGCGTATCCCTCATCATCGCCATGGTGACGATCCCGTTGATGGCCGGTACGGTGATGGGCAAAACGCCAATAGCTGGTGCGTTTTGGCTGCTACGGTTGACCGCAGCGATCCCTGCGGGGGCCATCATCGGAGGCTTGGTTCTACGGAGATTTGGCGGCCGCAGTGTAATCGTGGCCGGGTTGTGCTTGATTGCCGTGGGGCTATGGCTGGTCAGCGGCTGGGACCTGGGCGTAAAAGACCCGGAATTGACCTGGAATCTGGCCCTGGCCGGGTTTGGCTTCGGCCTGGTCATTGCGCCATTAACGGCCAAAGCGTTGGAATCGGCTTCGGAAGAATACCGAAGCACGGCTGCGGCGTTGGTAGTTGTGTCCCGGATGATGGGCATGACCCTGGGTCTGACGGCACTGTCCGCCTGGGGCGTGGACCAGTTTCAAATCCTCACGGCCCAACTCCAGCTACCATTGCCAGTACCCGGAGAAGGAACGGAGGTATTTCTAAGCCGGGTATCGGATTATCAAGAGGGGCTGAACCAGGCCGGCCTTGCTTTGTTCCACAAATTTTTACGCGTGGCCGCCGCCGTGGCGATAGCGGCTCTATTGCCTGCGCTGGCAATGGGGGGAGATAACCGGGGCGGTGGCCGGCCAGTGGCTAGGTGACACTTAACTGGATTTGACGCTGCAGGATGTTTGGTATAGGGTGGTTTGGGCCATAACAGATACGCTGTGTGGCGAAGATTAAGGCCAATAGCAGTGGATTCAGCTCCCTCGGGGGAGAATTGGCACTTGGTGTTCAAAACTTAGGACTCGGAGGATTACCAATGTTGAAGCAAAGAAAGGCGATGAAGACGGGCGTGTTATTATTCTTCGCCGCAATTATGATGGCGGCGCTTGCGGCATGCGGCACCACCACCGAAGTCATCAAAGAAGTCCCAGTAGAAAAGATCGTTGAAAAAGAGGTCATCAAAGAAGTACCCGTTGACAAGATCGTCGAGGTGGTCAAAGAAGTACCCGTCGAGGTACCCGTCGAGGTCGTCAAAGAGGTCATCGTAGAGAAAGAAGTCGTTAAAGAGGTGATCAAAGAGGTCGTGGTCGAGCCCACGCCGGCCCCTAAAGACACCCTAGTTTTTGCCGGCTTGGACTGGACCAGCGCCCAGGTGCAAAACGGAGTGGCGCGCTACATCGTTGAGAACGGCTATGGTTATCCCACCGAAGCCATCGATGGTTCAACCGTGCCCCTGTTCCAGGGTCTGATCGCCCATGACATAGACATCACCATGGAGATCTGGTTGCCCAACCAGGAAGCGATATGGTCCAAGGCACTGAAAGATGGCCAGGTGGTCGCCGCCGGTAAGAGCCTGGAGGACAACTGGCAGAGCACCTTTGTGGTCCCCACGTACATGGTGGAACGAAATCCGGGCCTGGTCTCCGTGAGCGACATTGCAGAGTTCAAGGATCTGTGGGTTGAGCCCGACAGCGGTGGAAAAGCCGTGTTGATAGGCTGCATCGCCGGCTGGTCTTGCCGGGCGGTGAACGAAGAGCAGATTGCGTCCTACGGGCTTGAAGACGTTGTAGAACTGCGGGACCCGGGCACCCAGGCCGGGCTGTTCGCATCCCTTGAAGGCGCGTACCTGAAGGGCGACCCTTGGCTGGGGTACCTGTGGGGTCCTACCAAGCCTTCCAATGAACTGGACCTCACCCTGTTGGAAGAGCCTGCCGCGGATGGCTGCGCCAACCCTGGAGAGGGTTGCGCATTCCCGCCGGCCGAGGTTTTGATCGCGGTCAACACAGACCTGATCGCGGAGGCGCCGGAGGTCATAGCTTTCCTCAGGAATTGGGACTGGAACGGCGTGAACCAGTTGATGGCCGAAGGTTGGTATTCGGAGAACAAGGACGATTTTGATGACCCGTTCGAAGCCACCGGGATCTATTTCCTGAAGAACAGCGAAGCATGGACCGAGTGGGTGCCCGACGACGTTGAAGCCAACGTCAAGGCTTCTCTGGCCGCGGTGGCATCCCCGTAAGAAGCATAATATCTACGTAAGTCAAAAAGAAGGACTGCTTTTGTTGGCAGTCCTTCTCTTTATCTAGCTTGGTTTGCCTCGATCCACAATATCCGGCTATTCGGTCGACCTGCGCCGGGAGGTGATGTACCCCTGGGATATGCGGTCTACTATGATGGCCAGGATGACGATGGCCACCCCAGCCACAAATGCGTCACCCTGCTCCAACTGGCCCATGGCCCGCAGCACTTCTAGGCCCAGACCACCGGCGCCCACCATGGCTGCGATGGTGGCCATGGCCAGGGCCAGCATCACCGTCTGGTTGATCCCAGCCATGATCGTGGGTACTGCCAAGGGTATTTGAACCTTGGTGAGCAATTGGATACGGCTGGACCCAAAGGCGCGGCCTGCTTCCACCACGGAGGGGTCGACCTGGCGGATGCCCAGGTTGGTTAACCGGATGCACGGAGGTATGGAATATAACACCGTGGCGATCACCGCCGGCACATTGCCCAGCCCGAAAAACATGATCCCCGGCACCAGGTAGACGAACGCCGGCATAGTTTGCATCCCGTCTAAAATGGGCCGGATGCCGGCGTCCACCCAGTCGCTCTTAGAGGCCAGGACGCCGATGGAAAGGCCGATGATAACCGATATCGCCACTGACACCAGCATGATGGCCACGGTCACCATAGCCGCTTCCCAGAGGTCTACCGCACCTATCAAGGCCAACGCCACCGCGGACGCAAGTCCGATCTTGAAGGTGGCAACCTTCCAACCCACCATCAACACGGTGGCCACCATGACAGGCCAGGGGACCCATACCAGAAAGTCCCTCAATTTTCCCAGGGCGATCTTTAGGTTGTCGCTGATGGCGTCGAAAAACCAGGCCAGATTGATCACCAGCCATTCAACGGCCCCGTCGATGCTATCGGTCAACGGGTTGCCGATATCCACCGGGAAGTCCAATGCGCCGGGGACGTGGAATCTGTGAACCAGGAATGAGACCAGAATGGCCAATCCCATGCCCGCCAATAGCAGGAAAGCACCTTTGAACCTCATCATGACAGGCGAGATTTGGTGGAGACTGGTCTCCGAGATGGCGTCGTTGCGGGTGGGGAATCGCATGTTGGAACTCCTTTGGGTAAGGGACATATTCATTGAAGAGATAGGCGAAGACCTAGGCAAGGATATATGAAGGAAAACTGTGGGGGATAGGGGGCGGGTTTAGGCGCTTGCCGGCGCCGGTTCCACCGGCTGGGCGTTGTCTTTGGCGCTTTGCGCTATCACTTCCAAAATGGCGCTTTGAGAAGCCATACCCAGCAACTCGCCTTGATCGTTGGTGACGGGGATAGGGAAGTCGTGTCCTATGATCAGGGGAAGGGCTTTCTCAATGGAAGTATCCGCCGGAATCGCCTGGGGCTGGTGGGCATCTATATTTTCCAGGGAATCTTGTTGGTCTGCCCCGCATGAGGCAATCTGCTCTTTGGTGGCGATGCCCACACATTCTTGGTTTTCATCGGTTATGAACACATAGGAATGGTTGGACATCGACATGGTCTGCATCACGGATTTTGGAGAGTCGTCTTGGGATGCCACACAGCACGGCGGCTCCATGATCCTGCTGATGGGCAACACACGGGTTTTGGAGATTCCCCGGGTGAATTCCTGCACGAATTCATCCGTGGGGCTATCAACGATCTCCTCTGGAGTGCCTAGCTGGATTATCTCTCCGTCCCGCATGATTGCAATCCGGCCGCCCACCGTTATCGCCTCATCCAGGTCGTGGGTGATAAAGACGATGGTCTTTTTCATCTCGCTTTGCAGTTCCGCCAGTTCCTCCCGCATTTGGGCGCGGATGAGAGGGTCCAATCCGCTGAAGGGCTCGTCCATCAGCAGAATGGCGGGGTCCACGGTCAGGGCCCTCGCCAGCCCCACACGCTGCTGCATCCCCCCGCTTAACTCCCTGGGCGCGGCGTATTCACGGCCGGATAGTCCGACTTTCTCAAGCATCGCGGCGGCCCGGTCCAGCCGTTCCGATTGCTCCACTCCGCGCACCTCCAGGCCGTAGGCGGCGTTTTCTATGACAGACCGGTGAGGCAACAACCCGTAGTGCTGAAAGACCATGGCGACCTGGTTCCTGCGAAACTCGTTCACCGTCTTGTCATCGAATTGCAAAACGTCTTGGCCGTCGATCAATATCTCGCCCGCGGTCGGCTCGATGAGCCTGATGATACATCTGACCAGGGTGGATTTCCCGCTGCCGGATAGGCCCATGACCACAAAGGTCTCGCCCTCGGCCACTTGAAAGGAGACATCTCGAAGAGCTACCACGCAGTCCAACGCGTCTTGGATCTCGGCCCTGGGGATGCCCTGATATTCCGGCGCCAAGGCCTTCTCACCACGCTTGCCGAATACCTTCCAAAGACCGTTGACCGTTATGGCCGGCGTTGAGGCGCCGTTCCCGCGGGCTCCGTTCATATGAGTCATAGGTGTCTCCTAGCTAGAGAAACGGCCTACATGCTCAGCCGCGATGCTCAACCGTAATAATCTAGCGGTTTCTCGACCGTACAGCCCGGCGCGCATCTTTGTCAAATTGAAGGCGGATGGGTCAGCGGCCAAAGGAAGAATCCAGACGGGATAGCTGGCCAGGCGACAAACGCCAGCTTGAAGCGCCGCAGTTTTCTTCCGTCCTGGCCAGGCTGTTGGACTTGGGGATTGCGATGACTCCGGCATGAGAGGTGCACCAGTTTAAAGCCACTTGAGCCATGGTCTTTCCCGCCTCTACGGCCACCTCCTGAAGGGTGGCGGTCCCCTTATCCAGCTTGCCGAGGAGACGGGGCTTGTTGGCCAGGGAACCGTCGGCCAAGGGGGTATAGGCGATGACAGTGATGGACTGTTCCTGGCAATAGGGTAAAAGGTCCCGTTCGATATCCCGGTCTTTGAGGCTATACAAGACCTGGTTGGATACGATGGGGTGATTGGTCATGGCCCCCTGGGCTTCTTGCAACTCGCGCCGGTCGAAGTTGCTCACGCCGATATGATTCACCATACCTTCGTTGACCAAGGACTCCATGGCAGACATGGTTTCCCCGATGGGCACGCCGCGGTTGGGCCAATGAACTTGGTAAAGGTCAATGCGGTCCACTTGCAGAAGGCGCAGGCTGGCCTCAACTGCTCGCAGTATCTGGCCGTGCCGGAGGTGGCTGCCCGATACCTTGGTGGCCAGGAACACTGAGTCTCGCAACCCCTTCAATGCCTGGCCCACCACGTCTTCAGTGCGGTACATTTCCGCAGTGTCGATGAACCGTGCTCCAAGGCCGATTCCCCGGAGCAGGGGCGCCACGCCGCCGCTGTATTTCCACGTCCCCAGGCCTATCTCGGGGACCATGACGCCGGTTTTGCCCAGCTCTCTTAACTCCATGCAGGCTATTCTAACCCGATTCGCAAAATCCTCCCACTTGGGGATAGGAGCTACTTCTTAGGATTCAGGTAAATCGCCGCCGTGGATAGTGAGGTAAGTAGTTTTATAATCCTCGGAACTCTCGGATGTGGTCTGGCGCAGGAATGCCAAATATATCTCTGCTTCGCTGGCCGGCCTGCCTTCGGAGAGGGCGGTTTGGTAAATTCCGGCCATGGCGGTCCGTACCGCGTCGGAACCCAGGTCGGCGAACAGATTGAGCAACAAGTAGTGCCCGGTACTGTAGTTGCAGAAAAAGTAGGGCATCGCCGAATGTCGCGAGTAACCTTGACGGTTCAGATCGTCGATCAATTTCTGGACGGTGTTCATGCCCATGCCTTTGCAGTACCGAAGTTCTCGGATATCCACGAATTGGAGCTGGTCGGCCAGGGTGTCATCGTAAAGTCGGTCCCGAATGTAGCTGGAGAGAAAATCGGAAGCTCCCTCGTAAAACCAAAGAGGCGCTTCCTGGGTGCCCCAATAGTAGTGGGCCACTTCGTGGTTGAGGACCCGGTTGTTGTCTCCCTGGCGGGCCAAGGAGGGGTCCACCACAATGTGGGTGCCAAAATTAAGTCCGGCCACGTCGAAATCCTGGCTTAACTCTCCGGGTGTTGCCATGAGCAGCACCACCTCCGCCACGGGGAAGGGGATGGACATGAATTCTTCCAGGAGCCGAATGGCGTCTTCCACTTGGTCCACTATGTCGTCGTTCAGTTTATTCGGGGCCGATTGGACGAATATCAGCTCCACCTCCCCGGACAAAGGAAGCGCCACGCTTCTGGAATCGGCATGGTGCTTGACCAAGAACCCCCGGAGATCGTCGGGCCCTAAAACCGTGCTGCCGCTGGCGCCCACCATCATGACCAGGGCGGCTTCCTGATCGTCCATGCCGTCTAGATACCAGTCTTGCTCCAACAATTGATCCAGTATCTCCGGGTGGTTCACCCGTAGATTGTCGATGGAGTTCAGGGTATCGACATCGAGACTGGTGGCGGATTCGCTCAAAAAGGGCATGGAAGCCAATTGGCCGGCTAAGGTAGGATTTACCTCATGGATGTCGTTCAAATTTCTTAAGGTCCACTGTTCGTGTTCTGTTATGTCGTCTTGGGTCCAGGGCAGGCTGGCTAAAGCCTCCCCCAACTCGGAGTTTGCCGCGTGGACTTCTAAGATGTTGAGAAGGGACCACTTTTCGTGTGCTGTTATGCCGTCGGTGACCCATTGCCGCTGGAGCATTCGGTTGCCCAGGGCCAAGTCTTGGTCTTGAAAGCCTTTCAGGTACTGCAAAGCCCAGCGTTCGTCACTGACGATGCCGTCGGTTAGCCAGGGCAGGTTGATAAATGCCGCGCCGGTCTGGGGATCATTTTGGTGTATCCCAGTTAGGTACTGCAAGCCACGCTTTTCAATCTCGGTCACTCCGTCGGCGACCCATGGGCTTTCGGCGAACAAGGCTCCCAACTCGGGTTCCCTGCCGTGGAGCTGGCTCAGGTATTGCAATGCCCACTTTTCGTCACTGGTAATATCATCCATGACCCACTGGTAATCGGTCACGGCTTGGCCAAGCGCTTGGTCCGTCGAGGTCAGGCTAGTTAGATATCGCAATGCCTTGGATTCGTCATCGGTTAAGCCGTCTTGGGTCCAAGGCAGCTTTTCTTTGAGCACTGCCTCGGTATCGACGGGAGGAGTAGGTTTCGGTACCGGAGTGTTGGTGGGTGGCGGCTTCGTTGCCGCTGGTGGCGCCGCAGTGGCGGCTACTGCCGTGGCTGCAGGAGCTTTCGTCGGGGTTTGGGTGGGAGCTTTCGTGGGTGTAGGCGCCGCTGTATCTGTTGGTGCTGGAGTAGGTGTAGCCGTAGGGTTCGGTACGAGGGTGGAACCCGATGAGGCTGTTTCGATAGAGGTTGGCTTGGTTGAGGTTGGCTCGATGGTAGCCAAAGGGGCCAGTGTTGCGAGGAACGGGGATTCTGTGGCCACCGGTGAAGGCTCCAGTGTGGCGGGGGGGTCAGTTTGAGAACAACCCAGGCTGATTGCCGTTAGCACAGCCACAAGAATTGGGGTAATATTTCGCCAATGCCAATAGGTCATAGCGCACGTTCTTGCAGGGCTGTCAAATGGGCCAGCCATCGGGGAATGTTGTCTCTGGCGGAGCCTGCCCCACACTTTAGATGATGCCGGGTGTTGCCACAAGTAATCACTATATACTTAAACATAAGCATGAAGATAAGAGGTAATAATATGGAATTTGAAGAGGTCCGGCAGTTCATGGAGTCCAACCATCCTGGCGTCATCACAACCATACGGCGCAACGGCGCCGGGCAGGTCAGCATCGTGGTGTGCGGCGCCTACCAAGGCAATGCCGCTTTCGTATCGGTGAGGGGAAACTCCGCAAAGGTCAGAAACCTGCGGCGCAATCCCCAATGCACCGTATTGTCGGTAACTCCCGACTGGCGGCGTTTCGCGGTAGTGGAGGGGCAGGCCACGCTGTATGACGCGGGGAATACCGATGCCGAGGAGCTAAGGGTGCTGTTGCGGGAGGTTTTTCGTGCCTGCGGTGACAAGGAGCATCCAGATTGGGAGGAGTACGACCGGGCTATGGTCCAGCAAGAAGCGGTGGTGGTGTTGGTGAAGCCGGAACGGGTTTATGGCCGGGTTGGGTAGGAGGCTATGAGGGTCCAGCATTCAGCGCGGTGACTGGTGGTATTGCATCCTCCGGGCGAGCAGGGTATCACACTCACAGGATGGTAGAATGACCGGGAATCCTGTGATGCCGAAGATTTGGGCCGGAAGCTTGGAGCCGAATGATGCCAGGACGAGAAATACGACTGGAAGATGTAAAAAAGGCTTTGGTAGCCCACAAGGCCGAGCTCAAGGACCAGGGAGTAAAAACCTTAAGTGTATTCGGCTCGGTGGCCCGGGGTGACGCTGGGCCCAACAGCGACGTGGATTTGTTGGTGGAGTTCGAGCGGCCTTTTGGCCTTTTCCACTTCATACATGTCAAAGACTATTTGAAGGAATTGCTAGGTGGAGTAGAAGTTGACCTGGTGGTGCGGGACGCTGTCATTGAAGAATTGAAAGAAGGCATTTATCGGGAAGAGGTCAATGTCCTCTAGCGCCCGCCGGTGGAGATTTCGCCTTCTGCACATGATTGAGGCGGTGGGGAGGATACAGACATTCGTTGAAGGTATGTCGTTGGAGGGTTTTCTAACCGATGCTAGGACCAGCGACGCGGTTTTGCGAAACCTTGAAATCATTGGAGAAGCGGCGCGCCTAGTTCCGGAACATATCACCAACCAATACGGCCAAGTTCCCTGGGCGGATATGCGGGCGATTCGAAATATCGTGGCTCACGAATATGACCGGGTAAACCTTGCTACCATTTGGGAAACCATCCACAACGACTTGCCGCCCTTGGGCCCGCTCCTCCAACAGGTGATCGATGAGGCACCGCAAGACTAGTATCGGGCGAACACCAAACTACTCCGGTAACACGAAAACGGCGTCGGAAAGGTTAACCAGATCGCCCCGCTGGTTGATGCCTCTGACCCGGCATTCGACTATTTTGTCCACTCCTTCGGTTCTCTTGCCGGTGATCTCACCTTGGAACGTAACGGTGTCACCCGCCCTGAATGGCGTGATGGCCCGCATTAACAGCCGCCCGCCGTGGTAGAAAGACCGCAGCGGGAACGATAATTCCAACATCTGGTCCAAGTACGACATGGACGCCGGGCCCGAGTTGACCGCGCCGCCGAATAGGTTCTTCCGGGCAAACTCTTCGTCGGTGTGGATATTGCTTACGCTGGGTGTTCCCGCCAAGCGGAAGTCGTTTTTGGCAAGGATGACCTCCTGGCTCTCGGTTACGTCCAGGGTGGCCAACTGGTCTCCCACTTCAATGGAATCAAAAGATAGAACCCGGCCCTGCGACGGAGCCACCACCAGGGGTTTGGGTTCATCGGTTCCCGGGTCGTTAGGCACCGCTCTTTGACCCTCGCTGTACTCAAAGATGCAGGTGTAGTCGTACTGGGCCGCCAAGTCGCCGTGCTGGTTTCGGGCCTGGACCCGGAAGGTGACGAACTTGCTGCCCCTTCGCTCGTATTTTTCCAACACGCTGCGGGCGCCGGTGATGGTGTCTCCTTCTTTCACAGGGTGGAACCAGCGGGCCTCGCATTTGGCGAATGGCGTTTGGCGCCGGGCGGTGGTGGACTGTTCTTGGGCCACGAACCCGTTGGCCCTTGCGATCTCTTCCCGCAGCAACGGCGCGTAAGTAATTACCATCGTGGGCATGGCGTACAGGTTGGCCTGGATGTCTTGGCGTGCCGCACCCTTTCGGTACCTAGCATCGGGGTTTTGGCTGACCGTGGCGTACTCGGCGATGTTTTCGGCCGTGATCTGCACAACGGTCTCGCCACCGGCTTGTCCCGGCTCCACCGCATCGTAATCCCAAAGTTTTTCTTGCTGTTCCAGCATCTCGTCCCACCCGGTATTTAGACTTGGGGTTGGCCGCGTTCAATGGCCTTCTGCCGCCAATAGTAACACCTCCCTTGCCGTGAGGTGGAGGCTCTTGGATAATGGGACGGCTTCAGGTCTAGGATGCTTTAGAAGAAGCCTGAACACAAATGGATAGAAAAACGACGGAGGCTCCATGAAAGTAGGTTTTATCGGATTGGGCACCATGGGCGGCAGCATGGCTTACAACGCGCTTCAGGGTGGCAATGAATTGACGGTTCACGACATTCGCCGGGAGTCGGCCACCCGGCATCTGGAGGCCGGGGCAGCCTGGGCCGACACACCCCGGGAGGTGGCGGAAGCCAGCGAGATCGTCTTCACGTCCCTGCCCGGTCCCACCGAAGTGGAGGCCGTGGCCTTGGGCGAGGATGGGCTATTTCAGGGGTTGACCGAAGGGAAAGTGTACCTGGACCTGAGCACAAGCACGCCGGGATTGATCCGCCGAATCAGCGAAGAGGCGGCCGTCCGGGGCATCCACGTGTTGGACGCCCCGGTGAGCGGAGGTCCCGGGGGCGCCGAGTCGGGCCGTTTAGCCGTCTGGGTCGGTGGTGATAAAGAAGTGTTCGACCGGTGCAAGCCGGTGCTGGATGCCATCGGAGATGCCGCGTATTACGTGGGGCCGGTGGGCGCTGGTTCGGTAGCCAAGCTGGTCCACAATTGCGCCGGGTACGTGGTCCAATGCGCCCTGGCTGAAGTGTTCACCATGGGAGTAAAGGCGGGCGTGGAGCCCCTGGCCCTGTGGCAGGCGGTACGGAAAGGCGCTGGGGGACGCCGGGGGATGTTCGAGGGACTGGCCGAGCACTTGCTGCCGGGGAAATTCGACCCGCCGGACTTCGCCCTGCGCCTGGCCCGAAAGGACGTAGACCTTGCCGTGGGCGTGGGCCGGGAATTCGACGTCCCCATGCGGCTGGCCAATCTGGCCCTGCAAGAGCTTACCGAAGCCATGAACCGGGGTTGGGGCGGCCGGGACTCCAGGGTGGCGATGCTACTCCAAGAGGAGCGGGCCGGGGTGGAGGTCCGGGTGGACGAGGAGGCGCTGCGGCAGGCGGTGGAGGGATAGGGGTAGCACAGTTAGCTGGAACGGCGGTCCGCCGGGGTTCTTTGGCAGCCACCCCAAAATGAGAGATTCGAGCTAGATGGGTTTCACTCTTTAAGAGAGATGATTTCCTAATGAGCTGAACTGCCCTACCCCGCAGGCCTCCACTTGAGGTCGGGCCTTCGTGCGGCGAGGGCTTCGTCCAGCCTGGAGACGGGGGTCGTGTGGGGGGCATGGGTAACCAGTTCTGGCGTGTCGGTGACCTCGCGGTCAATGTCTTTCAGGGCCTGGATGAATGCGTCGAGGGTCTCCCTTGTCTCTGACTCGGTGGGCTCGATCATCAGCGCTTCGTGGACGATCAGCGGGAAATACATGGTGGGGGCGTGGAACCCGTAGTCCAACAGCCGTTTGGCCACCTCCAGACCGCTGGCGCCCCGTTCCTTCTGCCAATCCGCCGAGAACACAGCCTCGTGCATGCAGGTGCGGCCGTACGGAAGATAGTAGGTGTCTTTCAGGGCCTCCATCAGGTAATTTGCGTTCAACACGGCGTTGCTGCTGATGGATTTGATGCCCGCGGCGCCAAGGGTCCGGATGTAGGTGTAGGCCCTGACCAGCACTCCAAAGTTTCCGTGGAAGCCGCTCATCTTACCGATGCTCTTTTCCGGCGCTGAGAGGCCGAAAGAAGGGCCTGGGCCACCATTTGCCTCTATCACTACCGGCGTGGGCAAAAAGGGCTGCAATAAGGGCGCCACGCAAACCGGGCCGGAGCCGGGCCCACCGCCGCCGTGGGGGGTGCTGAACGTCTTATGCAGATTTAGGTGGATGACGTCGAAACCCAAGTCGCCCAGCTTTACCCGGCCCAGCAGGGCGTTCATGTTGGCCCCATCCCCGTAGACCAGCCCACCGGCCTGGTGCACCACTCGGCA
>MUCP01000006.1 GCA_002816875.1 SAR202 cluster bacterium Io17-Chloro-G2
AACGCCTGATCGGGGAAGTGTCGGAACTGGTAGACGAGCATGATTTAGGATCATGTGCTGAAAGGCGTGGGAGTTCGAGTCTCCCCTTCCCCACCAGCAGATGCCGGACGTTTAGTGAAATGCCGGGGGGATAGCGCCGTGAGTTGATCCCGGCGAAAGGTTTATTGTCAATCAAGGAATAGTCTAGGATCCGGTTAAGTTCCAGACTGAGGAGGTCCATTGGCGACGCTGCTGCAAGTGAACGGCCTAAAGACCCATTTCTTTACATTCGAGGGCACTGTCAAGGCCGTGGATGGTATCACATATGATTTGGAAGAAGGGGAAACGCTTGGGTTGGTGGGCGAGAGCGGCTGTGGAAAAAGCGTCAGCGCCCTTTCATTGATGCGGTTGATCCCCGACCCGCCAGGAAAGACCATCGAAGGCGAGGTCATATTCAACGGAGAAGACATTCTGCAAATAGACATGGACGACATGCGCCGTATTCGAGGCGGCAGTATGTCCATGGTGTTTCAGGAGCCAATGACCTCGTTGAATCCGGTGTTGACCATCGAAAAGCAACTGACGGAAACGTTGCAGCTACACATGGGCATGACCAACCAAGAATCCAAGGAGGCCGCTGCGGGACTGCTGGAGAGGGTTGGGATTCCCGACCCTGAGCGCAGGGTCAAACAATACCCACACCAGTTCAGCGGCGGAATGCGGCAAAGGGTGATGATCGCCATGGCCCTGAGTTGTAATCCCAAACTGATCATTGCCGACGAGCCGACAACCGCGCTGGACGTGACCATTCAGGCCCAAATCCTGGAATTGATGAAATCGCTGACGACAGAATTCGGCGTGGCTCTGATAGTGATCACCCATAACCTGGGGGTGGTGGCGAGATACGCCGACCGCGTCAACATCATGTACGCAGGTAAGATCATCGAGCGAGGGTCGGCCAGAGAGATTTACGCTAACCCTCGGCACCCTTATACGATCGGTTTGCTGAACTCGGTGCCCCGCCTTGACCTGCCCCGGCGTGCCAAATTGGAGCCCATTGAAGGCCAGCCTCCCGACCTGATCAACGTTCCCGAAGGATGCTCCTTCCGGGCCCGGTGCCGCTGGGCCATAGACAAGTGCGCCACTGAGTCGCCTCCCCTAACCACCCTTACGGAAGGACATCTGACGGCTTGCTGGCGGTCTGAAGAGTTAGGCGATGCTGCGGTGTTGGCCGCCCAAGGCGCCACAACGTAAACCAAAGGGCGGCCCGTGGTAGATGGGGTCTTGCCTTTGATCAAGTGTTCGCGAGGTTCCCGCACCAGGCATATCTAATTGACGGAGATCGGTAAATTATGACGACCTTGCCGGATACCCAGGCCGTGGGAGACGCCCCGGGAGCAGATAGCGAAGTCATCCTGGATGTCAGAGATTTGAAGATGCACTTCCCAGTGACATCGGGCATCATCCTGCAACGCACCGTGGCTCAAATCAAGGCGGTGGACGGGGTCAGCTTCCAGGTAAAACGAGGTGAGACATTCGGATTGGTCGGTGAAAGCGGCTGTGGTAAGACCACCACCGGCCGGTGCATTCTGCAGCTCTACAAACCCACCGAAGGGCAGATATTCTTCGAGGGAGAGGAGCTGTCTAGCCTGTCCACCCGCCAAATGCGAGCCAAGCGGCGGGAAATGCAGGTGATATTCCAAGACCCTTACAGTTCACTCAACCCCAGGATGACTGCCGGCAATATAATCGGGGAGCCCCTCATCGTCCACGGTTTGGTTGAAAACAAGGCGGAATACCGCGAGCGGGTGGCCGAACTGCTACAGAACGTGGGATTGAACCCATATATGGCCGACCGGTTCCCCCACGAATTCAGCGGCGGACAACGCCAGCGCATCGGCGTGGCGCGGGCCTTGTCGGTGAGTCCCAAATTCATCGTGGCTGACGAGCCGGTGTCCGCTTTGGATGTGTCGATCCAAGCCCAGATCATCAACCTGCTGGAAGAACTTCAAGAGCAGTTTGGCTTGACGTTCCTCTTCATAGCCCACGATCTGTCCGTGGTCCGCCACATCAGTGACCGGGTGGGCGTGATGTACTTGGGGCACTTGGTGGAGTTGGCCGATCGCAACGAGATCTACGTCAACCCGCTGCATCCCTACACCAAAGCGCTGCTCTCGGCGGTGCCGATTCCCGACCCAGTGCTGGACGCCCAAAGGGAAAGGGTCCTGCTCACCGGCGAGGTGCCCAGCCCGCTGAACCCTCCCTCCGGCTGCGTGTTCCATCCACGGTGTCCCATCGCCATCGACGATTGCAACGCCAATATTCCCGAACTGCGGGAAGTGGAGCCAAATCACTGGGCCAGTTGTCTCAGGGTGCCGGGATACGGAGCCTACTAAGCTACGATCTAGCCTCTCGGGCAAACGGACACCGGGAAGCGATAAATAAGCAAAGGGGCGGCCATAGGGCCGCCCCTTTGCTTATCCATAACAACCGGTACTCCGCGCCTCTCATCGCCTTGTAGCCGCCTGGAGGCCATGTTAACATTAATCCAGATGAACCCTGAATCGATTCGAAATTTCTGCATCATCGCCCACATTGACCACGGCAAATCAACCCTGGCCGACCGTTTTTTAGAGATCACCGGCACCGTCCGCCCCCAAGATATGAAGGCCCAGTTCATGGACCAGATGGAATTGGAGCGGGAGCGGGGCATCACCATCAAAGGCAAAGCTGTGACCATGGCCCACCGGACGCCCGATGGGAAGGAATACCAGCTTAACCTCATCGACACCCCCGGCCACGTAGATTTCAGCTATGAAGTCGCCCGGGCCCTGGCTGCCTGTGAAGGTGCCCTTTTGGTCGTGGACGCCACCCAGGGGGTTGAAGCCCAGACCATTGCCAACTCTCTTTTAGCGTTGCAATACGACTTGGAGCCGATCCCGGTGGTGAACAAGATCGATTTGCCCCAAGCCGAGCCCGAGAGAGTGGCGGCCCAGATGCAACAGATATTTGGGTTCAATGAAGACGAGTTCTTGTTCGTCTCCGCCAAGGACGGCACCGGCGCCAGAGAGATACTCGACGCGGTGGTAGCCCGCATCCCGGCCCCCAAAGGAAACCTGCAAGACCCGCTGCGCGCCCTGGTTTTCGACTCAGCTTACAACCCGTACAAGGGCATAATCGGGCACATAAGGGTCACCGACGGCTCAGTCTCCAAAAACCAGCGCATTCGGGTGATGTCGTCATCCCGAGTGGCGGAGATCATGGAAGTGGGGGTTTTTGACCCGTCCCCCAAGCCCGTGGATACCCTGTATGCGGGACAGGTTGGCTATGTTGCCACCGGCTTTAAAGACCTGCGCGAATGCGGTGTTGGAGACACCTTTACCGACAACACTCTGCCTGCTGCCGAACCGCTGCCCGGCTACGTTCCTTTAAAATCCATGGTTTTTGCGGGAATGTACCCTTCGGACGGCGAAGATTACAACAAGCTGAGGGCTGCCCTGGAAAAGCTGCAACTAAACGATGCTTCGTTGACCATGGAGCCTGAGAACAGCACCGCCTTGGGATTTGGGTTTAGGTGCGGGTTCCTTGGGCTGATGCACCTGGAGATCGTCCAGGAAAGGCTGGAACGGGAATATGACCTCGATCTGGTCATCACCGCGCCGGGAGTGGGTTATCAGGTGGTTCTGACAAGTGGCGAGACCATTATGATCGATAACCCTTCAAATCTGCCCTCTCCCAACGAGGTGAAGGAAATACATGAACCCATGCTTGACGCCACCATAGTCGCCCCAGAAAGGCATGTGGGCGCGATCATGGAATTGATGCATTCCCGCCGGACCGAATTCAAGCGCATGGAATATATCCAAGGCGGAGCCGGAGGCGCAAGCGGAGACGCCGGGGAAGCCGGCACGACACGGGTAGTGATGGAATATACCATGCCCCTGGTGGAGTTGCTGGCGGGTTTTTTCGACCAATTAAAGTCCAGGACCCAAGGTTACGCATCCCTGGATTACACATTCACCGGGTACCAACGGGCGTCCCTAGTGAAAGTGGATATCTTAGTCAACCATCAGCCGGTGGAAGCGCTGTCTATGATCGCCCACCGGGAAGCGGCGGAATCTCTAGGCCGCGCCGTGGTGGCAGGGCTGAAGACAGCAATCCCACGCCAGCAGTTTGAAGTTCCTTTGCAAGCGGCCATTGGCAGCCGGATCATTGCCAGGGAAACCGTGAGGGCGATGCGCAAGGATGTTTTGGCCAAGTGCTATGGCGGCGACATCACCCGAAAACGGAAATTGTTGGAAAAGCAGAAAGAGGGCAAAAAACGGCTGAAAATGGTGGGAAGAGTGGAAATACCCCAGGAAGCTTTTTTGACCTTGCTCAAGATCGGCGGCGATAACTGACTGGCGCGCTGCCCAAGATTAACGAGTATCCCTCCGGCAGCGCCGCTAACAGGCTTAAACCCCCAGAGACTCCCTCAGTCCCTGCAGTTGGTCAAGGTGGCCCGCCCAGTGGCCGCATAGCCCTCTGTGCAATATCTCTATCACCGTGCGTTCGTCATCTGTTCCCCGGGTCTTGTTATGGACCACCGCCCTCACCATCGACAGGTCTGGGCCGTCCGCGGCCCCCAGCGCCTCTTCCATGGTTGAGAAAAACCCGTTGATTTCCCGGAGCACGCCTTCTAGGTCATGGGTCTGCCGTTCCGGAGTCATATTATCCATGTCTGCCCACAAGTCGTACTCCGTCACGTTTCCGGAGATCATGCCCTTTACCACGGAGGCAAGCCCCCCCGCCGGCGTGTCCAGCAGGTGGTAGATAATCTGGCGGGCGGACCATTCCGACGGGTCTGGTTTCCAATCCAGGCAATAGGCCATGCCTTCCAGTAACTGGAGCAACCGCGTTTGAGTATCCCGAAGGGCAGCCATTTGGCGATCTGATTCCGAGGCCACGATCCGGCTCCTATACCGTCAATTCTGGATACGCCGTGGGTCAGACCCCTGGCTTGAGGACCATCAAGATCAAAATCACCACCGGCAGCAGGGTGGCGACTCCGCCCATCATGGCCCAGGTGCGGCTGGCCCGCCGGTAAGCAGGGTCGGCTGTGCCGGCGGTCAATTGGTCCCCGGACAGACGGACCATGCGTTTTTGTAGCGGCACCAAGCCAGCCGCGGAGATGATCGCTGTAAGGATCAATAAAACCAAAGATATGCCCAGCCACGGCTCCTGAAAGCGTTGCCATCCGGTGATCCCCACCATCCAGACCCCGGTGACCAATAGGGTGATGACTCCGGGCATGGTGAATGCTATATCGGCCAACTGTAGCGACCGGGATGTGATCGACATTGTCTCCAAATTGCCCGACTTGTCGGCTCGTACTTTCCAAAAGGCGGCGGTGATGATGTTGCCCAGGAAAATCACGGCGGCCAAAATGTGGATCGCGAGAAGTATCCGCATCTTTCTCTCCTAACCCGGTTCTTTCAACCCAGCTCTTTTAACATGATTTCCACAGCCCGGCGGGTGTCCTCCCTGGCCAGTCCGAACTCCAAAGCGGCCTTCAATAGTCCCAATGGGGTGCCGCCGTCGTATCTCCGGCCCCAGAACTCATAGGAATATAGCTCGGTGGTTTCCAACAAAAGCAACAGAGCGTCGGTTAGCTGTATCTCGCCCTTGGCGCCCGGCTGGGTGCGTTCCAAACATCCGAATATATCCGGCGGCAGCACGTACCGGCCGACGATGGCCAGATTTGACGGCGCATCTTCCCTGGGCGGCTTCTCCACCAACCCTTGAATCTTGCTGACGCGGTCCGCCACGGGGGCGCCGTCGACAACACCGTAATTGTGGACCACTTCCCAGGGAAGGGGCTCCACCGCCACCACGCCGCCCCCGTGGCGGTGGAAGACTTCGATCATTTGGGCCGTGGCGCCGGGCCAGCTTTTTCCAGACTCGGTATCTCGGATCGAAACGATGATGTCGTCGGGCAGGATGACCACGAACGGCTCACTACCGACGGCGTGTTTGGCCATAAGGACCGCATGGCCCAATCCCAATGGTTGCTCCTGGACAACGACCGAGACCGCCGCCAGATTTGCGGCGTGCTTGACCATCTCCGCCAACTCCGGCGTACCGGAATCGATCAGATGTGCTTCCAACGCCGCATCGGGTTGGAAGTAACCGGCGACGGATTCGCTTCCCGGCGAGACCACCAGAATGATCTGCTCAACCCCCGCCTGGACCGCCTCCTCCACGACGTACTGGAGCATTGGCTTGTCCAAAATGGGCAATAGCACCTTGGGCAATGATTTGGTCACCGGCAAAAACCGGGTGCCCAAACCGGCGGTTGGGATGACTGCTTTACGTACCGGTATTTGGTGCATGAATGTCTGGCTCGTGGATGTCTGCCGGGGCTGTACTATTCTAACATCTGGCCTAGCAACGGGTGATTGGCGCGGGGCCTTTGGCATTTGGGCAGCCCGCACTCCTGTATCAAATGCAAACTCGCCCGAAGGGTGGCTCGATACGTTTGACACCTTTGGACCGCGGGCCTACCATTGATGGTGAGACCGTGCTAGACGGGGAGCTAGCGGTGCCCTGAACTCGCAATCCGCTATAGCGGGGTTGAACTCCTCCCCTAGGCGTGGCGAATGGGTCTATATCCCAAGGTTTCGATGTTGAAGGCCGGGTCCCACGCGGCGTAGGCCTGTGAACCCCGCCAGGTCCGGAAGGAAGCAACGGTAAACAGGACCCTGTGGGTGCCGTGGGAGCGCCTGGCCGGAGTCGAGTCCCGGGACACGCCCGGTGGCCATTTTCAAAGGGGGGTGCGCGGTCTCTTCCGGACTCCTCTATCTTGTAAATCCGCCATTCCACTCAATGGCCGTTGATTTCCGCCAATAGCATCTTGCTTTGATCGACGCCGCCGGGGACACCGCCTGTGGCACCGCCTGCACCAACACAAGCAGCACGACTTGCATCGCGGTCTGGAAAAGAGCGTCGTAAGGCGTTGGGCCAGCATTTCCTGGCCAGCGGCCGCATTCTAAACCGCATTGCCGCCGCCGCCGAACTCACTCCTGAAGACTTGGTGGTGGAGATCGGACCGGGGATGGGCGCCCTGACCAGACACTTGCTGGATCAGGCCGGGAGAGTTGTGGCGGTGGAGGTAGATACCCACCTGGCAACCACATTGCCGGCGCGTTTGGGTAATCCCGCGTCGTTGACAGTCTTGGAAGCAGATGCCCGGTATGTGGATCTGTCCTCGCTGGCGCTCCCCGCTCAACAGTACAAAGTGGCGGCAAACTTGCCCTACTACGCCGCTAATCCCATCGTGAGGCGCTTTCTGGAGGCTGATCATCAACCCGCCTTGATGGTCCTTACCTTGCAACAAGAAGTGGCGGCGTCTATGGCTGCCGCACCGGGGAAGATGACCATGCTCTCCGTCGCGGTGCAGTATTACGCTCATGCCTCCATCGTTTGCGCCGTTCCTCCCTCCGCCTTCCGGCCCCCGCCTAAGGTAACCTCGGCAGTGGTCAAATTGGTCCTACTCCCTGCTCCAGCGGTGAACGTGGACGACACTGGCAGGTTTTTCAGACTGGTGCGGGCCGGATTTTCCGCTCCGCGAAAACAATTGCGGAACTCATTGGGCCACGGATTAGCGTTGGATGGCGGGGTCATCGATAATTTGCTGGTCCAGGCCGAAGTTGATGGGAAACGAAGGGCGGAGACGCTGACTCTAGCGGAGTGGGCCGCCTTATATCGGGCTTGGAGCGCTTTGGCTCCGGCCGGGGTTCCGTAGTGCCTGAGGGGTTCTGGGTTTGCCCAGTGATATGACCGCCGCCTGCCCGCCGGTTGATTCTTTGATTACATGTTGGAAGTAACCGCCCACGCCAAAATCAACCTGACACTGGAAGTGCTGGGCCGGCGTAACGATGGCTACCACCAAGTCAGGACCATCCTCCAAACCGTGGACCTCGCCGACCGCCTGGAGATCGATCCGTCTTCCAGCCTGCAGGTGGAATGTGACCACCCGGATATAAACGGCGAGGCTAACCTGGTATGGGCCGCCGCTAACGCTCTGGCAGACCATTGCGGGATTGTTCCCCGTGCCCGGATCACCGTCAAAAAGGGGATTCCGGTGAGCATGGGGCTGGGCGGTGGCAGCAGCGATGCCGCCGCCGTGATGATTGCCCTGAATGAGATGTGGGAACTGGGCCTTGGGCCGCGGGACCTGGCAGGCATTGCCGCAGGTGTTGGTTCCGACGTAGCCTTTTTCCTGACGGGAGGAACGGCCTTGGCCGAGGGAAGGGGTGAGTTGATCACTCCATTGCCTCCCTTGCCGTCGATTCCCGTGACGCTGATCTGTCCCGCCGGGACCATGCCGCAAAAGACCGCTGCCATGTATTCGGCGCTGAATCCCTCCCATTATAGCGACGGAGGTGTCACCAGCCGTCTGATACAAATCCTGGCGGGGGGCGAGTTCGTAATAGAATCTGTAGCCGGGCTCACCCACAACATCTTTGAACAGGTGGTCTACCAGGCCCTTCCGGAAATGAGCGGCCTGTGGAATAGGCTGCGGGGGATGTTCCAAAACCCCCTCCGGTTGGCCGGTTCCGGCCCAGCCATGTATTGCCTGCCGTCCAACGAACGTGAGTTCCGAATAGCGTCAAATGCCTTGCAACCCTACGGAGTAGGGGTATACCTTGTACATACGACAGGCCCGAATTCCGCCTCAAATCGGCAAGCTGAGGCGGAGCCAGGTCCAACTTGAAACAATAGCCTTTAAATAATCAGATAGTGAGCTTTTTCATGGAAACCTTGGCGACCGGAATCTTTGCTACGGGAATCTTGGCTACCATCACCATTGGTATCAACCCTATTTTGGCAGGCTTCGGCGGTCTAGTGCTATCGTGGCACGGTCTGTTCACGTTCATTGCCGTGGCCCTTTCCGTTTTCCTGGTGCACCGGTGGGGGACGCGGGAAGGGATGGGAGGAGACCCCATCCTGTCGGTGGCGGTTTGGTGCATCATAGGGGGAATCATTGGCGCCAGGGTGCTGCACATCATCGATTTTTGGGGCACCGTCTATCAGCCGGATCCAATCAGGATCATACAGGTCTGGCAGGGCGGCATCGCGGTCATCGGAGCCATTTTAGGCGGGTTCGCCGGCGGCTCGCTGTATATCATCATTCGTAATTCCGACCGTTTCCTGTCCCTCTGGCAACGGTTCTTCCGGTGGGCGGGCGAACCCCATAAGGCGCCGTTGCCGGGCATTGGGCATCTGGCCGACGTGGCTACCCCGGCGATATTGATTTCCATGGCCATAGGCCGAATTGGGGACATCATCAATGGCGAGCACTTCGCCAGGGCAACCACTCTTCCCTGGGGTGTTTTCTACACGCATCCCAACAGTCCGGGAGTGGTCCGGGCCGTGTCCCACCCGGCGGTGGCGTATGAGATCATCCTAGACCTGGCGGTCTTGGCCATCATATGGCCGCTGCGTCACCGGTTGCGTCCCAGGGGTATGGTTTTCGTGCTCTACGGCGCACTGTATTCAGTGGGGCGGTTCTTCCTGAGTTTCCTGAGGGTTGAGGCCAACGTATATGTAGTGGGGCTGAATGAAGCCCAGATCGTGTCCCTGTTGATCATGCTGGTGGCGGTGCCTTTGTTGGTATACAAGGCTCAATTTGTTAGGCCGTCCGCAAGTTAACGGACAACGGGTCCTACCCGCCGGCAGGCCGGACATCCTCCACTTTCAGCACCATGGTCTTTACACCCTGCCACCAATCGGCTGATAGGGTGTAAACCAGGTCCAGGTGGGAGGCGCCGTTGGGCCAGGTATCGGCCTGGTTGAAGGCCAACGCCGTCATCTCTTTCTCACCCTGTCCCACCACCAGTTTTAAATGCTGGGAATCGTAGCCGATGTGCCTGGATTCCAGCACCTCGACACCCCTGCTCAAGAAAAGGGGCTTGGGGTTGCCCTTGCCGAATGGCTCCATCTTGGAAAGCCACCCAAACGTCTCCTCGGTTAATTCGCCCATTTGCACTTCGGCGTCGAGGGTCAGCCTCGGCCTGAGGTCCACCAAGCCCAAAGATCGCTCCGCGGCTAGGATCAGGGCTTCCTCAAGCCTGGGCAATTTATCACGGTGGATGGTAAATCCTGCGGCCTGAGAGTGTCCGCCGAATTTGACCAGCAAATCCTCGCAAGCCTCGAAGGCTGATGCTATATCGAATTGGGGTATGCTCCTGCCGCTGGCTACTGCGTAGTCGCCATCCAACGACAAGGCTACCGCCGGCCGGTGGTAAACGTCGGACAGCCTGCCTGCCACCAGGCCGGCCACGCCTGGAGCGATACTCTCGCCGGCCACGAATAGAATCGGCGGCAAAGGCCCACCCGCATACTTCTGCTCCATGTGTTCTTGGGCGGTGGCATAGGCCTGCTGGCTGGCATCCCGGCGGCTGCGGTTCAGCCCCTCAAGAAGGTCAGCTAGCGTTTCGGCTTCTTCGGTGGACTTGGTGGTCAGCAAGGCGTAGCTGTCATGGGCGCTGCCCATTCTTCCCGCTGAATTTAGCCTGGGCGAGATTTGGAACGACACCGTTTCCGCGTCGATTGCGTTATTCTCTACCCGCGCCCGCCGGTACAACGCGTTCAATCCGGGACGCTGGGTTTGGCCCAACTCTATCAGGCCCTGTTGCACCAGGTAGCGGTTCTCGTCTTCCAGGGGCACCAGGTCGGCTATCGTCCCCAATGCGGCCAGCTCCAGCAACGCCGGGCTCCATGGCTGGCCGCAGAACTCGTACAACCCCTGCATCAGTTTAAACGCCAGACCGGCGCCACATAATTGCCTGAAAGGGTAGGTCACGCCGGGAAGGTTGGGGTCGATTATCGCCACCGCTTCCGGCAGGATCGTTTGGGGTACATGGTGGTCGGTAATCACCACGTCGGTGCCCAGCCTGCGGGCCTCGGCCACCTCTGCCGCCGCGGTTACACCGGTGTCCACGGTGATGATCAAGCTAACCCCTTGGGCGACCATGGATCGGACCGCCGTGTTGGACAACCCGTGCCCTTCATCCGCGCGGCTGGGCAGGTAAGGCAACACGGGAACGCCCAGTTCACCTAGTCCTTCGCCCAAAATGGCGGTGCCTGTGACGCCGTCCACGTCAAAATCTCCGAATATCCCGACTTTCTCCCCCTTGGTGACTGCCTGATACAGCCTTGGCACCGCCCGGTCCATCCCCATCATCCGTTGGGGGTCGTAGGGCAGCTTCTGGGGAGGGTTTAAGAACAGTCTCAATTTCTCCGCGGTGTCCAGTCCCCTTCTAAGCAATACTTGGGCCACCGCACCGGGCACGCCATCTGGGAGGGAATGGCTGGCGGGGAGATCAAACAAGTCCCACCTTTTAACCGTGTCATGGGCATTCATCTATAGTAACCGCTCCAGTTGCATTCCACATTTAACCTTTGCTAGGGTCTATCGTTTTGCTTGTTGGCGTTGCTGCGGTGTATTCGGCCCAGATTGGCTTGGGAAACCCTCTCGACCAAATCGCCAATGAACATATACCGAAAATCATACCCCATCAACGCGTCCACTGCGCCCCAAAGGGAATATAGCAGCAACAGGAACCACGCGGTGCCAAATGTCAATTCCAAACGGGGTGGCAGGCCCGCGGTCACCGCCAGCAGAACCAGTGCCAGCAGTACCAATTGGATGACGGCCGCCTGGAGGGCTTGAAACGCGCCCCAGGGACGCTGACGGCGGCGGAACCGCCGGGATATGAAGTAAGAGACTGCCGGGCATAACGCAAAAGCCAAGGGCGCGGGAAGCAGGAATAACGCCAGGGGGACCCCATAGATCAGCGTCCCTGCATGGGCCAGGCCGCAGGCCAGCTTGTCTCCCCGTGGATACGAGCCGTTTTCCCCTGGCGGCTGTTCTATCGGACGCCGCCTTTACTAGGCGTGAGGCCGGTCATTCGATCTCCCTTGGGTCGGTGAAGACCAGCACCGAGTTGTGTCCGCCGAATCCGAAAGAGTTGCTCATGGCCACCGACACCTTTTGGTCCACGGCAATGTGTGGGGTGTAGTTCAGGTCGCAGTCCGAATCCGGTTCCTGGAGATTAATGGTGGGAGGGATCTTTCCGTCCCGCATGGCCAAGACGCAGATTGCGGCTTCCAACGCGCCGCCTGCGCCCAACAGGTGGCCGGTCATGGATTTGGTGGAGCTGATGGGTACCCGGTAGGCGTCATCACCCAGCGCTAGTTTTATCGCCTTGGTTTCCTGACGGTCGTTTAGTGGCGTGGAAGTGCCGTGGGCGTTGATGTAATCGACTTGGCCAGGTTTGATGCCCGCGTTGTCTAGAGCTTGGATCATTGCGTTGGCCGCGCTCTCACCGGTGGGAGACGGTTCGGTAAGGTGATGAGCATCGGACGTGGCCCCATAACCTCTCAGTTCGGCCAGGAGCGGAACGCCCCGTCTTTCGGCGCTTTCCTGGCTTTCCAAAACCAGCACAGCTGAGCCTTCCCCCATGACGAACCCGTCGCGGTTGACGTCAAAGGGGCGGCTCGCGTTTTGTGGGTTTTCGTTGTGGCGGGAGAGGGCCCGAAGGGCGTTGAACCCGGCCACCGCTATGGGATAGACCGGCGCTTCACTGCCTCCGGCCAGCACGACATCTTCCTGGCCCCGGCGGACCATCTCCCAACCCTGACCCAAGGCGTCTGCTCCACTGGAACATGACGAGACCAGGCAGTAGTTAGCGCCCATGGAACCGGTGACCATGGACACCTGGGCAGAAGCCATGTCGGCAAGCATCATGGGGATCAGAAACGGCGTCACCCTCTTGGGGCCTCGCTGGCTCAAGACCTCGAACTGTTGGGAAAGGGTGATGATGCCCCCGATACCGCTGCCGATAATTACGCCAACGCGGTAGGGGTCCAGCGACTCCCGGGTCAACTGGGCGTCCCGGCAAGCTTCCTGGGCCGCTACCGCCGCCAATTGAGCGAACCGGTCCATGCGCCGGGCTTCTTTTCGGTCCAGGTAATCTTCCGGGTTAAAGCCTTTGACTTCTCCCGCGAAGCTGGTGTCGAATCCATCGGTATCGAACGCCGTGATGAAATCTATGCCGGAACGGCCGGATACCATACCGCTCCAAGTGGATTTGGCGTCCAACCCCAAGGGACTGACGATGCCAAGGCCGGTGATGAAGACGCGGTGATTGTCACTCATAGATATTCCATCCAACAGGTGGACCAAAGGAGAAGCCGGGCATGTTGGAGATAATCGCGGTGGAACAGCGGGAAACGCGCCCTCCTTCCTCCTGTCTGCCCGTCACCCTACCCGGAGGGGATATTGGTACGCCGTAAATCAGAATGAGCCCATTTGCCTGTTGACGCCCGCCGGTCTGCGCTGATGGTTGTTATTCTGGCGTTACAGGTCTTGCTGGTTTCCGGCGCCTGGTTTCTGTATTGGGTGTACCTTGCCCGACGCCATCCAGGATATCCGTTAGTTCGGTGATACGCCCCGAGATGCTAAGAGATAATTCGGCGCGGCCGGTTGTTAAGGGATCGGATAACACCCGGAGGGATTCGGTCAATTCATTGACCTGGTTGCCCACGTTTTCCACTACCTCCCGGCGGGCATTGGCCAGGGGCTGGGAGACTGATTTGAGCTTTTCCGCCAATTCGCCGACGCCCTGGGAGAGATTGTCGCCCAGTTCTTTACCGGCGGCGGAAACTGGGTCGGACCAGGTGCGAAGGCTTTCGATGGCTTCACCGATACGCGCCGTTATCGTATCGCCTAAATCCTTGCCGGAGGACGCCAGCCGGAGCCGGTAAGAACGAAGGATTCGGAAGATCCGGCGGTACAGGTCATCCACAGGGGTCAGCCGGTCTGAGTAACGGTCAAACAGGTCTCTGCTCTCCTGCATGGTCCACCTGGGGTCTTGATGGACGAACTGACGGCCCGTGTATAGGTGGTATGGCCGCATTGCACCCGGTTGCAGGAGATCCCCATTGGCATCCAGGGGCGTGAGGTCATCCCAGTTTGAGGTTGCCGGAAGGGGCGTCAAAAGATTCACTGTCTGGTATTTGCTGAGCTGAGTCACCCAATCGGCCATGGCCATAATGCTTTCCTCGGTATCGTAAGGAAGGCCGATGATAGTCATAGCCACCACTGAGAAGCCCATCTCGTTGAGGACCACCAGGTCTTTGTGAACCTGGCCAGGATCCTGCCGCTTGCGCACCAACTCTAGGGCTTTGGCGTTATCCGACTCCACTCCCAGGTACACCATGTCTATATTCACGTCGGACATGGCGTTTGCCAATTCTGGGTCCTGGCCAATCTCCGCCCTGGCCTGACAGATCATGTACATGTCATCTGTACGACCTTTCCAAGCATGAAGCCTGGCCAGCCGTTCGTCCCGGTACTTGACCGCCCGTAACGGAGGGGGATGCAGGTCGTCGGAAATGAATACCTGGAACTTGCCGCCGCGCGAGGTGTGGATCAATCCATCAGAGGCCAGTTCGCGAAGTTGGTCCAATCGCTTGAATTCGGTTTCCCGCTTGATCAGGCGATAGCCCAAAAATTGTTGGATCACCTGGCAATAGGTGCAACTTTCGGTGCAACCCCTGACTGTTTCCAGAACTCCCCCGGCCATGGGATTATCCGGTGTCAGGTCTTTGATGGAGCGAAAGTCGGGCAGCTCCACGAAGTCCGGCGCAACCAGCCCGGCGCGCCTTGTCTGCACCACGTTGCCATCATCCAAGTATGATATGCCGGGTATCTTGTTCAGGTATTGGTTCCGGACGGACGCTTTATGTTCCAATAGCGTGTCGCAAAGCTGGCCGGCAATGTCCTCGGCTTCGCGTTGGACGACGACATCGAAATGACCGTAATCGAAGGCTTCTTCAGCCAACGGTCCCATCTGGGGGCCGCCGCCGATGGTCAATATGCCGGGGTGGAATTCTTTAGCTTGACGGGCTATCTGATACCCTCTGGGCGCTTCGTTGATGAGCGCCGTCACCATCAAGATATCCACGCCGTCCAAGTCCTTGTCCGGGTCTATGAGGCCCGAACGGTCCTCGAACCATATTTCCCGCTCGTACCGGTGGGGCCCCTGCCACTGGGCCAACGCCCCGGAAAGAAAAAGCATTCCTTGGCGGGGTATGGCTATGTACTCAAAATTCCCACCCGCCGATGCCGGCTGCAGCAACACCACCCGTTTCACACTAGCCATTTTCGCTCCTGTTTCTCCCGCAGAATCAGCTCACTATCACAGGTGAGACCGTGGGGAAACTCTTTCAAACAACCAGCGCCATTGAGATTCGATCAGAAGACTAAAAGAAGCCCAATGACACAGGATAGTAGGATGATCGTATTGATGCCGTAGAGTCACGGGGTATTATACAGCAAGCCGAAGGGCAATAACACGGGCCTGAGCTACGCTGTTTCAGCGTTCCAAATACGTTGTCAGCCGCGGTATTGATAGACGCCGGTCAGGGCTATCACACGCATCAGCCAGATCGGCAAGCCCTTATCTAAATTGGGGAATTATCTCCTTAGCGATGGTCTCAATATGCCTCACCCGGTCTTCCCTGGGGCAGGAAACACTGAAAATGATGTGCCTGGCGCCGGCGTCGACGTATTCTTGTAGACGGGAGACGCAATTTTCAACCGGCCCCAATAGGCAGTACCGGTGCACTATGTCGATGAATTCCGAGCCGTAAAGATAACGCCCCCCCAGCTCGGCAGCGGCTACCCGCGCTGCTTCTTCCACGGTGGAATAGATGGATATGTAGGGCATGAATGCCCATTGAAACTGGGAAAGGTCCCTATCCGTCGCGGAAGCGAACCCTTGTATCTTGCCGACGCTGTCGCGGTAACGCCCAGGATCGAAAAAATAGGGCAGCCAGCCATTGCCGTGTTTGACCGCCCGTTGCATCGCGGCATCGCGCCGGCCGGACACCCAAATGGGCGGGTGCGGCTGTTGGACGGGATGGGGATTAATGGCGGCGTCGTCCAGTTGGAAATGGCGTCCTTTAAAACTGACCGAATCTTGAGTCCAGAGTTGGGTCAACGCCTCCAGGCATTCGTTGGTCCTCCGGCCCCGCTGCTTCACGTCCAATCCAGCGGCTTCGAACTCCATCGGGAATTCTCCGCCGATGCCGATTCCCAATGTCAGACGCCCTCCAGAAGCTATGTCCAAAGTGGCGGTCAGCTTCGCCAATACCAGCGGGTGGTAAAAAGGCGCTAGCAAAATGGCCGAAAGCAGCCTGATCTTTTCCGTGGCTCCGGCTGCCACCGCCAGCAGCGGCAGCACCGCGTGGGTCGGTCCGGGAGGGCTTCCCCGCATGTAATGTTCGCCCGCGGAGAAATACTCGAAACCAAGTTCCTCCATCCACCTGGCCTGTGAGGCGGTCTGAGCTGCTCCCAATGCCGCTCCGATACCAAAATGCAGGTCCGGTGTGGTCATGAGGGCAGCACCCCAACGAGAATCCTGATTCTTGGGTGCGAAATTTTCATGGTTGCATGGCGGGAACAGGCGGAAATCCGGGCATTTCAGGCATTGTTTTCAGGCATTTTATTGAACCCACGGAGGCCGCGCCCGAACGCCGGGGTGTATGTTACCGTAAGCGTAATGACAATCCAACCTTGCCGGTATCATCCCTACCCTCTATTCACCTTTGTCGAGGATGGTTTCTCCGCCGTGCAGATAGCTCCGGCCGGGCGGCCGGAAATCGGCGTTAGCCGGGCGAGAGGCTTGTAATGCTGGTTCTTGTAACTGGGGCCACCGGCTTTTTGGGGCGCCAGGTGGTTAGGGAACTGCAGGAAAGGCACCACACGGTGCGTTGCCTGGTTCACACTCCCGGCGGCGAGAGGATCTTCCCGGGCCGTACTACCGATATCTACCCCGATATCTATTATGGGAACGTCACCGACACCGAAGCTCTCGCCGAAGCGGCCAATGGGGTAGAAATCGTGATTCATCTGGTGGCCATAATTCGTCAACGCAGGCGGGCCACATTCGAGTCTATAAACCATCTGGGTGCCGCCAACGTGGTTGCCGCGGCCAAGCAGACCGGGGTGAAGCACTTTGTACACGTCTCCGCCAACGGGGTCACCAACGATCCCCAGTTCCGCTATCTGCATAGCAAATGGCAGGGAGAGCAGGAGGTCATAAACAGCGGGCTGCCCTACACGATACTGCGCCCGACCCTGATGTTTGGGCCCGGCGACGAATTCCTGAATACCCTGGCTGGTTTGGCCCGCATCTTCCCCCTGATGCCTGTAGTTGGACCGGGGCGTAACCGGTATCAGCCCATCGCCGTGGAGGACGCCGCCCGCTGCGTGGCGCTATCGGTGGACCGTCAAGACCTAAAGGGAAAGACATTAGACATCGGCGGGCCGGATCAGCTTAGCTATAATGAGATCGTATCCTTGGTCGCCCGGACGTTGGGGAAAAGGCGTTGGCGGCTCCACGTGCCTGTTTGGCTCATGCATCTGGCCACGATTGCGTTGCAATCACTCCAACCGCGGCCGGCCGTCACCGTTGATCAACTCAGGATGTTGGGTATCCGCAACGTTGGCGAGCCGGGTATTGTGGAACAGACCTTTGGCTTTACCCCGCGAACCGTGGAAGGTAACATAGATTTTATCAGGTCGGTGACCGCCGCCGACGGCTGGAAGATCGCGATGGGCATCATGCCGACGCGGATTCGCGACCACTGATGCGCTGGTATTGGCCCCCGTGTTCATTCTCCAATTGTTCTGGGCCTTGTGGCCTACCCGCTGTTATTAGAGGCATGTGGACTATCGCCAATCCATAGGCGCCCTGCTTTCCCTGGTGGACCACGAGCGCAATAGCCTGGGCCCCCGCCAGAAAGCCATTACCGGCCTGAGCCGGACTGAGAGATTCATGTCCCGGTTGGGCGATCCTCACCGGCAGGCTAAAACCATTCACGTAGCCGGGACCAAAGGAAAGGGCAGCACCGCCGCTATGTGCGATGCCGCCCTTAGAGCAGCCGGTTATCACACCGGGTTCTACTCGTCACCCCACCTTCATCACTTCACCGAACGGATCCGTCTCGATAGCCAGCCCATTGCTGAAGAAGATTTCGCCCGGTTGGTGGACGAGTTGTGGCCGCGCCGCATGGACGGTGACCCAGATAGCTCTGATGGAGCGGAAGCCGTCACCCTCTTTGAGTTCATGACGGGAATGGCGTATTACTGTTTCGCCAAAGAAAAGGTGGACTTCCAAGTCATCGAGGTGGGACTGGGCGGGCGGCTGGACGCCACCAATGTCGTGACCCCCAGCGTGGCCGTTATCACCTCCATCAGTCTGGACCATACCGCCATCCTGGGCGATACGCTGGCGGAGATCGCGGCGGAAAAAGCCGGTATCATCAAGCCCGGCGGCGTCGTGGCCGTCGCGCCTCAAGCGCCGGAGGCCCTTTCAACAATTCTGGGGGTGTGCCGCGATCAGCAAGCCCGGGCCATTCAGATTGGGAAAGACGTCACCTGGGTTTCTCACGAAACCGGCCGGGACCCATGGGACAGCCAGAGACTGACGGTGAAGGGCCGTCTTGAAGAGTACCAACTGGATATCCCCCTGGCGGGTCTTCATCAACTTGAAAACGCTGCCACTGCCGTTGCCGCCCTTGAGGCGTTGGTTGAGCAGGGGCACTCGGTTCCGGCAGAAGCCATCCAACGGGGATTCGCGCAGGTCTCCTGGCCGGGGCGGATGGAAGTATTATCTCGAAGCCCGTTATTTTTGGCTGACGGCGCTCATAACCCCCACTCGGTAAACTTGTTGATGGAAGCCCTAGATTGCAATCCGCCCCCGGGCAGGTTGATCCTAGTGGCAGGGTTCTCCAGAGACAAAAACGTCGCGGACATGGCCCGCAGGCTGGCGCAGGCCAGTCCAATGGTTTTCGCCACCCGCTCTAGGCATCCCCGTTCATTGCCGCCGGCCGCGGTGGCAGACCTTTTCAAGAACGAGGGCCTGACAGCCGTTGAGTCGGACTCTGTGGCCGAGGCCGTCGAGCAAGCCTTGGGCTTGGCCGGCCCCGGCGGCCTGGTGTTGGCCACGGGCTCCCTATTTGTGGTCGCCGAAGCCAGGGAAGCGATGTTGGGAATCGAGCCGGAGGTCTATCCCGACATTCTTCCCCAAGATTTAAGATAGACCCTCAAGATTCAAGATAGACCGTCAGGGCGCAATAATACGCTAAGAACTCGGGAGGCACGGGAGAAAAGGTGTGGAAAGGGACAGTCGAAGGGTCGTCGTAACAGGAATGGGGGCCATCACGCCCCTGGGTCAATCCCCTCAGGCGTTTTGGGAAAATCTGGTGGCGGGAAAGTCTGGCATAGGCCGGATGACATTGTGCGACCCCACCGACTACCCTTGTCAGATATCCGGCGAGGTCCAAGACTTTGACCCGGTGCGATACATGAGCGACCGGGAAGCCCGGAGGATGGCCCGGTTCTCCCAATTGGCGGTGGCGGCGGGTTTGACCGCTGTCGAAGCAGCAAGCCTGGACATGTCTAAGGAGGACTCATTTAGGGTGGGAGTGGTGTTGGGCAACGGGAACGGAGGGTTCCCGACGTTGGAAGAGAATTGCCGCATCCTGGCCAGCCGAGGCGGAATGCGCATGACGCCATTTTTCTTCCCCATGATCCTGCCCAATATGGCGGCGGCCAACGTTTCCCGTTTCACCGGCGCCAGGGGGCACAACTCCACCGCCACCACCGCTTGCGCCGCCTCCAACCAGGCTATAGGCGAGGCCCTGGGCGTTATCCGCCGGGGCGATGCCGACGTGATGCTGGCCGGAGGCGCCGAGGCGGGAATCAGCCAGTTGGGACTGGCGGGTTTCGCCGTGATGCGGGCCTTGAGCACCCGCAACGACGAGCCGCAAAAGGCCAGCAGGCCCTTCGATGCGGGAAGGGACGGGTTTGTCCCATCGGAAGGGGCGGTGGTCATGGTATTGGAAAGCCTGGAACACGCCCTGGGCCGGGATGCCGATATCCTGGCGGAGCTGGCCGGATTCGGCTGCACCAGCGACGCGGCCCACGCCGTCCAGCCCGAGGAGAGCGGGGCTGCCGCTGCCCAGGCCATGAAGCTGGCCCTGGACGATGCCGGCGTGGGATTGGACCAGGTGGACTATATCAACGCCCACGGGACCTCCACGCCGCTGAACGACGCCCTGGAGACGGTGGCGGTCAAACTGCTGTTTGGGGACCGCGCCTACCAGATACCGATCAGCTCCACCAAGTCAATGATCGGCCACTCCTTGGGCGCTTCGGGATCCTTGGAAGCGGCGGCCTGCGTCAAGACAATCACCGAGGGCATGATTCACCCCACCATCAACTATCAAGACCCCGACCCGGCCTGTGACCTGGATTACGTCCCCAACCATGCCAGAAAGCAGGATGTGAACGTGGTGCTCTCCAACGCCTTCGGCTTCGGCGGCCAGAACGCCTGCCTGGTTTTTAGGAAGTTCTCGGGGTAATGCTGATGACGCCGGGTTGTCATAACCTGGTAACATGTTTTCCTTGACTGGGCAACAGGCCCTCGCCTAGAATCGACCCAGTAACAATGGTTGCCTTGGCTGACACCAGCTACGGCGAACTGGTGGTGGGGGGATGCGATGACCGAACGGTTGGTGACTGGAGCAGTCCAGCCCGAAGACTTGGACCAGTCTTTGCGGCCTCGCCAGTTGTCGGACTTCGTCGGCCAAAGCCACGTCAAAGACACCCTGGACATAGGCATCCGCGCCGCCAAACTCCGCCAGGAACCCCTGGACCACACCATCATCTACGGCCCCCCCGGACTGGGTAAGACCACCCTGGCCCACATCATCGCCCACGAGATGGACGCCGAGATCCGGGTTACTTCGGGCCCGGCCATCGAACGCGCCGGCGACATGGCGGCCATCCTAACGGGACTGCAGGAAGGCGATACCCTGTTCATCGACGAGATCCACCGCCTGAGCCGGGTGGTAGAAGAAGTGCTTTATTCCGCCATGGAGGATTTCTTCCTGTCCTGGATGGTGGGAAAGGGCCTGGCTGCCCGCAACATTAACCTCAGGATCAACCGCTTCACCCTCATCGGGGCCACCACCCGCTATTCCATGATCAGCGCTCCGTTGCGCGACCGGTTTGGGTCGGTGTTCCACCTGGAGTATTACCAGCCCGACGATATGGAAATCATCGTCCGCCGGTCGGCCAAGATCATTGGCGTGGAAGCCGACGCCCAGGGAATCAAGGAGATCGCCGGCCGCTCCAGGGGCACCCCTCGCATCGCCAACCGGCTGTTGAAGCGCAACCGGGACTACGCCATGGTAATGGCCGACGGCAAGATCGACGGCCCGGTGGCCCGGGCGGCGCTGGACCAGCTTTCGGTTGACCATCTGGGACTGGACCAATCGGACCACCGGCTGTTGACCAGCATCATAGACAAGTTCGACGGCGGGCCGGTGGGGTTGGAAACGTTAGCGGCGTCCATCAACGAAGACTCCGACACCATCATGGACGTTTGGGAGCCATACCTGTTGCAGCTGGGCTTTCTGGAACGGACCCCCCGGGGCAGGGTGGCCACCCGGCTGGCCCACGAATACCTGGGCAGGTCTTTCGCCCAGGCCGATGTTCAACCAGATCCCGCCACTGACCCCTCGGACCAGGGCCGCCTCTCCGGGTTTTGACCTACCTTCTGTTATGTGTCTCTGGGCCTTGACCGGCAACCCCGTGTAATCTACTGTCACCTGACACCGGCTGGCGTTCATTTTTCTTAGACGCGGTGGGCCGGGCTGTGAATTTCTCTAGGAATCCTTCAGGAGGAACCATGATTTACGAGCTACGCACCTACGAGACCATTCCCGGCCGGCTGCCTGCGTTGAACGCCCGGTTCGCCGACCATACCGTGGGATTCTTCAAGAGGCATGGGATTCACATCGTGGGTTTTTGGACCGAAGATATCGGCACCAGCAACCAGTTGGTTTATATGCTGGGCTTCGACAGCCTGGCCGACCGGGAAGCGAAATGGGCGGCCTTCCAAGCCGACCCCGATTGGAACAAAGCCCGTGCGGAATCCGAGGTGGACGGCCCGATCAACGCCCGCGTCAAAAACCAGATCCTAAGGCCTACGGCCTATTCTCCCATGCAATGACCGGCCTTCGTGGATTGGCCCAGGTCAAGGTGTTTCGATCTTGAGAGGATGCTCACTGGATAATTCTTACAAGGCACCGCTCATGGCGAGCTTGTCGAACCACAAATGACGACCCTTGAACCAATCCTGTTAGGCTGAAATATCCATTAATCCATTCCGCGATTTGGCAAAGTGCGGAACGGAGCCTAGGGATGCATCAGGCCAATCCAACGGGCTTCCATGGCAACGTATCCTTCGACAAGCTCAGGACGAACGGAAAACCCAAAGCTGGCTGCACAAAACCCGTAGCTGGTGGCATAGTGGAAAGAACCTATCGCCCGCCGGCGGCTTTCAGTTGCTAGGGCAGAGGGTACCGGATACAATACACCAGTGCCTATTCCAGACTGGTACCCGGTTCTATCGAAGCCGGCTTCTCCGGACGGCCCACCGAATGGACACCTGTGATTTGCAACGTCATGAACGGGGATCGCCGTGAGGACTCTAGCAACCACTGACAATCTCTCCCTGGGCGCAACCATGGCTCCATCGGAGCTGGACGGCCTGACTTCCGCCATACTGCGGGGAAACGCATTGCCGGAAGCGGAGGCTGCTTCTCTCGTTGAGATAACTACAGACGGCCTTTCTGACCTATGCGCCGCCGCCTCGGAATTGCGGGACCAGGGAAAAGGCCGAATCGTTACCTTTTCCCCCAAAGTCTTTATCCCCCTCACTATGCTCTGCCGGGACTTCTGCGGTTATTGCACCTTCCGGCGTGATCCCGAGTCGGCCGAAGACCTATACATGTCTCCGGAACAGGTACTAAAGGTTGCCCGGGCGGGTCAGGCGTTGGGTTGCACCGAAGCCCTTTTCACCTTGGGAGAACGCCCCGAGCAGAGGTATCCCGAAGCCAAAGAATGGCTGGTCCAACGGGGCTACCAGACCACCCTGGAATACTTGACAGACATGTGCCGCTTGGTTGCGGAGGAGACCTCCCTGCTGCCTCACGCTAATCCCGGGACCATGAGCCGCCGGGAGATGGCGGCGCTGCGCCCTTACAATCCGTCCGTGGGGTTGATGTTGGAATCCACCAGCCAACGCCTGTATCAAAAAGGCGGGCCCCACGAATTCGCGCCCAGCAAACGGCCCAGGGTCAGGCTGCGGACACTGGAAATAGGCGGAGAACTTGGGGTGCCCTTCACCACTGGGATATTGGTTGGCATCGGAGAGACCCGGTTGGAGCGCATCGACGCCCTTTTGGAAATAAGGAAATTGCAAGACGCCCACGGTCACATTCAAGAAGTGATAATTCAGAACTTTCGGGCCAAGCCCAACACACCCATGGGCGGCGACCTGGATGCCCAAAGCGAAGAGCTCCTATGGACGGTGGCGGCAGCACGCATGATATTGGGACCAGGTATGAACCTGCAGGTGCCTCCCAACCTCAACTCCGAGGATTACCAGGTGTACCTCGACGCCGGGATCAACGACTGGGGCGGCGTGTCTCCGTTGACCATAGATTTCGTTAACCCCGAAGCTCCCTGGCCGGGGCTAGCCGATCTCAGGGACCGGACCAGGGCAATGGGGTTTCAGTTGAGGCCCAGGCTTCCGGTGTATCCTGAGTATTTCGCCATGGCGGGCGGCTACCTTTCTCAACAGATGCAGGCTAAGATATCTGAATTGACCGATGACCAAGGATACGTAATAGGGGGCATCGAAAGTTATGCCGGGACCAGCTAAAGAATTAGAGTCCCTGTTGGGCCTTGTGAAGCAAGATGTCGCCGCGGTATTGGGCAAAGCGCTGGAAGGCCTGGACATCACCCCGGAGGAAGGGGAGCTGCTGTTCGAAACCACCGGCTTGGATTACCACGCGATGGTGATGACTGCCGATGAGCTGCGACGCCGTTCGGTGGGCGATGTTGCCACCTACGTGGTAAACCGAAATATCAACTTTACCAACGTATGTATCAAACGATGCGGGTTTTGCGCCTTCAGCCGGGACCACCGGGAAGAGGAAGGATATTTCCTGCCGGTTGAAGAGATAATCCGCCGCACCAAGGAAGCCATGGATTATGGCGCCACCGAGGTTTGCCTTCAGGCCGGCCTGCCTCCCCAGATGGAGGGTGATCTATACATACGTCTGTGTGAAGCCATCAAAAAGGAAGCGCCGGACGTACACATCCACGGCTTTTCTCCCGAAGAGGTCCTGTACGGTTCGGTGAGGTCCAAGTGCACCATCCGGGAATACCTGCAGGGACTGAAAGACGCCGGTGTTGGCAGCCTGCCGGGCACTTCGGCGGAAATCCTCGACCAGGAGCTGCGGGACAAGATTTCTCCGGGCCGCATCACGGTGGATCAATGGGTGGAAGTGATAACCACCGCCCACGATTTGGGCATTCCCACCACATCCACGGTAATGTTTGGGCATGTTGAAACCAACGCCCATCTGACCCGGCACATGGCGTTGTTGCGTGACATCCAGAAAAACTCCGGCGGCATCACGGAGTTCGTTCCTCTGAGTTTCGTCCACACCGAGGCGCCCATGTTCATGAAAGGGTTGGTGGA
>MUCP01000007.1 GCA_002816875.1 SAR202 cluster bacterium Io17-Chloro-G2
CCCGGAAATCCCGCCGGGAGGGCCGACGGTGGCCATAGCCACCCAGGGCTGCAAACTCAACCAGGCCGACTCCGAGGTTTTGGCTCGGCGCTTCGCCGGCGCGGGCTACCGCGTGGTCGAAGCCAACCAAGGCCCCCAGGTATTCGTCCTGAACACCTGCACCGTCACCGGGACCGCAGACTCCAAAGCCAGGCGAGCGCTGCGGTCGGCCCGCCGCGCCAACCCCCAGGCCCTGGTGGTGGCCACCGGCTGCTATGCCCAGCGTGCGCCAGAGGACCTGACGGCATTGGACGCGGTATCCCTGGTCATAGGGAATTTTCAGAAAGACGACTTGGTTGCCATGGTGTCCAACGCCCTTGCTGGGAAACCGAAACCCGCCGGGCCTGAGGCGCAGGCGTTAGAACGATTGGTCCCGAAGACCAGGCCAAATAGACAAAAGGGGTTTCGCATCCGTGCCAACGTGAAGATTCAGGAGGGATGCGATCAGGTTTGCGCCTACTGCATCGTGCCTAAGGTCCGGGGCCGGGAACGCAGCATTCCCGTGGCGGAGTTGGTGGAGCAGATCAACCGGTACGGCGACGAGGGATATCAAGAAGTGGTGCTGACCGGGACCCAACTGGGGACCTACGGCTTCGACCTGCCCCAGACCAGCCTGGCCAAGATGCTGCGAAGGATATTGGACGAGACAACAGTGCCCAGGGTCCGAGTCTCATCCCTGCAAGCCCAGGAGATAACTCCAGAATTGCTGGACCTGTGGGACACGGCACCCCAGCGTTTGTGCCCCCACTTCCATATACCTTTGCAAAGCGGAAGCGACAGCGTGCTGAAGGCTATGCGCCGCCGCTACGACACCAGGACGTTCGCCGCCACCGTGGAACTGGTGCGCCGCCGCATTCCGGACGCCGGCATCACCACTGATCTGATCGTGGGTTTTCCGGGAGAGGACGAAACAAGTTTCCAAGCAAGCCTGGATTTCGCCTCGGCCATGGCTTTCAGCGATATGCATGTCTTTCCCTATTCGCCAAGGCCGGGAACCAGCGCCGCCCGTTATCCAAACAGTGTTGCGGCGGAGACGAAGAAGGACCGCGCCGCGCAGATGTTAGCGGCGGCCAAAAGAGGCTTCCAGGACTTTCGCAACGGCCAAATAGGCAACACCCGGCCGGTACTATGGGAAAACCAAGGGGATAGGGACGGGGTTAGGCGCTGGAGCGGGCTGACGGACAATTACATCCGCGTCTATGGACGATCCTCGCGGGACCTGACCAACGTCATCTGCCAAGCCAGACTGCTGAACGGGGACGGCGATGACCCCTACGCGGAAGTGGACTAACCGCCGGAGAAAGGCGGAAGGGTTAACAGACGAACGGGCAAGGTTCGGCCTTGAAGCGGCCGAGTCCGGCCCCGGCTTCTAAATCCTCCTTGGGAAGGTTCAGAAGCCGGAGCCAGGCCACTCGAGCCAGGTCTGGGAAACACGAGGTATAAAGGTCCGCCTAAAGATCGACCTAAAGATCTACGGGCCTCAGGCGAACGGAGTCTCCCCAGCGTTCCAAGTATCCAGCCTTGGTGCTGTGGCCATGGGAGAACACCAACAGCCAACCCTGGCGCTCGGCCTGGGTTAGGATATCTTTTTTCCGCTCCAACGTGACTTCCGGCGAATTATCAAACGCCGAAATCACCGCCAGATTCAGGTGGTGAGGCGTGGGGACGATATCCCCCAGGTAGACGATCCTTTCTCCGCCATGGTTGAACATCACCATCTGATGACCCCTGGCATGGCCGTCGGTGACTACCACGTTAAGGCCGGGGAAAATCTCGGTGTCGCCACACAAGAGCTCCAGTTGTCCCCGCTCATCGATGGGCACGAAGTTATCCTCCCGATGAGTTATGTGGCACCTCTCGTTGGGATGGCAAGCCTCGTCCCAACACGCGCTCTGCACGTAATACTTGGCCTTGGGGAAACTGGGCACGATGTTTCCTGCCCGGTCCAAACGGGTGCAGCCGCCGGAGTGGTCAAAATGAAGATGAGAGAGAATAACGGCGTGGATATCCTTGGGACCGAGCCCCACGCTTTTGAGTCCTTTAAGCAACCTGCTTGGGACCAATCCAAGTGTCTCTTTGTCGTTGTCTATGTCCTTGGAACCGACTCCGGTGTCCACCAGGACGTTCTGCCCCTTTACCTGAAGGAGCAAGCAATTTAACCCCAGGGTCATCCTGTTCTTGCGGTCAGTCACCACATTGTTCTCCCAGTCCATCTTGGGGACCTGGCCGAACATGGAGCCTCCGTCTAGTTTAATGACCCCGTCACTTATGATCTTCACAGCTGTCGACATCATAATCTACCACCCAAACCCTCCTACGAAAATCGTACACACACCCACCCCGTCGAAGCTGTACCCTGGCCTGCGAAGGAGCTAGAAAAAATAAATAGATGAGTCCTTCCGGGTACTATTATTCTTTACACGCCAAGGCCGCCTCTTTGGTGGGCCTTCGCCGGCGGCGCCGGCGATGACGCGGCTCTGCCATGAGCCGGGCTATTTTTAAATTTTTCTCACCTCCTGGTTAATAAGTTGCTGAATTCCATCTGATTTACCTGGCTGGCCCGGCATCCAAGGCCAATGTCGCTTGTATGGCTATGCCAACCGGTCACCAGCTCGCTTTTTCGTGCAAAACCTGACTGTTGGGCCTTGCAAATTGGGTCGAGATATGCAACTTTTTTGCCAAGTGTAGGATAAAGGGTGGGAATCGGTGCTTGTCAAGTAGGTATTTCCCGAATTCAATGGTCATTTTTTATATTAATAAAAAAATTACGCTAGACAGTATTTTATATAACACCAAAGACCCCCCGGTTTTTGGGCAATGGATTGGGTCTCGTTGAGCAATCCGGGGTATCGGGCTGATCTAAGCTTTTGGCGGGATGGTATACTTGCATTTTCCCGGCCAGATAGGTGTATGCGGCACCCTCCCGTTGCCCAACACTCCTTGAAACTGGAGCCGTTAATCCCGAAACGCCCCTGTGATTCCCACAACTCGATTCCTACTGTAGGAGCCAATCAATGGGGAACAACCAACACGCCGAACGGGCATTGATGTCTCACCTTTTGCGACGCGCTGGATTTGGGGCCACCCCGGATGAACTTGACACCTATATAGAGCAAGGCTACGAAGCGACGGTCGAGCAACTTCTGCGCCCCAAGGATGGGCCCGCCTTACATGACGAAGATCTCATCCGCCGCTACCAAATAGACCAGAACAGCCTGATGCTCATTGAAAGCTCTCAGGCCTACTGGTTGTACCGCATGATCAACACCAGGCGGCCCCTGGAAGAAAAGATGGCCCTGTTTTGGCACGGCCTGTTCGCCACGGCCTACGGCAAGTTGAACCACGCCAAGGCGGTGGTCAACCAAACCAATACCTTCCGGCGGCGCGGCCTAGACAACTTTCACACCCTTTTGATGGAGCTTTCCCGAGACCCGGCCATGATCTTCTGGCTGGACAACAAGGACAATCACAACGGCGCGCCCAACGAGAACTACGGGAGGGAGTTATTGGAATTATTCTCCATGGGCATAGGCAACTACACCGAAGACGACGTCAAAGCCTGCGCCCGGGCTTTTTCGGGCTGGACCATCGCCAACGCCGAATACATGAGCATCAGGGCGTCTCGGGACTCCATATGGCCCCATGGGCGGCTGGACTGGCAGTTCCAATACCGGCCCGAGGACCACGACGACGGAGAAAAGACCTTCTTGGGACATACCGGCCGGTTCAACGGCGAAGACATCATTGATATCATCTGCCGCCATCCCGCAACCGCCTGGTTCGTCGCGAGTAAGCTATACAACTTCTTTGTGGCAGACACGGCAGACGAACCGGCCATTCAGCGATTGGCCGATGAATTCACTCGGACCAACGGCAACATAGAATCGGTGATGCGAACCCTATTCCATTCGGATTTCTTCCGCTCGGAGAAGGCCCGGTTCGCCAGAGTGAAGAGCCCAGCCGAATTAGTGGCCGGCGCCGCCCGCCTCACCGGAAACCACCAGTTCCCCGATTGGAGCATCGTCAACTTGGCCATGGATGCCAACTACATGGGCCAGGAAATATTGAACCCTCCCTCGGTGGAGGGTTGGCACACCGGGGTCGAATGGGTGGACACCGGCACCCTGGTGGAGCGGGTCAATTCCGCCGCTAAAGACGCCGGAGACATCAACCAGCCCGGAGTGCGCGCCATAATACAGCGGCTGAGAGGGCGTGGAGATACGCTCTCCCCCAAAGAGTTCGTGGAAGCCTGTCTGGAATTGGCCGGCGGCGTCCAGGTATCCCCGGCCACCTTCGACCGCCTTGCGTCATACGTTTCCGACCAAGGCGATCTGCGGTTTGCTCGCCAAGATATAGCCGATTGTTCCGAGCAGCGGGTCGCCGACCTGCTCCAACTGATCGTGTCCACCCGGGAATACCAGTTGGCCTAAAGCCGCCACCCGGACACGATTCTGGCGCGGCGGGCCCCTTCGACGGGTCCGACTTCGTCGCGACTCGCGACCTCCGGTCGGAGCTCAGGGCGAACGGTGATGTACCTTGCTCCCGTTCGTGGTGAGCTTGTCGAACCAATTTTAATTGAGTTGAACGACAACCATGACCACCACCTCCGCCAGCAACATAGCGTACAGCCATACCGTGGGCTTTTTGGCCAACACGGGCCGGGGCTTCAACAACCCGGTGGACGTTGCCCTGGATTCCCAGGGAGTGCTTTACGTCCTCAACAGGGCGGGGCCCGAGACGCCCATCAGGTTGCCCTACAAACGGGTGAGCATCTGCACCGTGGACGAGGAGTACCTCGGTGAATTCGGGACTGGCGGAACGGAAAGCGGCCAGTTTTGGTGGCCCAGTTCCCTGGCCTTCGATGGCGACGAGCGGCTCTACGTGTCCGACGAAGCTTTGCAGCGCATCTCCATCTTCTCTAAAGAGGGACGATTCCTGGCGCAATGGGGTGAAGGCGGGTCCATGGACGGCCAGCTTAACCGGCCGTCCTACATCGCTTTCGATGGCGACGACAACCTGCTGGTCGCCGACAGCCTGAACCACCGGGTGCAGCGGTTCACCAAAGACGGCAGGTTCCTGGCCAAGTGGGGAAGCCCTGGCAAAGGCCCTGGCCTGTTCGACCATCCATGGGGCATCGCTCTGGACGGCCAGGGGGATGTTTACGTCTCCGACTGGCGCAACGACCGCATCCAAAAGTTCAACGCCTCGGGGGAATTCCTGGCCCAGATAGGGGAACCCGGGGAAGGAGCCGGCCGGTTGAACCGGCCCGCCGGCCTGGCGATAGACCCCAACGGATACATAAACGTGGCGGATTGGGGGAACGAGCGAGTCCAAGTGTTCAACTCAGACGGAATTCCCGTGGCCAGTCTGCGCGGCGAATCAGTTGATTCCACCTGGTCCGCCGACTACTTCGCCGCCAACCTCGATGAAGGTAACGCCAGGCTGGAAGCCAACCTGGAGCCCAGGATAGCGCCACGGCCCGATCCGGACTGGGAGCAAACAAGAGAAGAGTCGGCCAACGTGGAGAAGCTATTCTGGGGACCCACAGCCGTCAAGCTAGACGGCCAGGGCAGGATATACATAGTAGACAGCCTGCGCCAGCGTTTGCAGATTTACCGGTGGGAAAGTCTGTAGTCCGCTGAAACCGACTTGAAGACGCCAACCTAGGTAACCTCGGCCAACCGCCGCTCCAGATAAGCGAGTTCAGATTGATTCCCCGTCAGGCTTTTCGCATGTCGATAGGCTTGGGCCGCCTCGGCTGATTTATTGAGCCGGCGAAGCAAATCTGCCCGGGCCGCATGATAGTAATAATACCCGTCCAAGCCTCCTGATGCCCCAAGCCGGTCTATCAATGCCAATCCTTGTTCGATACCTTGGGACATGGCGACGGCGACCGCCCGGTTTAGCTCAACTATGGCGGACGGCGTCATTTGGCTGAGGGTGCCATAAAGAGCTGCGATCTGGCGCCAGTCCGTCTCGTCGGGGTGTCCGGCCTCGGCATGAAGGGCGGCGATCGCCGCTTGGACCTGGTACGGCCGGGGCTTGCCCATGCGAAGACCATGGTCCAGCAACGATTGACCCTCGATGATCTGCTCCCGGTCCCAAAGCCCCCGGTCTTGCTCTTCCAGGACCATTAGCTCGCCATTACGACCAACTCTGGCGTCTCGGCGGGAGTCCTGCAAAAGCATCAACGCCAATAGACCGATGACCTCGGGCTCGTCAGGCATTAGCTCGTACAGCACCCGGCCCAGCCTGATGGCCTCGGCGCACAGCGGCTGGCGGACCAGATCGCTGCCGAAGGAGGCGGAGTATCCTTCGTTGAAAATCAAGTAGATGACGGCCAGAACGCCCTCGATCCTTTCCGGCAGCAAATGGTCGGGGGGCACCCGGTAAGGGATATTCGCGGCACGTATCTTACGTTTGGCTCGCACCAAGCGTTGCGCCAGGGTTGCCACAGGCATAAGAAAGGCCCGGGAAATTTCCGGTGTGGTCAATCCGCCGAGGGTCCGCAGTGTCAACGCCACCTGGCTTTCCAGACTCAGAGCCGGATGACAACAGGTGAAAAGCAAACGAAGCCTGTCGTCGTGGAGCGATGTATCCTCCATTTCTTCAAACATCTCGAATTCACCGGTTTCGCTGGCGTCCGAATCAGCCAACGCCACGTATTTCTCGGTCCTGCGCTGGTCTCGGCGGAGGCGGTCGATCGCTTTCCGCCGAGACACGGTTATGATCCACGCCGCCGGGTTGTTCGGAACGCCGGCCTTGGGCCATCTTTCCAAAGCAGTCGCCAAGGCGTCTTGCATCGCTTCCTCGGCTTGATCGAAATCCCCGAGGAATCGAATGAGGGTGGCCAGGATCTTGCCCGACTCTTCCCGAAACACCTGCTCTACCGCTTCCGGGGCGTTGATCATGTGACGTGGACCTTCTCAGGGCCGAAGCTATCCAAAACCATGATGGGCTCCGGCTTAATGTTCGTGGTCACCGAATTCCATGATGGGCCGAACTTCAACCGAGCCGTCGGCCGCGCCGGGGATCTTCGCTGCCCAAGCAATGGCTTCGTCCAGGTCTTTGGCCTTGATCATGAAATAGCCGCCAAGTTGCTCTTTGGTTTCCGCGAAAGGGCCATCGGTGGTTAAGGTCTTGCCGTCGCGGACCTGCACCGTGGTGGCGGTATCGGTGGGCTGCAAAGCCTCGCCGCCCAACATCGCTCCCGCCTTCTCCACTTCTTCAGCGTATTTCCCGTAAGCTTCCATCACGGCGCCCATCTGTTCTTCGGACATGTCAGCATGGGCTTTTTCATCCATGTATATCAAGCATAGGTAACGCATTTTTATTCCTCCTCGTGGTTGGTACGATGGCCTGGATTCAAATTTTCCAGGTTGTATTAATAAGACGAACGGCCAACCCTCAAATCGACACTGTTCAGGACCAATCTTACGTGGATGTTCCTTAATTCTTAGATTTATCCAAATTTCAAAACACTAAAATCTGGCAAATCTTGTGGCCATGGGAAATCCGGGTTATTGAACGTCTCCCAACGCGACGGCGAAAATCAAACCGCCACCATTGCCGGTCAAGCGGGTGGAATGACCTATCCCCCAGGTATCCTCCATCAATAGGACCCCTCCCGGCCCGACGAGGCGCACGGCGCCATCGCTGGCGGTCACTTCAAACTCACCTTGTACGACAACGAATATCTGGCGTTGAGGACTGGGATGTGGGACCTCGCCCGCCCATCCGGCTGGAACACCCACCCAAAAGCTTTGCGTGGCCGGCAGGAACTGGGCAACGTTCAGAGGTCCAGCAGGAGGAGCAAGATCGACGGGAGAAAGGGCTATGTCCAAATCCTCAAAGCGGGATTCGCCGAAACCGTCGGTAAATAGCCGAACGTAATCAGCCCTTAGCATAGTCAAGGGAATCGCCTCCTGGCCATCGGTTTGGAGATACCTGCAACACCGAGAGGGCGTTGCTACCGCAAGCCTATCCTTGCCCGCGTTGGGACCGGGCCCAAGAGTCGCGCAACGAAACGGTGCGGTTGAAGACCAGGGCATCGGCAGTTGAGTCCACTGCATCAACGCAGAAATAGCCCTGCCTCAGGAACTGGTACCGGCTGCCCGGCGGGGCGTTGGCCAAACTGGCCTCCACGCGGCATCCAGTTAGTATCTCCAGGGACTTGGGATTCAGCCAATCGGCCAGGTCGCCACCTTCCCCTTCATCCCCTGGGTTGGGGCTGGCGAATAGGTGGTCGTACAGCCTGACCTCGGCGGGCAGGGAGTGGACCGCCGACACCCAATGGGAAGTTCCTCGAACCCTGCGCCGATCCTCGGAGGTGCCGCCCTTGGTCTCTGGATCGTAGGTACAATGAAGTTCAACCACCTCGCCGGTCTCCTCGTCTTTGACCACGTCCACGCAGGTGATGTAATAGGCATCTTTTAGCCGGACCTCCCGGCCGGGCGCCAGCCGGTAGAACTTGCTGGGCGGGTCCTCCATAAAATCGTCCTGCTCTATGAAGATCTCTCGCGAGAAGGCCATCTCGCGGTTGCCCATTTCAGGGTCCTCAGGGTTGTTTTGGGAGGTCATCTCTTCGACCTGGCCTTCGGGATAGTTGTCTATGATCACCTTCAAGGGCCTTAGGACCGCCATCACCCGGGGCGCCCTCCGGTTCAGGTCCTCCCGGACGCTGTTCTCCAACAGGGCGGCCTCAACCGTGTTGTCCCGCTTGGCCACCCCCACCCGTTCGCAAAAATCACGGATGGCCTCTGGTGTGTATCCTCGGCGGCGCAGGCCTGAAATGGTGGGCATTCTGGGGTCATCCCAACCATCAACGTAGCCCTCATCCACCAGTTGGTGGAGCCGGCGCTTGCTCATCACCGTGTGGGTGAGGTTCAGCCGGGCGAACTCTATCTGCTGGGGACGGTGGATTTCCAGCCGGTTCAACAGCCAGTTGTACAGGGGCCGGTGGTCTTCAAACTCCAGGGTACATAGGGAATGGGTGATTCCTTCTATGGAGTCCGACTGGCCGTGGGCGAAATCGTAGGTCGGATAGATACACCAATCGTCGCCGGTGCGGTCATGGGGTATCTTCATGATCCGGTAGAGCCCGGGATCCCGCATATTCAAGTTTGGAGACGCCATATCGATCTTGGCCCGCAAAACATGGGACCCCTCTTCGAATTTGCCCGCCCGCATGCGCTGGAACAGGTCCAAATTCTCGTTGACGGGGCGGTCCCTGAATGGGCTATCTATGCCGGGCTCGGTCAAAGTCCCCCGGTATTCCCGCATCTCTTGAGGGCTAAGGTCGCAGACGTAGGCGTGTCCATCCCGAATCAATCGAATGGCGTACTGGTAAAGTTGTTCGAAATAATCGGAGGCGTAATAGATTTGGCCTTCCGTGTCATAGCCCAACCATTGAATGTCGGACTTCATGGACTCCACAAATTCGACCTCTTCCCGGCCCGGATTTGTATCGTCGAAGCGCAGGTGGCATACGCCGCCGGGGTTTTCGGCCGCGATGCCGTAGTTCAAACAGATAGATTTGGCATGGCCGATATGCAGGTAGCCGTTGGGCTCCGGCGGGAACCGGGTAACCACCATGCCGCCGTTTTTCTTGGCCTCGATGTCATCGGCCACTATTTGGCGGATGAAATCCGAAGCAGCGACAATTCCCGCTTCGGTCATTGTGCGTTACCTCCTGCTGCTGAAAGCCGCTCGCCGGCCTTGGCGACCCGGCGCACCACCAATTCCCTGCCCAGGACTTCTATCGTCTCGAATAACGGCGGCGTGGCGTTGCGGCCGGTGACCGCCGTCCGGAGCACTCCGAAGAACTGCCGGGGCGTGAGGCCCACATCATGGGCCACCTCCCGCAGCGATTCCTCCAACGGCTGGTTTTGAAAAACGGGGGCCGATGCCAAACAATCCAGGGACTTGCTTAAAGCGGTCAGGGCCGAATCTTTGTCCATGCCCTTTTGAATCAACGCCGTTGGGTCGTTATCGGGTTCATAATCGATCTCGTCCTGGAAAAAGTAACCAGTGCGATCCCAAACCTCTGATAGAAGTTTGATGCGCTCCTGAATCAGCGGAACGATCTTGAACCAATAGTCCTGCCAATAGTCCTGGCCGTCAGGAAGCTTCTCCCCTAGATCGTGATTCTCTAGCGCTTTGGCCAAAAAAGGCGCCGCCAGATTCGCCAGGTCTTTGGAGTCCATTTCGCGGATGTAGACCCCGTTCATCCACGCCAGCTTTTCCTGGTCGAAGATCGCCCCGGAACGGCTAACGCGGCGCAGATCGAAATTGTCCACCACGGTCTGGCGGCTCATCACCTCGGTCTTATCGTCCAGCGACCACCCCAACAGCACCATGAAATTGGCCATCGCCTGGGGCAGGTAACCTGTGTCTTTATATTCCAAAATAGACGTGGCCCCGTGGCGCTTGGACAGTTTTTCCCGGTCGGGGCCCAAAATCATAGGCAGGTGGCCGAACTTGGGCTGCTGGTAGCCCAGGGCGTCGTAGATATGCAGGTGCCGGGGCGTGCTGGGCAGCCATTCTTCGGCCCGCAATACGTGGCTGATCTTCATCTCATAGTCATCGACCACCACCGCCAGGTGGTAGGTGGGGAACCCGTCGGATTTCATGATCACGAAATCGTCCAACAGGTCGTTCTGCCATTCCACATAGCCCCGAATCTCGTCTTGAACGCCAATCACGCCGGAACCGGGCATGGCAAACCGTATCACCCCAGGACCGCCCCCAGCTTCCAGGTCACTCCTCTCCTCAGCCGTCAGGGACCGGCATCTGCCATCGTAACCCGGGGCAGCGTTACGGCCGATCTGATCTTTTCGCATCTGCTCCAGGCGTTCCCGGGAGCAATAGCAGCGGTATGCCGACCCGTTGCCCAGCAGTATTTCCGCCGCCTGCTGGTACAATTCGAGACGTTCCGACTGGAAATACGGCCCGTAGGGACCGCCGGCTTCGGGGCCTTCGTCCCAATCGATCTCCAGCCATCTCAACCCTTCCAGAATGGCATCCACAGCGCCGGGCACCAACCTGTCTTGGTCGGTGTCTTCGATACGCACCAGGAATTCCCCACCGTGGTGGCGGGCGAATAGCCAATTGAACAACGCGGTGCGAATGTTGCCTATGTGGGGCTCGCCGGTAGGGCTGGGGGCATACCGGACCCGGACGTGTTCCGACAAAGCAAAACTCCTATGGTCCCGAGCATAATTCTACCACGATGGCAGCGGCCTTCAGGCGTACATTCAATGGTGCCGGCAGTCCGCTGTTGGATGAACCGCTGAATGCCGATGAAGGCGCCCGGCACAATTGCAGGGGCGCAGGCCGTGCGCCCCTATCTGCTGGCTTCCGCCACTCTAACTCCATCCATCACCAGCGCCAACTCCTGCGGCAATTCCGACCGGAACTCGACCGCTTCACCTGTGGCGGGATGCCGGAATCCCAGGTGGTGAGCGTGGAGGAAGTGCCGGTTCAGGGAATGGCTGGCCCGGCCATAGACTCCGTCACCATATAGGGGATGCCCCAGGTAAGCCAGGTGGACCCGGATCTGATGAGTCCGCCCCGTTTCCAGGTAAAGTTCCAACAAGCTCCATGCGTTCATATCTTGAACGACCCTGTAGCGGGTGCGGGCCTCCCTGCCCCCAACGGCCACAGCCATCCGTTTCCTGTTCCGGGGGTCCCGGGCCACCGGCGCATCTATTGACCCGGAATCCTGCTCCATCACGCCAGAGACCAGCGCTTGATATCCCTTGGTCACCTGCCGGTCTTTGATCTGGGCGGATAGATTCAGGTGGGCGGCATGACTTTTGGCCACCATCATCAGTCCAGAGGTGTCCTTATCCAACCGGTGCACGATGCCCGGCCTAATCTCGCCGCCAATCCCCCTGATCCCCGGACAGAGAGCAAGCAATGCGTTCACCAATGTGTGGTCCGGATGGCCCGGCCCCGGATGGACAGACAGGCCGGCCGGTTTGTCTATGACCACCAATTCATCGTCTTGGAAAACCACCCTCAAGGGCATCCATTGGGGCTCCACATGTGATGGGCGGGGGGCGGGGACTGATAGTGAAACCAGGTCGCCTGTCCGAACCCTTTGAGACCCCTTGGCGGTCTGTCCGTTGAGCAAGACGTGGCCTTGATTGATCAGCCTGCGCAACTGGCTCCGGGTTAGGTCCAAGTCCTGGCCAGCCAGAAACAGGTCTAGCCGTTCTGCGCCGTCAAGGGCACGCAGGTCGAAAGTCTTCGGGGGATCGCCGGTTGGCGCCATACCTCTCGTCATGGGTCAACCGCCGCGGGTTTTTCATCAAACTTTTCCTTGAAGCCGCACGACGAACATTTCCATCCACCGTACAGGGCCACCATCTCGCCGCCGCACACTGGGCACCAAAAGCCCTGGCCGCCCGCTCCGGTAACGGTAGCCGAGGCCGAATCGTCCTGGCGCCCGGACCGCCCGGTGCGGTCCTGCACCAGAAAAAGCCAGCCCAACATGATCAGGCCGGTGACTATGGAAGCGTCGGCAACGTTGAAAACCGGCCAGGCTCCCACGTCCAAGAAATCGGTGACGTGGCCCAACCGGAAACGATCCAGCAGGTTTCCTATCGCCCCGCCCAGTTGCATACCAATGCTCAAACGCAACAAGTGGCCCTGGCGAGGTTGGCTTTGGAAGATCAGCGCCAGCACAGTGATGCCCACCATGGAGGCTACGATCAGCGGGAGATTTTGGTCCTGAAAAAGTCCAAAGGCGCTACCGGTGTTGTGGGTGTGGGTGATGCGAAAGAATCCTTCCTCGGGGAAAGAAAACCGGTACGGCAGGAACACTCGCACCACGAACTTGGTGAACTGGTCGCACAGAAACACCAGGGCCGCCAATTGGAGCAGGACCAAGTCCCTGTACACGGGTACGCGCCCCGGAGCAAGTGGGCCCCGGGGGCCAACGGCTTCTTGGCTTCCGGCCATCTGGGGTTACGTCAGCTGTTGGGCGAAAAACCGGCAGACCTGGGGAACCATCTGGCCCTCGTAGCCCGCCCAGAAATGGTCTGCGCCTTCCACGATCTGGCATTCGGGACGGTTCGTGAAGCCGTCCAGCGCCGATCCCAATCCGTCGGACTGGACCAATTTATCCTTGTCGCCGGATACGATGAATACCGGCCGTTTGTCCTTCCTGAGCTGCGTGCTTTCCACCGCTCGTAATGGGGGCGATATGAGGGCCATGGCCTTGGCTTTTTTGTGGGCGGAAGCATTGCCCAACACCACTGACGATCCAAATGAATACCCGGCCAGACCCAGCCTTTTGCCATCGACCCCCGGCCAAGCCTTGAGCATTTCCAGAGCGCTGAGCAGGTCTTCGCCTTCCATCTCTCCCTTGGTATGCTCCCCTTCGCTATTGCCCACTCCCCGGAAGTTAAACCGCAAGGTGGCAAAGCCCTTCTCAACCAAGGCGAAAGTAATCGCTGTCACCACATTGTTGTCCATGTTCCCGCCAAACAGCGGATGGGGATGGCACATCACCACCGCAGGCCAGGGACCCGTATCGCCATCGGGCTGGGCTACCACCCCCTCGAGGGTTATATGCCCCGACTGGTCCGTGGTCTTAAATGAAACGGCGCTCTGACGCATTGCGGCAATCCTCGGCAATCATTCAGGTTCTTGAGTTCATCATAGGGAACCAAGTCATGTTTGGCAAGAATTCCCGGCGCTTTCGGCTTTCACCGGCCGGCGGCGGATAGCTGCTGCGCAAACGGTAGTCTCCGTGAGGCAATCCTGCTAGAATACGCCAGAATTTCTATTACCGTTCAATCGCAGCCAAATAACCAGCGGGGGAGGCCTCAATGGATGTCATAGACCTGCGTAGCGATACCATCACCAAACCCACCGGCGAGATGCGCCGGGCCATGGCGGAGGCCGAGGTGGGCGACGACGTGTTCGGCGAGGACCCCTCCATCAATCGCCTCCAAGAAAGGGCCGCTGAATTGATGGGCAAGGAGGCCGGTTTGCTGACGGCCAGCGGCACCATGGGCAACCTGGTGGCCGTGTTGACCCACACTCAACGAGGCGACGAGATCGTCATGGGCGACCAGGCCCATATCTTTTGGAACGAAAGTGCTGGGGTTTCGGCCTTGGCGGGGGCGCAGTCGCGGTTGGTGCCCAACGGATTCCAGGGCAAGATAGACCCGGTGGAGCTTAAGGCAGCCATCCGCCCGCCGGGCAACATTCACTTCCCGCCCACATCCTTGGTATGCCTGGAAAACACCCACAACCGGTGCAGCGGTGGAGTTTTAACCCCCCAAGACACCAAAGAGATCGCCGATATTGCCCACGCCGCCGGAGCGAAGGTGCACCTGGACGGGGCCAGAATATTCAACGCCGCCGTCTCCCTGGAGGTGCCAGCCAGCGAACTGGCCAAAGACGTGGACGACGTGAGTTTCTGCCTCTCGAAGGCCCTGAGTTGCCCCGTGGGGTCGGTGCTATGCGGGTCCCGGGAGTTCATCGACGATGCCCTCCGGTGGCGCAAGATGGTGGGTGGAGGCATGCGCCAGGCAGGAATACTGGCGGCGGCGGGATTGGTGGCCCTGGACAGCATGGTCGACCGCCTGGCCGACGACCACGCCAACGCCCAGCGCCTGGCCCAGGGCCTGGCAAATATCCAAGGCCTGGACGTGGACCCGGAAAGCATCCAGACCAACATCGTGATATTCGACGTAGACCATGAGCTGGGCCCCTCGGCCAACCTGATAGCTGCCCTGGACCGTCAAGGCGTGAAGGTCAGCTCGCCGGGCCCCTACTCCATACGAATGGTCACCCACCGCCACATAACCGGCGCCGACGTGGACGAAGCCCTGGGAAGGGTTTCCACCGCGGTGAAGGAGCTGAGGTAGGAAAAGCGGCCCGTCGGCGTCGGTCTAAGGTAGAAAATACCCAACGGCCGTGGTTCGGCAAGCTCACCATGGGCGGTTGGTGGTTAACATCCGCTCGTCCTGAGCCCGTCGAAGGACCGGTCGCAATAACGGGTCTCCTCAGGTCTCGATGGCATAGGCAGACTCGGCCAAACGGATTCAACCAATCCAACTATTAATCTGAGAGGCTACTCATGCCTGAATTGATACCGGACGCCTCAAAATCCGCTCTGTTCATCGGCGATTTTTACGCCGACATGATGGGCACTCTGCCCCACGCCACGGACCGCAACGTGATCTCAAACACGGTAGAGCTACAACGGGCGGCCCGGGATGCGGGCCTGCTGGTATGTTATTCCGCCACCGCGTTCCGGCCTGGCTACCCGGAGATCAACAGCCGCAACAAGACCTTCTCCCTGCGTAAACAATCCGGACAGCAGGCGGCCAGCGATCCCATACAACTCATCCACGACGCAGTCAAGCCCATCGACGGCGAAGTGGTGGTGGGCAAGCACCGGGTCAACGCCCTGTACGGCACCGGTCTGGACTTGGTGCTGCGAGCCAACGACATCGAGACGTTGATCATTCTTGGCTACGCCACCAGCGGAGTGGTGTTGTCCACCTTGCGGTACGCCGCCGATTTAGACTACCGGCTGGTCGTGGTTGAGGATTGTTGCGCCGACCAGCAACCCGAGGTCCACGATTTCCTCACCCAGCGTATATTTCCCCGGCAGGCAGAAGTGGTTTCTTCGGGGGATGTGGTTGCAGAATTGGATGGGGCCAAGAGGTCCTGATCCAGTCCGGCGTTCCATTCGGTTACGGTAGGGGCACGGCATGCCGTGCTCTCCATTGCGCCACCGCCGTGGTGTGTCACGGGGTCATCCACATTGGGCATGGCCGACTGACCAGGTAGGGGCGCACGGCCGTGCGCCCCTACCATTGCCCTCAAACCGATCAACACATGCTACACCGCTACGGTTTAGGAGGGGCGTCCTCTCCCCACCACTTCTCCAACCTCTCCTGGATCTCTTTTTCCGCGCCTTCCTCGCCCGGCTTATAGTAACGCCGGTCTTTCAAAGACGGCGGCAGGAACTCCTGCTGGACGAAGTGGCCTTCGTAATCGTGGGAGTACCGGTAGTCTTTGCCATAACCGCGGTCACGCATCAAGCCGGTGACGGCGTTTCGCAGGTGCAGCGGGACGGGCTCATTGCTACGTTTCCGCACATCGTCCAGCGCCAGCTCCAACGCCATGTAAGCCGAGTTGCTTTTGGGCGCGGTGGCCAGGTACACCGTGGCTTCGGCCAAGGGGATGCGGCCTTCGGGCATACCTAGAAAATGCACCGCCTGCTGGGCGGCGACTGCCACGGCCAGGGCTTCGGGTTGGGCCAGGCCAATGTCCTCGGCAGCCAGGATCACCAGCCGGCGGGCCAGGAACATAGGATCCTCTCCCGCCTCGATCATCCGAGCCAGCCAATATAACGCGCCGTCGGGCGATGAGCCGCGCACCGACTTTATGAACGCCGAAATGGTGTCGTAGTGGCCCTCGCCGGCTTTGTCATACATGGGTGAACGCCGTTGCAGGGCGTCGGATATGGTCTCCAGGTCTATCCGCCGACGGCCTTGCGCATCGGGCTTGGTGGCGAACACGGCGGTTTCCAGGGCGTTGAGGGCGACCCGGGCATCTCCGTTGGCTATGTTCACCAGTTGCTCCAAGGCATCCGGGTCCAGCTCGGCAGCCAACTTTCCCAGGCCGGTCTCTTGTTGTGACAGCGCCCTGCGGACGATCTCCTCCACCTCCTCCGGGGACAGGGACTCCAAGGTAAATACGCGGCAGCGGGAAAGCAGGGGCGCAATGACTTCGAAGGAGGGGTTTTCCGTGGTGGCGCCGATGAATATGACGGTGCCGTCTTCGACGTGGGGCAGGATCACGTCCTGCTGCGATTTATTGAATCGGTGGATCTCGTCAACGAAGAGGATCGTCTTCTGCTGGAGCATGGCCTGGTTATCGCGGGCCTCCCCCACGATGCGCCGCAAGTCCGCTACCCCTGAGGTAACGGCGCTGACCGGCGCGAAGTTGGCGTTGGACGCTTGGGCCACCAGCCGCGCCAGGGTCGTCTTTCCGGTGCCAGGTGGTCCCCAAAGGATGAAAGAGGGGAGCCGGCCGGCTTCCAAGGCTTTGCGCAAGACCCTCTCGGCGCCCACCACATGTTGCTGGCCCACGAAATCGTCAAAATTAGACGGCCGCATCCGTTCGGCCAGCGGGGCTTCTTCGCCGGCCCTGCGCCGCCGGTCATGTTCGAAAAGGGACTCAGCTTGGGCCATATCGACTTTGCCTTATGGCAATTGGCTTTCAGTTGATAGCTGAAAGCTCACTCACTGGAAGTGGGGCATGACCTCTTTGGCGAACAATTCCATGGACGTTTTAACCTGGTCGTAGGAGAGGGTACCGCCCATGTTGAACCAGCACATGATCTCTTGAGGACCCATCAGGTCTATGAAATGGTTCAGGCGGTCAACGCATTGCTTGGGGTCGCCGATGATCCCGAACTCCTGGTACACCAAATCATAGTTGAGCACGTCGGCCCGTCCCGGGCCGCGGCCCAGGCGGTTGGACCGAAGGGTGTTCAGGTAAGCGTCCACCGTGGGCTGCATCTCGGCATAGGCCCGGTCTGCATCCGCCGCCACGTAGGTGGGAAGGGCCAGGTTGATTCTTGCGCGGGCCGGGTCATGGCCTTGGTTGGCAAGCTCTTTCCGGTAACGCTCCAACCCTGACTGGACGCCTTCCGTGGTGGCGATAAGGGGGCCAACCAGGATATTGTGCCCCATGGAGCCCACAAGTTCAAAGGTATCTGCGCTGTTGGATGCCACGTACACCGGTGGGTGGGGCTTCTGAAAGGGCTTGGGCACCACGCTCAATCCCTTGGCCTGATAGTACTCTCCCTTGTAGGTGAGTTCTTCGTTGGTCCAGGCTTTCAGAATGAAGTCAACCGCCTCTCTAAAGCTCTCCCGCCCCTCGCTCTGGTCTATGCCATAGCCTTCGAAGTGGGCAGCATTGGAGCCGCGCCCGATGCCAAAGATAGCCCTGCCCCTGGACAGGATATCCAGAGTGGCGGTCTCCTCTGCCAGCCGGATGGGATGGTGTAACGACACCAGGTTGACCGCCGTTCCGATCTTGATCTTGGACGTAGTGCGGGCGATGGCGGCGGCGGCTAGGAGGGGCGATGGCATCACCGAGAATCTGGCGTTGAAGTGCAGTTCCGCCAGCCATATGGAGTCGAACCCCAACCGGTCCGCCACCTGGGCCTCGGCGATCATGTCGTCGTAACGCTCCACAGTGGACTGGTCCGGCCCGCAGGGCAGTTGATAGAAAAGACCGAATTCCATAGACGAATCCCTCGTGTCGTCTGGCAATAAGCCGTCAGCGGGCAGCTATTGGCTGATAGCTTAGAGCGGTATATTCCCGTGCTTCTTGGCCGGCAGGGTGTCCCTCTTGTTTTGCAGCATTTCCAGGGCTTTGATTATCTGCGGCCGGGTTTCCGACGGATCGATTACGTCGTCCACGAAACCGCGGCTGGCGGCAACGTAAGGGTTGGTGAACTTGTCCTGATAGTCAGCTATCAGCCTTTGGCGCTCTTCTTGGGGGTCTTCCAGCCCGTTCAACGCCTCCCGGTAGATTATGTTGACCGCCCCCTCTGCGCCCATCACAGCAATCTCGGCAGTAGGCCATACCAGGTTGATGTCGGAACGCAAATGTTTGCTGCTCATGACGATGTAGGCCCCGCCGTAGGCTTTGCGGGTGATGACGCAGACCTTGGGCACGGTGGCCTCGGCATAGGCGTAGATCAGCTTGGCGCCGTGGCGGATGATGCCGCCGTATTCTTGATTGACACCGGGCATGAAGCCGGGAACATCCACAAAGGTGACTAGAGGAATGTTGAAGCAGTCGCAAAATCTAACAAATCGGGCGGCCTTGTTGGACGCGTCTATGTCCAGAACGCCGGCCAGGTAGTTTGGCTGATTCCCCACGAACCCCACCGCCCTGCCGTTGAGGCGGCCAAATCCAACCACGATGTTGGGGGCAAAGCTCTGGTGGACTTCGAGGAAATCTTCTTCGTCCGTCACCCGGTAGATGATGTCCCGCATGTCATAGGGACGGTTGGAATCGTCGGGAATCAGGTAGCGCAATTCCGGGTCTTGCCGGGACGGAGCATCGGGGTTAGCCATCAGGGGAGTATCTTCCAGATTGTTGGACGGCAGGAACGACAGCAGGCGCCGCACGTCGGCCAGGCACTCTTCTTCTGTTTCCGAGACGAAGTGGGCTACGCCGCTGCGGGTGGCGTGACTGGCGGCCCCACCCAACTCTTCATGGGTGACCTCCTCTCCGGTGACCGCCCGGATCACGTCGGGACCGGTGATGTACATCTGGCCCATGCCCTGGACCATGAACACGAAGTCGGTGATGGCCGGGGAGTATACCGCGCCGCCGGCCGCCGGGCCAACGATGACCGAGATCTGGGGGATCACCCCAGAGAATAACGTATTCCTTAAAAATATATCTCCGTAGGCCGCCAGGCTGCCCGCGCCTTCTTGAATCCGCGCGCCGCCGGAATCGGCGAACCCCACCACGGGACACCCCGTCTTGGCGGCCAAGTCCATTATTTTGCAGATCTTTTCGCTGACCACTTCCGACAGCGAACCGCCAAAGATCGTGAAATCCTGGGCAAAGGCGAATACCTGCCGCCCTTCCACCTGGCCATATCCTGTCACCACGGCGTCTCCCAAGTATTTGTTATCGGCCAAGCCAAACTCGGTGGTGCGGTGGGTGACGAAAGAGTCCAATTCCTGAAAAGTACTCTCGTCCATCAGAAGGGTAAGCCGTTCCCGAGCCGTCAATTTGCCCCGGCTGTGCTGCTGGTCGATGCGGTTCTGGCCGCCGCCCTTTTGGGACTGCTGGCGCAACTCCGTCAGGTCGGCCAACTTCTGGTCAATAGCGCGGTTTTCTGCGGTCAATGGGACTCCATCGGTAGTCCGGGAGCGGGCGCCGGTCTTTGGCCACGGCCAGGTTTGGTTCACGACTAGGAATGGCACCATCCTAGCAGACGGGATTTGCCCCTGCAAGGCGAAGCGTGCGTGGTAGAATAGTGACTGAGAGGGCGGGAATGAAATTTACTCGCATCACTGTTAACCCCAACCAGATGGCTGGAGTTCCTTGCATGAGGGGCTTGCGGATACCGGTTGCCACCATAGTTGGAATGGTGGCCGACAGGATGACGGAAGACGAGATATTAAAAGCGTTCCCCGATTTGGAACTCGAAGACATCGGAGAAGCCCTCAAATACGCGGCGGAGGCAGTCCGTGAGAGCCAGTTGCCGCTACTCTCCCCCCCTTGAGGTTCCTGGTAGACAATGCTTTATCGCCTTCGGTGGCAGAAAGACTAAACCAGGCTAGCCACGATGCAGTGCACTTGCGAGACTACGCTATGGAACGGGCCATCGACCAGGAGTTGCTTTGCCGGGCAGCCGCCGAGCACCGCCATCTGATCTCCGCCGACACCGACTTTGCCAACCTCCTGGCCCTTGGGCAAGCTGCGTCGCCTTCAGTGATTCTGTTCCGGCGGCTCTCACTCCGCCGGCCATCATCCCAAGCCGATCTAATTCTATCAAACCTTGGTCCAATCTCGGGTCCCCTAGAGAAGGGTTGCATCGTGGTGTTGGAGGAAACCCGCATTCGTGTTCGGCCACTCCCCATCACTAACGGGCCTTGAACATAATGGCACTGCGCCAAGACTCATCGAGTCATGTGTCAAAGGACGCGCGCACTACATGAGAAGGCTGCTTACGAGCCTGACCATCGCCCGTGGCGAACCCTTGGTCTGGGGGCGGCGCACCTACGTCATGGGCATCATTAACGTGACGCCCGACTCCTTCTCCGGCGACGGATTGGCCGGCGATTTGGACGCCATCGTCCGGCGGGCGGTGGAGTTTCAGGGGGCGGGGGCCGATTTCATTGATGTTGGCGCCGAATCAACTAGGCCCGGCCACCAGTCCCTGGCAGCAGATGAGGAGTTGGAGCGGCTGCTTCCGGCACTGACCGCCCTCGCCGGAAAAGTCGAGATTCCCATCAGCGTGGACACCTACAAAGCAACCGTGGCCCGCCGGGCGTTGGAAGCCGGGGCTTCCATGATAAACGATGTTTGGGGACTGAAGGCGGACCCGTATATCGCTAGAATAGCCGCCGAATCCGGCGCCCCGCTGGTCCTGATGCACAACCAGGAAAACACCCAATACCAAGACCTTTTGCCGGACATCTTTCGAAGCTTGTCACACAGCAAGCAAGCCGCCCTGGACGCCGGCGTGCCGGAAGAGAACATCATCCTGGACCCCGGCATCGGTTTTGGCAAAACAGCGGAGCATAACCTGGAGGTCCTGCGGCGGCTCGACGAGTTCAAATCCCTGGGCAGTCCCCTGTTGGTGGGAACTTCCCGCAAGTCCACCATCGGGCGGGTGTTGGACCTGCCGGCGGACCAGCGGCTGGAAGGGACCGCGGCCACGGTGGCCCTAGCCATCGCCGGAGGTGCGGACATAGTCCGGGTCCACGACGTGCCGGAAATGGTACGGGTGTGCCGCATGAGCGACGCTGTGGTACGTGGCTGGAGGCCCGACGGTTGGACGAAATAACCGTCTATCTCGGGTTGGGCTCTAACCTTGGCTGCCGGGAGAGAAACTTGGCCGAGTGCGTCCGGCGCCTATCTGGCCAGCCCCCGGTCAGCCAGCCCCCGGTCAGGCCGGATAGCCCGCCAGCCCATGAAAGTCTGCTCAAGTCCGGAGACCTGCGCCTCGTTAGGTCATCGGACGTTTACGAGACCGAACCTTGGGGATTCGCTGATCAGCGGCCTTTTCTCAACCTGGTATTAGAAATCTCCACCGGCGTCCCGCCCCAACAACTGCTGGCCGGCGTCAAGGAATTGGAGACTATGTTAGGTCGCCTGCCCACACCGCGAACTGAAGAAAGGTACGGGCCCCGGCTCATCGACATCGACATCCTACTGTACGGAAGCGAGATAGTGGATTTGCCCGGCTTGCAGGTCCCCCATCCCAGGCTGCACCAACGGGCCTTCGTCTTGGTCCCGATGGCCGAGATTGCCCAGGAATTGATCCATCCCGTATTGGGAATATCCATCGGTGACCTGGCTGGCCGCGTTGATGGCAAAGACGGGGTGAAAAAGTGGTCTGGGCAAGGTTGAGTCTGGGATTTAGGCCCGCTTGACACCCATGATCCAAGTCTGGCCGCGCACCTTTGAAATGTCTGCGGAGCGCCGGTTGACATTCCAACCGGACTAATGGATATTTGACGATGGCAAATTGGGCTAGCCCCGTCATACGACGTGCCTTCTTATTTACCATAAGAAGTTCAGGGTGAATCACCGGCGGTGGTTCGCCTAGACTAATTCAGTAGGAGAAACCAGGATGGCAGACAAACAGCTTACCTTTAGCAACGACGCCCACACCAGCCTCATGCGGGGTGTGGACGAGTTGGGCCGCGTGGTGGGACTTACCCTGGGGCCCAGCGGCCGCAATGTGATTTTGAGCCGGATGTTTGGCCTCCCCATCGTCTGTAGCGACGGGGTCACAATCGCCAAAGAGGTCGAACTTCCCGACGCATACGAAAACATGGGCGCCCAACTGGTCAAAGAAGCCGCTTCCAAAACCAACGACGTAGTGGGCGACGGCACTACCACTTCAGTGGTCCTCGCCCGGGCAATGGTTAGGAAGGGATTCATGAATGTGGCCGCGGGCGCCAATGGTATGGGCCTGAGGTCGGGGATAGAACAAGCGGTGGCCGCGGTGGTGGAAGAACTGAAAAGGATGGCCATACCGGTCAAAGACAGAGACCAGATCGCCAGGGTGGCCGCCCTGTCCGCCCACGAAGAGGCGATCGCCGAATTGCTGGCCGATGCCATGGATAAAGTAGGTAGGGATGGGGTCATAACCGTCGAAGAGTCGAAGGCCTTGACCGATGAATTGGAAATCGTGGAAGGCGTGAGGGTGGACCGTGGTTTCCTTTCTCCCCACTTTGTCACCGATGCGGAAAGAATGGAAGTGGCCCTGGACGAACCTCAATTCCTGTTGACCGACCAGAAGATCAGCTCCCCCAACGAAATCGTTCCCATCATGGAAAAGGTCATCAACGCCGGTGCACGGCCGCTGGTCATCATCGCCGAGGACGTGGACGGAGAAGCGCTGGCCACGCTGGTGGTGAACAAGGCCCGGGGCACCCTCGCCTGCGTCGCCATCAAGGCGCCAGGATTCGGCGAGCGGCGTAAGGCGCTGCTGGAAGACATGGCGATCGTGACCGGAGCCACCGTCATCAGCGCCGACACCGGTCTGCGGCTGGACGGGGCGGAGGTGAGCCATCTGGGTTCCGCCCGCCGGATGGTGGCCACCAAAGACGAATCCACAATAGTCGAAGGACGCGGCCCGGCGCAGGCGCTGAAAGACCGGTCGGAACAGCTCAAGATACAAATCGAGGAGACCAACTCGGATTACGACCGGGAAAAGCTACAGGAGCGCCTGGCAAGCCTGGTCGGCGGAGTTGCCGTTATAAAGGTCGGCGGCGCCACCGAGCCCGAGGTCAATGAAAGGAAATCCCGCACCGAAGACGCATTGGCCGCGACCAGAGCCGCCGTGGAAGAAGGGATCGTGCCCGGTGGGGGCGTGGCCATAGTCCGGGCGGAACGTGTTCTGGAGGACCTGGCCAAGGGGCTTTCCGGGGACCAAGCCGTGGGCGTCCGGCTGGTGCGTGACGCGTTGAGCGCACCCCTGATCCTGATCGCCGATAACGCGGGACATCCGGGAGAGGTGGTTCTGGACGGGGTCCGCAAAGGCGAGGGAGACTGGGGATTCGACGCCGAGGCGGGCGAATATTGCCATATGATTCCTAGCGGTATCGTCGACCCCGTGAAGGTGACCCGTTCGGCCCTGGAGAATGCCGGCAGCATCGCCGGTATGATGCTGACCACCCAGGCCGTGATCACCGAGATTCCCGAGGAGATCCCTCTACCGCAGGACGTCCAAGACTTCATGCACGACTAGCGGGTCCTTGCAGAAACGGCGTCGCCTGTCCCATTGGTGGTGACCCTGTCCCATTCATGGTGAGCCTGTTCTGTTCCTGGTGAGCCCGTCCCGTTCCTGGGGAGCCTGTCCTGTTCCTGGTGAGCCTGTCCCGTTCGTGGGGAGCCTGTCCCGTTCGTGGTGAGTGCGTCCCGTTCGTGGTGCGCCAGTCCCGTTCGTGGTGAGCCAGTCCCGTTCGTGGTGAGCCTGTTCTGTTCGTGGTGAGCCTGTCCCGTTCGTGGTGAGTGCGTCCCGTTCGTGGTGAGTGCGTCCCGTTCGTGGTGCGCCAGTCCCGTTCGTGGTGAGCC
>MUCP01000008.1 GCA_002816875.1 SAR202 cluster bacterium Io17-Chloro-G2
ACCAACGTGGTTTCATGCCCCGGCACCGACAGTTGCAAGCTGGGCATCACATCGTCCATGGGCCTGGCCAAAGCGGTTAAAGACGAAGTGGAGTCGTGGAACGGTCTGCTGGAGGACGAAGGGGTCCAGAACATACGGATAAAGATGAGCGGCTGCCCCAACGGCTGCGGGCTGCACCACATTGCCAATATCGGGTTCCACGGCGCCGCGGTCAAGGGTGCTGACGGAGAGCAAATGCCCGCCTACGAGCTATTCCTGGGCGGTAACTACGGCGACAACCGGGTCGAGGATTCCCGCATCGGCACTCGCATCCCCAAGGTCAAAGTACCCGCCAAATTCGTGCCCGATGTGATCAAGCAGATCGCCTCCCACTACAAGGAAGAGAAAAACGACGGCGAAAGCTTCAACCAATTCCTGGACCGGGTGGGTCTGGACCAAGTGGGCGAGATTGCCGCGGGAGCGGCGGCCACCGCGCAATCGGCCGCTTCGGGGTCGGACCTCTACTTCGACTGGGAACGGTCCAACATCTACAAGCTGGAGCGGGGCGAGGGAGAGTGCGCCGTCTAAAGGCCGGATATGGCGGCATCACTAGACGGTAAGGTAGTCGCCTACCTGGAGACACGCATGGGCTCCGAGATGGGCTCATTGATCGAACGCCACGGGGGGGTCCCTTATCCGGCCCCAGTGCTCCAAGAGATATACCGGTCCGACAGCCCCGACGTGCAACAGCTGGTGGACGACCTGTGCCGGGGCGCCGTCCAAATCATGGTGCTGCTCACCGGCGTAGGGACCCAGGCGCTGATAGAGTCAGCAACGGCCATGGGACGGCGGGAGGAATTCCTGCAAAGCCTGGATCACCGCACCATCATCGCCCGCAGCCCCAAGCCAGCCAGGGTGCTGAGACGTCACAAGGTCCACATCGACCTGATGCCCCCCGAGCCTTTCACCTCGCAGGACATGCTCGATTCCCTGGCGGACATCAACCTCCAAGACATGGAGTTGGCCGTTCAAGCTTATGGGGCCCCTAATGGGTTTCTAACGCGAAATCTGACGGAGCGGGGCGCCAATGTTAGAGAGGTAAGCCTCTACACCTGGGGTTTGCCGGCCGACCTCGGCCCGGCAATAGGGTTGATTGACGAATTGCCCACGGGGAGGATTGACGCCCTGGCCTTCACCAGCCAGCCTCAGGTGGGAAACCTTTTCTCGATAGCCAGCCAAGCGGGAAATGAGGAGGCGCTGAGAGCCGGATTGGAAAAGAAAACCCTGGCCATAGCCTCGGTGGGACCGGTGTGCACCCGGCGGATGTTGGAGGCTGGTATACGAGTGGACGTGGAGCCGGAGCATCCCCACATGGGGAACCTGATAATGGCCCTAGCGGACCACTTGCAGCCGGGCAACTAAGGGTTGGTTAATCCGATTCCCTTAACGCCGCAGCCACTTTTTCAACTTATCCGTATTGGACCCATCTTCTTCTTCCACGGACCGGCCCCGCCACCGCTTTTCAATGGACGCCGAACCCGGCTTTAGAAAAAAGAGCAGATATGCGCCCACCAGAATAGCCAGGCCAAGCCAAATCAACGGGCTGAATCCCAGTATGGCGGCTATCAAGAAGATGGCCAAACCGCCCAGCATGACCTTGCCGGGAGAGAACGATGGCCACCACCGCGCCAAACGGCCATTGGCCTGCTTAAGGTCGCGCAGAGAACTGTAGATCTCGGGACTGTCCTCGGGAGCTAGTTGACGTTCACTGGGGTTCTTTATGGGAGCGGATTCCCCAGACCGGCGCAATATCTCTTCGATTTCGTCCTGATATTTCTCAGGCATAACCTCTCCGGCATCTAACCTCCCCACCCCATCACCAACCCAAACAGTAAGATTTACGTCCAATTCTCCGGTTTTAACCAGACATAAGCCGAAATTGGAAGCACATTATACAAGACATAATCCAATCGGGGAAGGGAAGGAACCCACTAGCTTATCGGGGTGGAGCGCCAAGACAGTACCAGAGCCCCGCCAGGCTCGCGGTCAGCCGCTTTCGTCTATGTCGTCTACCTGGCCGCCGGTCACCAAGAATATCACCCGCTCAGCGATGTTGGTGGCGCGGTCGGCCATCCGCTCCAGATCATGGGCCACCCACAGAAGATGGGTGGCCCGCTCTATCGTCTGGGGCTCCCGGGCCATACCGGCAAACAATTCCCGGCATACCTCGTCGTATAGACGGTCGACCCGATCGTCATCGTCCCACACCTGGCGGGCGGCGGCGGTGTCCCGGTCCACCAGAGCTTTCAAGCTGCGGCGTAGCATATCCCTGGCGTGGACCGACATGTGGCGAAGTTCTTCGATGGGTTTGAATAGTGGTTCATCGCCAATCATCAGACTGATCTTCCCGATACCTTCGGCGTAGTCTCCCATCCTCTCCAGTTCCACCGCGATATGCAAAACCACGATCAGGCTTCTCAAGTCTGTGGCCAGGGGTTGCTGGGTGGCGATCAGGTCGATGGAGTCCTCTTCCAACCGGAACCGTTTCTCGTTGATCTGGTCGTCGTCGTGGACCACCTCGAAAGACGCCGTCAGGTCCCTTTCTTCCAGCGCGTTCATGGACTTGATGATGGCCTGCTCCACGAGATCGCCCAAGGACAACAAGTCTTCCTGCAACTGGTCCAAGCTACGGTTGAAGTCGGCTCTTACCATGTCCTACACCGTCCTTAGCCAAACCGCCCGGTGATATAGGCTTCAGTCCGCTCGTCCTGTGGATTTGTGAAGATCTGCCGGCTTTCGCCGAATTCAATGAGCTCGCCTATCCGTTCTTGACTGGCCATCAAGAAGGCTGTTTGGTCGGAAACGCGGGCCGCCTGTTGCATGTTGTGGGTGACGATCACGATGGAATAATCCTGGGACAACTCGCGCATCAGGTCTTCCACTGCCAGCGTAGCGATGGGGTCCAAAGACGAGCAGGGCTCATCCATCAGGATCACCTTGGGTTCCACCGCCAGCGCCCGGGCGATACACAACCGCTGCTGCTGGCCGCCGGATAGGGCCAAGGCGCTGGTCTTAAGGCGATCCTTAACCTCTTCCCATAGGGCGGTGCGCCGCAGCGACATTTCCACCAACTCCGGCAGATCGCCCCTAAATCCGTTGATCCTGGGACCAAAGGCGACATTGTCGAAGATGGTCTTTGGAAAGGGATTGGGCCGCTGGAACACCATGCCTATCTGGTATCGAATCTCGGTGGGGTCCACGTCCGGGGCGTACAGGTCTTGTCCTTCAAACAACACTTGGCCGGTGATGGTGGCTGACGGTATCAGGTCGTTCATGCGGTTGAAGCACCTCAGCAGCGTGCTTTTACCGCAACCCGACGGACCGATGATGGCAGTGATACGGTTGCGCACAAAGTCCAGAGTGACGTCGGTCACCACGCGCTTGGCGCCGTAGTACACGTTCAGGTTTTTGGTCTGGAGGATGGGCTCAGACGGCTGCAATACGCTAACCTGCCAGCTAACCTTCAGGCGGACTCTGGAACTTGTTTCTCAGGATCACCGCCGCCGCGTTCATTGCCAATAACACGACGAGCAACACGATTATACCGGCGGCAGCGGCTTCGTGGAACCCGGCTTGAGGCCGCGCGGTCCAGTTGAAAATCTGGATGGGCAGTGCGCTGAATCGGCTAAAGGGACTGTCGGGAGTAAAAGGTACAAAGGCGAGGGCCCCGACCACGATCAGCGGCGCCGTCTCGCCGATGGCTCGGCTGCTGGCCAGGATCATGCCAGTCAAGATTCCGGGAAAGGCCTGGGGCAACACCAGGTGCCATATGGTTTGCCACCGCGTCGCCCCCAATCCGTAGGCGCCCTCACGCACCGATGATGGGACCGCCTTAATGGCTTCTTCGGCCGCGATGATAATGATTGGCAGCACTAATAACCCAAGGGTGAATCCGCCGGCCAGCAGACTCTTGCCTAAGCCCAGGCTGCGGACGAAGATCTCCAGACCCAAGAGCCCATATACGATTGACGGCACTCCCGCGAGATTGGAGATATTCACCTGAATCACCCGGTTGATCCAGTGGCGGCCGGCGTATTCCTCCAGATATATCGCGGCGCCAACCCCCAGAACGAAGGCGACGAAACCCGCGATGATGACCAAGTAGATGCTCCCCAATAGGGCGCTGTGGATGCCCGCTTGCTCCGGATGACGGGAGGGAAAGCTGGTCAGGAATTCCCAATTCACCCTGGCCCATCCTTGCAGTACAAGGTAGATCAGTAACACGGCCAGCATTCCCAGCGCCATTACTACCGCCAGCAGGCAGAGACCATGAAATGCCCTGCCGCGCCACTTGCGGCGGGCCATGCCCTGGGTAAATTCGGTGGGCCCGATCGCCGCCATTACTGGTACACCTCCCGGAAACGGCGCACGAAGAACTGGCTCAAGGAGTTCATGCCCAGGGTGATAACGAACAGACTAAGGGCCACGGCGAAGATCGTCTGGTATTCCAGTGTTCCCGTTGGCGTGTCGCCCTGGCTGACCTGAACGATGTAGGCAGTCATCGTCTCAATGGGAATGAATGGGTTCAGGGTGAATGTGGGGTTTTGGCCCGCGGCAATGGTGACGATCATTGTCTCGCCGATGGCTCTGGAAGCGGCCAAAATGAAAGACGCCACTATTCCCGATAAGGCAGCGGGGATCACCACCCGGGTGGAGACCTCCAGCTTGGTGGAACCCAGAGCGTAGGCGCCTTCTCGCAGGGACCGAGGCACGGCGCGCATGGCGTCCTCGCTTAGGCTGGAAACCATGGGCAAGATCATGATACCCATTACGATGCTGGCGCTGATTCCGTTGAAGACGGCCACATTCTCTGAGATTCCCCGGATCAAGGGCGTTACAAATAGCAGGGCGAAGTAACCGTATACCACCGTAGGTATGCCCGCCAGCACTTCCAGAATTGGTTTGCATACCCGGCGGACCCCGTCGTGGGCATATTCACTTAAATAGATGGCGCTCAGCACGCCCAGGGGCAAGGCCACTACCATGGAGCCACCGGCGGTGAGAATGGTGCCCGCCAGGAGAGCCAGCACGCCGAACTGCTTTGAGGCGAATAGGGGAGTCCAGCGGGTACCGCCCAGATATTCGAAGATGGAGACCTGCCCAAAGAAATGGGCCGCCTCAAATATAAGGACTGAAACTATGCCCACCGTGGTTAGGATAGAAGCGGAGGCGCATAAAAGAAGAGAAAAACCGATGATGCGTTCTGGAAGCCGGCGCCGCCAGTCGTGGGAACGGCGGTAACCTTCAGAGGAGGCCGGGGGGCGGCCGGCAAGTTCAACCATTCTTGGGGAGCCCCCAAATCACAAGCAAAGCGTCAACCACCCAACGGTATCCCCATACTTTATTTCAGCGGTCATTACCAGGATAATTCCGCCGTCCACGGTTTACAAGCGGTTACTACGCCCAATGATCCTCCTAGTGAAATGCTTTAAGCCTAGTTCCCTCAGGGCGAAGCCGAAAGGATTTCTTCTACCGTCCCTGATTTGGGGTCGCTCCCCCCAAAAAGGGTCCCAGTCTTCAGGGCTTCAAACCGGGCCAGGGCCAGGTCGTATATCTGCGACTGATATGCCACGTACCCTACTTCGCCCACCAACGCCTGGCCGTCGGCACTAAAGTAGTACCGGATAAATTCCTGAACCATGGGCGTTCCAGCCGACGATTCGGCCACGTACAGAAACAACGGCCTGGAAAGCGGTGCATAACTGCCGTCGTTGATGGTCTCCTCGGTGGGCGTCACGCAGCCCTGGCCACCGTCCACTGCCAAAACCTTTAGTTTCTCGGCATTCTCATAATAGTAGGCGTACCCAAAGAACCCCAAGCTATTCCTGTCACCGGATATACCCTGCACCAAAACGTTGTCATTCTCGCTGGCGGTGAAGTCGCCCCGGGACGCCTGCGCTTGGCCATTGACCGTCTCGGTAAAGTAGTCGAAGGTCCCGGAGTCGACTCCCGGGCCGTAGAGCTGCAGCCTTTGATCGGGCCAATGGGGACGCACTTGGCTCCAATTGGTGACCTGACCCTCAGCCTCAGGCGCCCATATCGTATGCAGTTCTTCAATGGTGATGCAACGCACAAAATCAGCTTCCGGGTTGACCATCACCGTTACCCCATCCGCGGCCACCGGCATTTCGATAAAATCCACGCCTGCATCGGAGCAAAACTCCACTTCGTTGGCCTTGATCGGCCGGGAGGCGTTGGTAATGTCGGTCTCGCCGGAGCAAAATTTCTTAAAGCCGCCGCCGGTGCCGGAGACCCCCACCGCCACCCGGACCGCGCCGCCGGTGAGGATGCCAAACTCCTCGGCGGCCGCTTCGGAGATGGGGAAAACCGTGCTGGATCCATCGATGGTTATGGTTTCCGAGCCACCCTCAACGCCATAGCCGCAAGCCACGGCCAATAACATTGACATCGCCACCGCTATCGGGCCAAGTCTGTTGGACCTAGCGCCCTTTAGCGCCCCACACTTGCTTAACATCCACTCCACCTACGCGTACCATCCAAGAGGGTCATCAGTATTGGGCAATATTGGGAGGATTGCAATGACCCGCCGCGCCTCTCGGGTTGTCCGAGGGTGATTGAGGCCAACGCCGGCACATGATCGGATGAATCCACAGGAGAAATTGCGGTTGTGCCTAAGACGGCCTGTGGGTTAGTATGGCCGGTGAGACCCGGCAGTGCCGGGCATACTAGGCTACCAGCAGGTGAACTACCCAGATAGGTGCAATTCTCAATTGCAGGATCCACGTGGCGTATTGCTTGTAGCCAACAGCAGCGGACCATCTGTTGAAGGTAATACTCAAAATTTATTACGATTTCCGTCAATTCAATGTTAGGCGTAGGCAGTGAGCGTGTCAATCCTTTAAGAACCACCGATGCCAGAAGGAAAATGCGGCCTCACGGAAGTAGTGACTAAGTTGGAATTGATTCCCCCAGGCTTTCTAGCGAGTTTTTGCCACAAATGGTAGTAATTGAATGCCATCCAAATTGAGCCTCGGCGTGGTCGACCAATCTCCGGTCCGGGCTGGGGGAACAGCCGGCGACGCTCTCAGGGAAACCATAGCTCTTGCGGTGGCGGTCGAGGGGCTGGGATACAACCATTACTGGGTAGCCGAGCACCACAGCACCGCTAATTTCGCCGGGACCAGTCCCGAGATCCTGACTGGACAGATAGCAGGCCGCACCAACACCATCCGCGTGGGAACCGGGGGAGTGATGCTTTCCCATTACAGTTCCTTCAAGGTGGCCGAGAACTTCAGGCTTTTAGAGTCCCTTTATCCCGGACGCGTCGACTTGGGCATCGGCCGGGCGCCGGGTAGTGACCAGCTGACGGCGGCCGCCTTGGCATACCCAGGGTATCCCAGGGACATATCACATTTCCCCCGGCAGATCACCGACTTGCTGGGGTATCTCTCGGGCAGCCTGGAGGAAGGCCACCCCTTTACCAACGTAAAGGCCGGTCCCAGCGCCAGTTCAAGTCCCCCTTCGGTGCCCCAGGTGTGGCTTTTGGGTTCCCGCCAAGAAAGCGCATTCATGGCCGCCCAGTTGGGGCTCCCATTTGCCTACGCCCACTTTTTCGGATTGGGAGTGGAAGACGGGCCGCGCATCGTTGAGATGTACCGGAAAAACTTCAACCCGTCGGAATATCTTTCCGAGCCCAAGGCCAACGTGGGCGTACACGTTGTTTGCGCGGAAACGGAAGAAGACGCCGTGAACATAGCGGCCAGCCGGAATTTGGCCCGCCTGTACTCCATCACGGGCCGGGCCAAAGGGATTCCGTCGGTGGAAGAAGCCCTGAATTACCCCTACCAGAGCAACGAGTCGGCCTATGTGGAGCAATATAGCCGGGTATGTGTGGATGGCGACCCCGTACAGGTTAAAAAGAGCTTGGACGAACTTTCGGAGCGTTACCAGACGCCAGACCTGTCCATCGTCACGATCTGCCACCGCTACCAAGACCGGGTCAGGTCTTATGAATTATTGTCTGACGAATGCGGCCTGTTGGATTCGGACCAGTAAAGGGGCAGGGGGCAGGTTAAGCGCCTGCCATCGCCTTGATGGTGGTCTGGTAAGCCTTTTTTAGGTCTCCCACGGGCAGAGGCGCCACCACCGGCTTAGCCAGGCCCAAGGTCCTTAGATTCTCCAAGCCATCCCGGCACTCCCGAGCATCACCCACCAAACCGAGTTCATGTTGCATGTCCAGGCTGATGGCCTCGGCGCCGGCGGAATCGTCGGACCGCTCCTGAGCCCTTTCTGCCGCATCCATTTCCCGATTGAACCCGGTGAACCTAAAGAAGTTACGGTAATGGGTGCTACCGGCGTAACGGGCCACCTGACTTTGCAGGGCCGCCCGGCCCGCTTCCAGGTCATCGGTGACCGCCACCCGCACATAACCGGAGATCTCCACCTCATCGGGGTCCCTTCCCGCCCTGACGGCCCCGTCCCGAACTTGCTTGATAGCGTGCTCCAAAAAAGAAGCCGCCGTCCAACTCAAGAGGACGCCGTCCGCCATCTCACCGGCCAAACGCAACATTCCAGGCCCCAGGGCCGCGATGTAGATCGGCACCCTTTCCTTGGGCGCGGCGTCCCCCAAACTGGCGCCGGAGACCTCAAACACTTTCCCCCGGTAGGTGACTTCCTCTCCTTGCAACAGCCGCCGGACGATGGTGATGGTATCCCGCAACCGGTCCATGGGCCTGCCAAACCGAACGCCATGCCCGTTGATCGTTGCAGGGCCATTCCCCACGCCCAATCCAAGGATGAATCGCCCTCCGGAAACAGATGCCAACCCCGCCGCGGACATGGCCGTGATCAGGGGAGTGCGGGAGAATATAGGCAAGATGCCCGTACCTGCCACGATTCGGTTTGTAGCAGTGGCGATGGAGGCCAACTGGGTAAGAGAATCGCGGCCGGCCCCTTCGGTCATCCAGACCTCTTGGTATTCCAGGTCTTCCGCAGCAGCTGCCAGCTCCTGGATATCTGTAGGGCTTAACTGGGCCTCGTTTCCCAGCCGGACTCCGAGGAAAGCCATCGTTAGCTCCTTGTTTCGCTGGGCCGGCGGTGATTTGGAAGGGTTGCTACCCGTTCAGCTGCAGCGCCAGGTCCACGAAGTCGGTGGCGACGTAGTTGAACGACGGGTCCGGCGTGGGGTCCGGGGTGCGTCCCGGCCCGCGCTCCAACGGGCGGGGCACGAAGGCCATATTCAGGCCCACTTTGCTGGCAGATAGCAGGTCGCCCTGGTGGGCGGCCACCATCATGACCTGATGCGGCTCCAATCCCAATAGCTGAACGGCCGTCAGGTAACTCTCAGGGTCGGGCTTGTAGTGCTTGGCCACCTCGGCGCCCAGGATGCAATCCCAGGGCAGGCCGCCATTCTTGGCCATGTTGGTCATCAGGGCAATGTTGCCGTTCGACATGGGGGCGATGATATGCCGGGCTTTCAAACGGTACAGGCCGGGAACCGAATCGGGCCAGGGCTTCAGGTCGTGCCAAGCCAGGTTGAATTCTGCCTTGGCCTCGTCGCTGATCCCGGTGATCTTGAATTCGTCCAGCACCTCCTCCAGGGCCATCCGGTGCAGGGCGTCTAGGTTGGTCCACGGGAGTTCGCCGGTCCTCACCTTATTCATGAAGGGACCGTATTTGCCCCGCCAGGCATCGGCGAAGGCGTCCCAGTCGGCCTCGAGCCCGTGAATCCGGCCAAAATTCTTGCCGTGCTTGATAATGCTGCTGCGCCAGTCCACCACCGTGCCAAATACGTCGAATATCAGGGCTTTGACTTGAGAATCGGCCATTTGGTTGCTCCTTCGGCGCCGGGCTTGATGTACCCGGCGACCCCCATCAGTTCAGCTTGCCTACGGCGTCCTTTACCTCGTCGTAATCCGGCTCCACACCTGGGGTGGGTCCCACCCACTTGTAACGCACCACGCCGCCCTTGTCCAACACAAATACGGCGCGCTGGGCGGCAACGTAGCCCTCCATCCCGGCGAAATTCGGCAGTTCAACGTCGTATTGGGTCACGACCTTTCGCTGAAAGTCGCTGAGCACAGGGAAGTTCAGGTTGTTTTGGTCGCTAAATGCCTTCTGCGCCATGGCGCCATCCACTGAGATTCCCAACACCTGGGCGCTGAGGGAATTGAACTGCTCCATCCGGTCCCTAAAGGTGCACATCTCCGTGGTGCACACTCCGGTAAATGCGCCGGGGTAAAACGCCAGCACCACGTTCTGGCCCTTGAACTCGCTGAGACTGCGCTCTTTACGGTCGGTGTCGTAGAGGGTGAATTCCGGCGCTTGCTGACCTACTTCAACTGCCATGATGTCCTCCTATTTCAACCGGTGGCGGGATGTGGTCTCGCAACCGGTGCTAAACGTTGGCGCCGGCGGACCGGCGGCCACATCTTAACATAGGACCTGACCCCACGATTCAACTCTGCGGTTGACTCTAGCGGAATGCCCGGCCTAAACCACGGCCTATGTTAAGATTGCCCGGCGCCGGCTGGAAGGCGCCCCACCGAATTTCAACCTGAAACAGACTCTGGAGTTACCTAAATGTTCTTTGATTCCCGGCGTTCCACCGTCCACGCAAAAAACGGCATGGTGGCCACCAGCCAACCCCTGGCGGCTATGGCCGGCCTGAAGATTTTGATGGACGGAGGCAATCCGGTGGACGCCGCCGTGGCCGCCGCTGCCGCTTTGAACGTGGTTGAAGTCGTTTCCACCGGCGTGGGAGGCGATATGTTCGCCCTGGTGTGGAACAACGCTGACAAGAGCATACGGGCCATCAACGGCAGCGGCCACGCTCCCGCGGCCGCGTCGGCTAAGGAGCTAAGGGACAAGGGCCACAAAGAGATGCCGTTCATCGGTGTGGAATCCATAACAGTCCCAGGCACGGTCCACGGCTGGGAAACGATATTGAACGAGTGCGGCACCATGCCCCTGTCCGAGGTGTTGAAGCCCGCCATTCGCTACGCCGAAGAAGGGTTCCCTGTGACCGACTACATTTCCTACCAGTGGTCGACCAGGGTGGAAAAACTGAACCGGCTTCCGTCGGGCCAGGAGTTGCTGATCGACGGCCGGGCCCCCCGGCATGGTGAGGTCATGCGCCTGCCAAACCTGGGCGCAACCCTGCGGGCTGTGGCCGAAGGTGGAACCAAAGCCTTTTACACCGGCAAGATCGCCGAAAAGACGGCGGCATTCATCCAAGAGCAAGGCGGCTGGATGACCACCCAGGATCTGGCGGCCCATACTTCGGACTGGGAGGAACCCATCTCTACCGATTACCGGGGCATCACCTGCTGGGAGTCGCCTCCAGCCAACCAGGGCATCGCCGGGTTGGAGGCCCTGAACATCGCCGAAGGCTGGGACGTGGCGGCCATGGGTTCCCAAACCGCCGAGACCTATCATCATTTCATCGAAGCCATGCGCTTGGCCTTCGCCGACGCCTTCCGGTACGTCGGAGACCCGGCGAGTTCCCAAGTGCCCACAGCCCAGCTATTATCCAAAGAATACGCCGCTACCCGGCGCGCCCTGATCGACCCCCACCAGGCCATGAAGACGGCACCCTACGGCCAGGTGACCGGCGGCAGCGATACGGTGTATATCACCTGCGTGGACGGCAAAGGCAACGCCTGTTCTTTCATCAACAGTGTGTACGAAAACTTCGGCACCGGCATGGTCGTGCCCGGCACCGGTATCGCGCTGCACAACCGGGGCTCCCTCTTCTCCTTGGAGCCGGGACATCCCAACGAGTTGGCCCCCAATAAACGCCCGTACCACACTATCATCCCCGCCCTGGCCACCAAGAATAACGAGCTGTACCTCTGCTACGGAATGATGGGGGCGTTCATGCAGCCCCAGGGACACCTGCAGTTGATACGCAACATGGTGGACTTCGGCATGGACCCACAAAAGGCCATCAACGCTCTTCGGTTCATGGTCGTTGGCGACGGCGTTCTGCTGGAGGAAGGTTTGCCCGCCGACGTGGTTGCCAAGATCCAAAGAATGGGCCATGGAGTGCAGATGGTCAGCGGCTACCAGCGGGTGGGCATCGGCGGCGCCCAGATCATCCAGAGAGACCCGGAAACCGGCGTGCTCTCCGGCGGCTCCGAGCCCCGCAAGGACGGCTGCGCCGTGGGCTGGTGAGGGTTTTCCTAGTCAGGATCAAAGGGCGGCCAATAGCGTCACGACCAAAACTTCCATTCTGTGAAGCGTAGCGACGCGAGAATCTAAATTCGTGGACTCGGTTACCCCCTTAGCAAGCCTAACCACGGATTGAGACCCCTCGTGGCGCTCGGGGTGACTCGCCTAGGCGGATGGAGCATCTAAGGCACAGCCCCTCAAGCCCCCAAACGGGGTGTCACCCCTGAGACCGCTTCAAAGTTGCCACCCTCCACGTTACCTGTTTCACCTCGGATAATTAATACGTCCTCTTCCCTTTCCGGCAGGTATGGGGATTTAACGGTTCCGGCCTGCCCTATCTTTGATTTCCCAGGGTGCGCATGTTAGAACTTCGAGAAGTAGAGCAACATCACAACGGGTACCACCATCAGGATTCGTTCCAAGAGAAGTTTGAACGGTTGATGCGCCACGTTTCCAACGTGGTGGTCATAACCGACGATAATCTGAAGCTGGCCTTGTTGGGCCTGTTTGCCCAGGGCCACCTTCTTCTGGAAGACCTGCCCGGCGTGGGCAAGACCCTCTTGGCCAAGACCATCTCATCCTCCTTAGACGGCGTGTTCAGCCGGATCCAATTCACGCCCGACCTGTTGCCCAGCGACATCACCGGCACGTCGATCTTCGACCTGCATAACCAGACCTTCGAATACGTGCCCGGACCCATCTTCGCCAACGTGGTGGTTGCCGACGAGTTGAACCGGGCCGGTCCCCGCACCCAGTCGGCCTTGCTGGAAGCCATGGCCGAGGGCCAAGTCAGCGCCGATGGAAAGGTTCGCTTGCTGCCACGCCCATTCTTCACCATCGCCACCCAGAACCTGGTGGAAACCCACGGCACCTTTCCCCTTCCCAACTCCCAATTGGACCGGTTTCTAGTGTCCATGGCGCTTGGACTGCCTACCCCGGACCAGGAAATGGAGATCCTCAGCCGTTGGGAACAGTGCCCTCCCCAAGCGCCGCCGGTGCTGACCCCTCAGGATGTGGCGTCCATGCAGGACAGCGTCCGTACCGTGGCGGTGGCCCAGTCCGTTAAGCAATACATCGTCAACCTCACGGCGGCCTCCCGCCAGCAAACCCAGTTCACGCTGGGAGTGAGTCCCCGGGGCTCGGCCGCTATGCTGAGGGGTTGCCAAGCCTGGGCCGCTTTCGACGGGCGGGACTTTGTAGTGCCTGAAGACGTCCAGTACCTGGCTCCCCACGTTTGGGGGCACCGGGTGGGGGTGAGAGGGGAGACTGAAATGAGCTCCGGCCGTCAAGCCATCAACGAGCTGCTTCGCTCAGTCCCCGTTCCCCTGTAACGGGCAGCTGGCCCTGATGATCACCCCCAGAGGCGCGGGCTGTTTGGCCGCGGCAGTGGCGTTGTTTTTCCTGGCGCGGCTGACGCAGGTGGGCTGGGTCTACCTGCTGGACTCGGTGCTCTGGGGAGCGCTGCTCCTTTCGGCCGTATTACCCTGGTTGACCACCATGTTTCTGGGAGCCCAACGCAGCCTTCAAACCCCTCCTAGCCCCGGCTCCGAGGCATATCCCAGCGAAGGGGGCCGGATCGATATCCAGGTCACCCTCCGAAACCGGGTGTTCTGGCCCCGGTTCCTGCTCAACCTCGACTATCGGTGCCCTCCTGCTGATCCGGAACATCAACTCATTCGGCTATTCGTGGCCAAGCTCACCGGATCGAGGCAGGCGCGTCTCACCTCCACGATCGAACTTCACCTGCGGGGCAATCACCTCTTGGGACCGGTTTTCGCCGAGTCGGCTGCCCCCTTCGGCCTGGTTCGCCGCCGCCGCAAACTGACCTCGGAGGAACCCATATTGGTGTACCCCAAGGTCCATTCGCTGGCCCGGCTGCCCTTGGCCGACGCTCTTTCCGAGGCGGCCGCCCATTCCAAGCAATCCCGGTCGGGATTGGAACCAGCGGCCTCCCGGCGCTACGTTTCCGGCGACCCTCGGCGGCACATCCACTGGCGCAACACCGCCCGGATGGGCCAACCCATGGTGAAAGAGTTTCAAGAACCCAGTCAGAGCGCGCTGCATCTGGTGTTCGACACTACCCGGGTATGGGGTGAAGGCAGGGAAACCACCCTGGAATACGCCATCAAGATCGTGGCCAGCGCCGCATTCTACGCCCACGGCATAGGCGTCCCCGTGTTGGTCTTCGGCGGTGGCGTCAAATGCCCTCTTAATGGCGGCGCCGACGGCGGCTTAACCTGGGCCGAGCTATTGAGACAGTTGGCGTCGGTGGCCCAAGGAGATGGCGATGATCTGTCCCAAACCGTGGCTGAATTACCTCCCGGCTCCAACGTCCTGGTCGCTGCCGGCCTGTCCGGCGGGTCAGCCGTGGAGTTATTGGCCAGAGCAACTGCGGTTCACCAAAGATTGGCTGTTGTCAGCCTGGAAGGTTTCGGGGAAGAGAAGTTCGAGTCTCCGGAGGTTCCCGCGCAATCCGGCGGGACGCCGGAGGTTTTAAATCCCAAAGGTTTGAACCTGGAATCTTTAGTTTCAGCAGGAGCCGCCGTAGTCCGCTGCCAAAGCGGTCAGCTCACCCAAGCATTGGACGCGCTGGGCAGGGTGGATGCTTTTCCAGGACCCTCAAGCCGCCACATCCGGCAGACGGTTCCGGCAACTGAGCCACAAGACGCTTCGGGGACCAATACAGGGAGGGTGAGCGGTTAACCCGTGAAAAAGTTGTCCTCCTGGTTTTCCAGCTTGTTCTCGTCAAAGATCGAAGATTCGGTACGCCTCCGGTCCATGGCCTTGGGCGCTCTAGTCATGGCGTCCATGGGATTGGCCTGGGTCGGCGGCAGTTGGTGGTATACCGCCGCAGGCTGCGCTCTGGGTGTCACGGGCCATTGGACCAGCTGGCGCTGGCGTTATCACCAGTCACGGGTCCGGCCATTGCTGATCGCCGCCTCGGTGATAGCCATTTCTGTGTGGATGCGATCGGAAACCGTGGCCGCGTTGAACGGCGACTGGGTCCCCGTGGGGCATTTTCTGATACTGGTCCTGGGAATATCCAGCTTCGACCTGCGGACCAGAGGCGGACTGTACACCAGCCTGGCTCTTGGCGGGACCGTGCTATTCTTCGCCAGCCAGCAGGCATTTGGCGCGGGGTTTGGTATCTTCTTCATCGGGTTTCTGGTGGCGTTATTGGGGTTCCTGGCACTGTCTTTCCTAGAGGATTCGATCCGCGATGCCCAGGTCTTTTGGCGAAATGGGTCCCTGTCCGTCTCGTTTTTCTGGGTAGGTTTAATCTGCGCTCTGTTCATGCTCTCCAGCTTGGCCTTTTGGCTGATGCCTAAAGATGCAACGAATTTCGCCGGTCCTCCCCACGTTTCCATTCTTCCTTATTCCACCAGCACCCTGAACGCCTCTGGCGTGCCCGGCGTCGATCTGGGCGAGTTGCTATCTGAGGCTGCGCCAGGGGGCGAAAGACCTAGCCCCCTTGGTCAGGCGTTTCCTCAGGTCCCTGATTCCATCGATCCGCCTTCCGAGGCTGCTGGTTCGGGCCAAGACGCCAGCCCCCAGGCGGCTGTGGATTCTTCAAATTTAGACTCGAAAAAACCATCACCGGACAACGAGCAAGCCTCGCCCGATAGTTCCTTCAGTGGTTCTAATCCAGGATTGGGGGCAACATTACCCAACGGGCAGGCGGCGGCCCCTGAGGACGTGGCGCTTTTTGTCCGCAGTAAGGTGTCCAGTTACTGGCGCGGCCAAACCAGGTATAGGTTTGAAAGGGGCCGCTGGCTTCCCTCTGGCGGTAACAGGCAATTGGTTCCTGTGGAGGGACTCATTGGCCAATGGTTCAACCGGGAAAGCGCCAATCTTGATAATTCCATTCGCTACCACCAGGCCTTCTTCGTGCGCTTGGACCATCCCCAAAGTATCTTCATGGGGTACCGCGGACTGAAGGTCATGGATGGCGGAAGCCGGATCGCAGGTACAGGTGTGCGTGACGGAGATTCCTACCAAGTAGTCTCGGCCCAGCCCAGGGACGATACCCAGAGGTTAAACCAGGATTACACCGCGTTCATCGGCGCCGAATACATGCAGCTTTCCCTGGAGCTTGACGCCGATCTGCGAAAGATCGCCGGCCGGTTGGGACAGGGAGCCGTCAGCGACTTCCAGCGGTTGGAGCAAATAGTTGGATACGTGGCCGCAAATACCCAATACGACCCAGGCAAACCATTGCGGCCCTATTCGGAGGTCCACCTGCGCCGGTTCCTCTTGGAACAAGAGCCCGGCGGCGACCTGGAGTTCGCTACCGCGGTTACCTTGTTGGCCCGCGCGTCTGGGCTCCCGGCGCGGTTGGCGTTGGGCTATCTGCCCGGAGTGCGCGACCCCCTTTCGGGAGCGTACCTGGTAAGGGTGAAGGACGCCCACGCCTGGTCTGAGGTTTATTTCGCCAACCACGGCTGGGTTCCCTTCGACAGCACCCCCAGAGCGGCCATTGCCGCAGCCGAAAATCCCAGGCCTGGTTTCAACCGGCTGTTTCAAGCCGGAGTCAATACCAGAGTCCCTGATGCCGTAGACAACCTGCCCACCGAAATTCCCGACGGTCTGTTGAACGGGTTGCGCAATCCACTGACCTCGGTGTTGTTCACCGCCTTTGCGCTGGCCATCTTGATGCTCAGGCTGCTGTACCCCCGGTGGAAGGAAGGGCGGGTCCTGGAATTCACCCCAGCGTTAGCCTACGCCAGGCCGGGATCATCCAGGCGGCGGGAGATGCTACACCTGTACTCCAAAGCCGAACAGCAACTGAAGAAACACCACGGGAGCAAGCGATTGCCTTGGCAAACGGCGATGGAATATACTGGCATGGCCGCCGGGGACGGTTCCCCGCTGCAGAACCACCTACGATGGTTCGTTAAGGCCGTTTGGTGGGCCGCCTACTCTCCAACGGAGCCAACGGCCACTTTGGTAGAAGAAGGCCGGGAACGGCTCTTAGGGTTACGAAAAGCACTTAAGGATAATCCGCCGCCGGGCGACACTTAATAACCGGGAAGACCCCGGACCCGGGATTCGCTGGATCAAAGGGGTGATCATGGCCCAGAATTCGGGCAACCGGTCATTTTACCGCGAGTATTTCAAAGAGGTGGACTCCCTCCACTCCCTGCAGGTCCCGCCGCAAGAGCGGGAATGGCTGCTGAAACTCCCCGATGTTGAAGCCAAACCGGCCAGGGTAGTCTTGTACCTGGGCTGCAATGTCATGAGAACCAGCCACCTGGTGCGCACGGTGGTGGACATTTTCAAACTGCTGAATGTGGACTTCGTTGCCGTGGGGGGACCGTCCTATTGCTGCGGGATCCAGCATTTCCAGATGGGCGACGAAAAAGCCGGGCTTGCCATGGCCCAAACCACCGTGGACGGCTTCATGAAGTTCCAGCCCGAGCGAGTGGTCATGTGGTGCCCTTCCTGCATCTATTTCTACGACGAGATCATGCAGATGCAGGATAAGTTCAAATTCCAGCATGTCACCGAATTTCTGGTGGAGAACCTCGACCGGCTGGACTTCCAACCCCAGCCCAGCGCCAAGGTCTCACTGCACTACCACACCGGCCGCCAACAGTCCGACGAGGAAGCCCGCTGCGCTTTCAAGCTGCTTGAAAGCCTGCCGGGGATCCAGCCGGTGGACCTGGGCACCGACACGCGGCTGGGACGCCACTGCACCGCGGCGGTGCGGGAAAAGATGGGAACCCAAGAGTGGGACGACATGGTCACCGGTTCCATCCAGAAAGCGGCCGATTCCGGCGTGGACATTTACTCCACGCTGTACCACGGCTGCCAGCGGGCCCTGTGCGGCTACGAGCAGGATTATCCGTTGAAAGTGGAGCACTACCTGACGGCGGTTGGCCGGGCCCTGGGCATAGAGCATCAGGACCTGTACAAGAAGTACCTGCTGTTGGGCGATGTCGACGCCATCATAGAAGAGACCAGCCCCTGCGCCACCGCCAGCGGCCTAAGCCCAGAGGACGCACGCGCGATCATCCAGAAGACGTTTGTAACTTCCGCCGACTAGGCCCGCGCCTCTGGCTTCCTTGGCTCCCACATAACGTCCGTCCTTCGACAAGCTCAGGATGAGCGGTATTGGTGTCCGCGGTTTTGGTGTGTGCGGTTTTGGTGTCTAAGGTTGGCCGTGGAAATTCGACCGTTTCGTCCGGCGTTCCAGGCATCGGGCCGTAATCCGTGAGGATTCCATCCTCCCCCTCTCCGCTCATGGTGAGCTTGTCGAACCACAAACGCTGTCCTAAAACCGCCGTCTAAACCCCTACCAGTCCTTTATCACCGGCAAGACTTCCTTGCCGAACAGGCCGATATTGGCCATGGTGGCTTCGTGGGACATCTTGGACTCCTGGCCATACATGATCAGGTGCTCCATCCCCAACGTGTCGTGTAGGTAGGTCAATTTCTCCAGGACCGTGTCTGGCGTGCCGCAGACGATGTGGTAGTTCTCCTTCAGTTCCTCAAAGCTCTGCTGGATCAGCGGCCTGCGGTTTCGCCGGGCGGCCACGTTGGCCCCGGCAGCGGTGCGGTATCCCACCGGGTTCATGTACTCACGAGGTCCCCTGCCCGTTGGGCCCATGCGCCAGATGAAATGCTTGGCCTCTTCGTCGGCCTTCTCCTGGGTCTCAGCCACGTAGCAGCACAACAGATAGCCAAAGTTGTTTGGCGTGGGCTCGTAGCCCTCCTCGGCGGCGGTCTCACGGTAGATGTTGAACAATTCCAGGGTCAGGTCCAGGGGGGTCAGGAAGGCCACGTAGGTGTAGCCGTGGTGAGCCGCCCACTGGGCAGTTTCCGGGCTGGCCGTGCCCGGCACCCACACCGGCGGATGGGGCTTCTGGACGGGCACCATCCACGGGTTCACGACCCGGAAGTTGTAATGCTTCCCTTCCCACCGGAAGGGGCCGGGAGTAGTCCAGGTCTTGATCAGCAGGTCGTGGCACTCCTCGAACCGCTCCCGGTTGTACATTGGGTTGGAATTGGTGGAGACGGTCTCCACGCCGGTCCCCCGCACCATGCCGGATATCACCCGGCCGCCGGAGATGACGTCGATCATGGCGATCTCCTCGGCCAGGCGCACCGGGTTCTCGTGGATGGGCAAGATGTTGCCCAAGAGCAGTATCTTGGCCTGCTTCGTCACCCGGGCCAGCACCGCCGCCGTCAGGTTGCATGATGTGTTCATGCACGACGGCGTGTTGTGATGCTCGTTGACCATGATGCCATCGTAACCCAGTTCGTCCACGTACTGGCACTCGTCAAAATACCGCTGGAACAACCCGTTGGCCAGATTGGGATCGAAGTAGCTATTGGGGAAAGTCAGCCGCAACGACGGGTACTTGTCCCCCTCCTCGTCGGGGTACTCATGGTAAGGAAACTCGCTGAAATAGTAGACTTTCATTTAGATGATTTATCTCCCAGTTACTCTTGTTATACCAAACATTTAATTCTCATCCAAATAGTAGTTAGCGCCCACACTATCGGTCGGCTAGGCTAAAATTGACCGAGTATCCACCGTACTACAGTCGAATCATGCTATATATAATTATAATGAATATATTATAACTTATAATTTACGCCTAGCCCCGGGTTTCCTTAAAGCCAACATGCGATATTAGGCGTAATAACTTGATGAGTTATTATTGATATGGTAACTTATAAATCAACATTGGTTCAGCCAGCTAACCTTGAGGAGTGTCAATTATGCCTAACATCACTAGTATCCAGCAGCGCGAAGCTCGTTCCAACCAGATGGGAGGATACTCAGATTACAACCAACATTTTGCCGTAGACCAACTCGAACTAACTTTGTCGAACGGGAATCGACTAAAAATATTCTTCCAAGAAGCTGGTAGTAAGTATACTGGAGGTGGACTTATTTTGCCACTAAATTATGCCAAAATCATTGCAACGTCGGTTAACACATTTGCCGATGACAGTCCTGGCTTAGACAAGATCACAATAAAACTGACATGAGGGATGTTGGAATTTTTGTATCGGCTTATAAAGCACGAAGCCGGAAGCATTGATCCTAGGCAACCCGGTTTAGGCGACATCTACTAACTACAAAACATGAAGGTGTTAATTGGCAGTCCGCTTCACACCCGTTACTCCTCCAACGTCGTAAAATCCTCCGGATCCAGCCCTAACTCCTTCGCCTTCAAAACCCGGCGAATGATCTGGCCGGAGCGGGTCTTGGGCAGCGCGGGTGTACTGTCGTCAGTCGAAGAGCAGAATCCAATCCAACGGTATCCTCTCCTGCAAACTACCCCAAGATGTCGTCCACGGCCACGTCCAACTGGGGGAAGGCCATCGGAGAGAGATGCTGGCCCGGTCCCGATTGGGACACTTCCTGGTACCCTTGGGTGGTGGGACTACGGAACACGTCAACCGTCCTTGCTTCCAGGCCTACCAGCCAGACTTCTGCGATGCCGTAGCGGGCATACAAGGGGAGTTTCACTTCGCGGTCGTATTCCGTTGAGGTGTCGGACACCTCAACCAACAGCAAAACGTCATTGGGTGCAGGGTGGGCAGACTCGTAGAAGTCAGTGCGTAATCGCAGGAGCATAACATCCGGTTGGGGCTCCGAGTCCTCTCCAAGACGGACTGGGCCTTGCACCCTGACCACTGCTTGGTCTGCCATGCGGCTTGAGACAAGCCGGTTGAGACGGTCTACCGTGGCCTGGTGTCTACTGCCAATGGGCGCCATTTCCACGATCTCCCCTTCTAGTAGCTCCAGCCGGTCATCCTCGCCCAAAATGCCGGCCCGGCCCATCAGGTGGTACTCGTCCGCCGTAAAACGCCGCCGTAATAGTTGTACAGCCATGGGTCGCCTCGCTGCTCCGGTCTGTTACAAGTATACCCCCGTCACTCCTCCAACGTAGTTATATCCCCCGGGTCCAGCCCCAACTCGTTGGCCTTCAAGAGGCGGCGCATGATCTTTCCTGAACGGGTCTTGGGCAGCGAGGGCATGAATTCCAGTTCCGAAGGGACGGCTATGGGGCCCAGTTCCCGGCGCACGTGGACTTTTAAAGCTTCGATCATCTCGTCCGAGGGGTCGCTGCCCACTCGCAGTGTTACGAAGCCCTTGATGGATTCTCCCCGCAGTTCGTCGGGCTTGCCGATCACGGCGGCTTCGGCAACGGCGGGATGGGAGACCAACGCGCTCTCCACTTCAGCGGAACCGATGCGGTGTCCCGCCACGTTGAGCACGTCGTCGGCGCGGCCCACCACCATGTAGTAGCCCTCGGCGTCCCGCAGGGCCACATCGCCGGTGAAGTAGACGCCGGGTATGGTGTTCCAGTCCTGGGCGTACCGGTCCGGGTCGCCGTAGACCGTGCGGAAGAAGTGGGGGAAGGGCTGCTTGATCACCAGCAGGCCGCCCTTGTCAGGCTCAGTTATGGGCTGGCCTTCCCGGTCGACGATATCCAGGACGGCTCCGGGCAGCGGCACGCCGACCCGGCCGGGCTTGGCCGCCATAGTGGCGGTGGTGCCCAAACAAGGACCGCCGGTCTCGGTTTGCCACCAGTTGTCCACCACGTAGCCCCATTCGCCGTTGCCGCACAGGTACTCGTAGGTCCACTTGAGGGCCTCGGGGTTCAGCGGCTCGCCGGCGCAGGTAAGGTACCGCAGAGTGCGCAGGTCGTATTTCTGGGGAAGATCATCGCCGTACCGCATCAACATCCTGAGGACGGTGGGAGCGGTGAACATGACGTTGACGCCATATTTTTCGATGATCTCGTAGAACATTCCGGGATGGGGATAGTCTATGGCTCCCTCGCGGAAAACCGTGGTAGCCCCAGCTATCAGGGGCGCGTATACGATATAGCTGTGCCCCACCACCCAGCCGATGTCCGAAGTGCACCAAAAAACATCGTTGTCCTTCACGTCCCAATACGTTTTGAAGTGGTAGTAGGTACCCACCATGTATCCGCCGTGGACGTGGACCACGCCCTTGGGCTTGCCAGTGGTGCCGCTGGTGTAAAGGATATACAACGGGTCTTCCGAGTCCATCTCCTCGGCCGGGCAGTGAATGGCGCCCTCGGACAGCAACTGGTCGAAGTCCACGTATTTCTCCGGCAGGGGCTCGCCGGCGCTTTCCCGCCGCCAGATGACCACATGCTCCACCACGTCCAGGCCTTCCACGGCGTCGGCGCAGATACCCCCCAGGTCCACCTTGCTGCCCCTGCGGTAGCCCACGTCGCCGGTGATCAAAACCTTGGCCTGGGCGTCCAAGATCCGGCCCTGAAGCGAACCGACGCTGAACCCGGCGTAGACAACGCTGTGGACGGCGCCGATTCTGGCGCAAGCCAGCATGGCGATTGCGCCCTCGGGTGTGAGCGGCATGTAGATGACCACCCGGTCACCCTTGCCCACTCCCAAAGATCTTAGGCCGTTAGCGAACCGGTTGACCATCTGGGCCAGCCTGCCGTAGGTGTAGACACGCTCGGAGCCGTCTTCACCCAGCCAGATAAAGGCTGCTTTATTCTTGCGTCCCTGGGCCACGTGGCGGTCCAGGCAGTTGTAGGTGATGTTGCACTTGGCGTCGATGAACCATTTGAAGGTGGGGTAGTCCCATTGGAACACCTTGCTCCAGGGTTTGAACCACTCCAACTCGCCGGCAACCTCTGACCAGAATTTTTCAGGGTCTTGGATCGACCGCTGGTACTCGGCCTGCTGGTCTTGGAGGAAGGCTTGGCTGACCAGGCTGGGCGGAGGCTGAATGACCGCGGTCTCTTGTAGCAAATGATCGATCTGTCCCTGCTGTACCATGACTCATTCCTCGCTGTTCAAATAGCTATAAGCTAATCGGGACCATGCCGCACTAGTCTGGGTATGGGTCGATTGCTGACGGCTCACGGCCTCGCCATTCTAACCCGTGGCCCAGGCAGCGGCAAGAATCGTCGTGGGATAGCCACGCCTGTGGCCTTGCGCCATGGACCATGTTAGGATTGGGCCACCGGCCTGAATCTTGGCCGGCAGCCGACAACCATTGGAGGAAATATGACTCAAGGTGGAGGATTCGCCCATCCGGAACTATTGGTGGACGCCGCCTGGGTGGAAGACCACGGCTCAGACGCCAACGTTGTGGTGGTGGACTGCGATGTAGAGGCGGGCTACCTCCGCGGCCACATCCCCGGCTCGGTGATGGTCCCCGATAACTACGAGAAGAACCCCGACACGGACCGGGTCCACATTATGAACCCGGACCAGTTCGCCGCCATGTGCCAGGGCTTGGGCATCGGCGACGACTCTCTGGTCATCACCTACGACAACGGCCAGAGCCTCACCGCCGCAAGATTTTGGTGGGCCCTGAACTATTACGGCCACACCAACGCCAAAGTGCTGGACGGCGGTTGGAGGCGATGGATAGCCGAGGGCCGCAAAGTCAGCTTCGACCGCGCTCATCCGGCGGCGGGGGTCAAATTCAACCCGAAGCGGGATGAATCCGTGATGGTCAAGGCTGACGAATTGAAAGCCGCCTGCAACATGGACGACGCCGTTTTGTGGGACGTGCGCAGCAATGGCGAGTGGGACGGCAGCAACAGCAGGGGCAACAAGCGGGCGGGCCACCTGCCCGGCGCCGTTCACCTGGAATGGTTCAACGTCATGGACCGGGAGACCCACCGGTTCAAGTCTCCCGAGGAGATCCGAAAGATACTGAACGAGAAAGGCATAACGCCCGACAAGAAGGTCTTTTCTTATTGACAGGGCGGCATCCGTGCGGCGCACGGCATATTCGTCCTTCGGCTTCTGGGCTACGAGAATGCCAAGAACTACGACGCCTCCATGGGCGAATGGGCCAACCAAGAAGACACCCCGCTGGAAGTCTAGGCAAACGTCGTAACCGGTCAAGTCTCCCCCTTTGCGAAAGGGGGAATTCCCCCGATTGCAAACCAACATGTGATAACAGAGGAGAGAACCACACACTGTAGAG
>MUCP01000009.1 GCA_002816875.1 SAR202 cluster bacterium Io17-Chloro-G2
CGACTACTCGGGAGGTAGTGTCAGGCGTTATCGCCCTGCCAGGAGGCGTGGTAACCGACATGCTTCGACGGCATTGGGGAGTGGTTCTGGCGGGATGCATGGCATTGTTTGGAGTCGGCTGGCTGATCATGGGCATCTCGCCGGTTTACCCCGTGCTGTTGCTGGGAATGGGCGTAGTGGCGATGGCAGCGTCTATGTGGCATCTTCCGGCAACCGCGGCGCTGTCATACCAATTCGCCCACCGCCGGGGGGCCGCGCTGTCCTTCCACGGAGTCGGAGGGAACATTGGAGACGTTTTGGGCCCTGCTTTGACCGGAGGACTCCTGTTGGTCCTTAGTTGGAGAGGAATCCTTAGCATATACGCGGTGGTCCCACTCCTATTGACCTTCGTGGTTTTTTGGGCGTTCCGGGACATTGGCAGGACCGGGAGCGAACCCGCCGCGCCGGCGGGTTTCCGGGAGCAGATGGACCAGACCCGGCTATCGTTCAAAGAGCACCCCAGGTTGTGGGGAATCATGACGGTCGCGGGACTCCGGGGTATGGCCCACGTGGCGTTTCTGCCGTTCCTGGCATTGTACCTGGGCCTTGAAACCCACCTGGGAATGAGTAAGCCATCTTTGGGTCTACATATCGCCCTTCTGGTGGGAGTGGGTATCGTATCCACTCCAGTCATGGGTTACTTATCCGACCGTTTGGGCAGAAAGTTAGTGCTGGTTCCCGGCATGCTTGGACTTGCCGTTCTAACGGCGCTGCTCGTGCCCTTTGGTGAGGGTATAGGGTTGATTGTTGTGATAGCGCTGTTAGGAATATTTCTATTCAGCGACCAGCCGATCTTAACCGCGGGGGCCTTGGACGTAATTGGCGAGGGTGTAGTAGCCAGCACGCTGGGGGTATTTTCTTTCTCCAGATTTGCTCTCGCGGCGGCATCCCCACTCATTGCTGGATTATTGTTCGACTCGATCGGTATCGAAGCCACCTTTTTTTACATCGCCGGCCTGTATGTACTGGCCACGGTCATCCTGATGATAGTGCCGATGGCGTCACCACGCCATTCCGCCGGCGACGGCCACCATGGTCGCGGTCATGGAGGGCAAGGCCACGATCATGACGGTGACCACGGGAACGGCCATGGGCATGGTGCGCATTGAGAGAGACCGGCAGCTGATTCGGGTCCAAAAAGGCGTGGGGACGGCCCGGAGTCGGATCTAGCAACAGAAGATTGTCAGCCGTCCGCCAGGCGTTCCAGATGTTCTCTGCCTAGCAGGATATTGGGGGTCGGCGACGGGTCTATGCCCTGTAGGATGGCCAGGTAGTAGCTGACGTAATCCCCCATGATCATGGTGGTTAGCAGTTGACCCAGGGGCTCCAAACCCTCCGGCGGTTGAACCAGATGCAGGGGAATGGCATTGCTTTTCAGCAACTGCTCAGCCACCTGGTAGTGGGCGGCTGCAGGGTCGTCCACCAGGTTGGGCTGTAGCATTACCGCCGACAAGTCCTCTTTGATTTGGGGCCGATAACCGTAGGCTTCCACGGCGTTGTGCAACATCTCGGGGATTTCTTCGTGCCACGCCCACACTTTGCCATTTTCGTTCAACTGGGTTTTCCATCGGCGCGCCAGCCCCGAGAATAGACCTCCTCCGCACACCATCACCAGCTTTTCGTGAAGGTGCATTGCCAGGTTTTTGGCCGGATTGTCACGCGAGGGCCAATCTTCCGCCAGGCGGTCCGCTTGGTTCGCAATGGCCTCAAGGGAAGCAGTTACTTCCGTTTGAGTTATTGACCACAATCCCAATTTGTTCAGGGCGCCTAGCAAAAGCATCAGGTTGTATCCCACGGCGCTGCGCGGCTCGCCGGGGATGTCTATCTTTAGGAGGGGATTACCGGCCTCGGCCGCTTCCTGAGCTAAGGTCCCGCCTCCGGCGGCCACAATGATCCTCGCGTCTCCTGCTTTGGCCTGGCGGAACAAAGAGATTGTTTCCCGGGTATTGCCGGAATAACTGCAGACGATGATCAGGCTACTAGGGTCTATCGGGAAAGGGAAATCAAACTCCCGGATCACCCGGACCGGCACCCCTTTCTGAGCTGCCATCAGACCAGACAGCAGGTCTCCGGCGATGGCGGATCCACCCATGCCGCAGACGGTCACGCTCTCGCTGGAGGCCCATTCCGCGGGGTACGGCGTTGCCATCCCTTGCTGCCATGCTGCCTGGCATTGCTGTGGCAAGGTGCGAATCCTCCTGCCGAGACCAGACGGGTCGACCTGGGCGAATGACTCGGGTTGGTCTAGATCAGCAGTCATGTGCAGTACTGCCCCGTGGTTGGTTCGCTAAAGATTCGAAGAGCCCCGCGCTGAGTATCGTCGTCCCTTGGCCGCCACGTTTTTCATCCCCGGGTTTTCGCCACTTTTTAGGGTATTCATGCCTTGGACGTGGTCAGTTTGAAGGACGGGATATAAGAATGAATAGCCGATTTCATTAATAGCCGCAGGGCGGCAACGGCTGCCACGGCTCCCAGGGCATTTACCAGCATGTCTGAGGGCGACATGTTTCGCCCCGCGACGTATGACTGGTGAAACTCATCGGATACCCCGTACAGGGTAGCCAGGACAATCGCGGTAAAGGTAAGCCGGAGGGAGTAATTCGTAAACGAGGTCCAACTCCATAACGTGGCCTGGAACAAAGACGCCAGTGTTCCAAAGAGGAACAGATGGGCTAGGAGGCCGCGCATGCTGCCAAGTTTGGCGATGGCGTGGGCGTCGTATGGCCCTACCCGTGAAGCCTGCTCATCGGGAAGCGATGATAAGAAGAAAATCAGAACCATCCAGCCCGCCAAAGCAGCTGTGAACCCGATCCGGATTGCCCAAAAACGCATTAACGGGAGTTTTCCTACAGATACCCTACTGGTCATTACTAATCAAACAAGATAACGAATACTGCCGCTTTTGCAATTAATATATCCTCTATCTGGCCAAATCCAACCATCGTAGCCTGCGGCATTATAGCTTGTTCTTTTATGGGGTACAACGATTTCCCCTTAATGGTCACGGTCTTCGTTTGGCGTTTTGACCGTCGTGATCGGCCGTCAAACCCAAGGCCAAAGCGGTCGTATTGGATGCTGCCACGATTGAACAAGCGGTCCAGTCCATGGGTTTCCCAATCGAAAACGGGGGTTCTGCCCATGGGACCAGGGTGGTATCACCCTGCGGTTAGCCGCAAGTTGGTGATAAAAACAAGGTTGCCACGGTTTAATGATCGGATCGTTTAAACAGCGGAATACTTTGGCCTGCGATGGAGATGGTGGTTGGCCCCATCGATTCAGAAAGATTTGAACCCCGGACCCCCCGGATAGCCTAGTGAAGATCCCAGTGACATCGTCCCGGGTGCAATTGTCGCGGTAGAGCCGTGGCAGGCCACCCTTTCCCCGTGCAGGCATATCAAAGGCATGCTGCCCTACAGACAATCCAAAGGAGCGGGTAAGTAGATGCAAGATGAAGCGTTGGACCTACGAGAGTTCTTGGGCGCCCTCGGCAAGTGGTGGTGGGTGATTGCTGGGTTGCCTTTGTTGATTGGGGTCGTCACCGCCGGCGCCGGGCTGGCCTCATCTGTCCCTGAGCCGAAATATGAGGCCAAGGCCACCCTGTTATTGGAAGGCAGCGCTGCCACCTCTAGCTATCCCAGTTTGATCGTCACAAGGCCATTTTTGAAAGGCGTGATCAATCAGACCGCACTGCCTTTAAGCCTGGATCAGGTTCAAGCCATGGTGTCTGCCCGCCAGGTGGCAAACACTCAGTTCCTGGAGGTCCGGGCCATCAGCGATCAACCGGCGATGGCCCTGAGGGTTGCCGATGCGGTAGCGGTGTCGTTTGTAACCCACATAGATGCTATCCGCGAGGAACAAATCGCCGCCCAGCGAGAGGAGATGGCCATCCAGATGGCGGCCATGGGACTTTTCTCAACCACCGCGGAGCTTGTGGAAGTCATAACGGATACAATTCGTCAGACCATGCCGGCTTTCGGCAGGGTCACCTTGGCGGCCTCGGCGGAGGAGCCTCGCAACGCCATCCCCTTGGAACAACGGCATATCGTTAGAAATTCTGTGTTAGGGGCGGCGGTGGGTCTTTTGCTGTCCGTTGGGTTGGTGATGTTGTTGGAATACCAGCGGGCGCCCATCGGTTCCGCCACTATGTTCCAGAGGCGGTTTGGGCTCATCCACTTGGGCACGGTGCCTCGCTGGCCGAAGAGCGCCGGAAGAACCAGGGAGTTAACGGTCAACGGCGCCTCCTCTTCCAGTGAAGCAGAAGCAATCCGGCAAGTCGCAACCAACATAGAATTTGGGGCCAAGGGGAAAAGGATCAAGAGTTTGGCGATTGCCAGCCCGGACTTGGGCGAAGGCCGCAGCAGTCTGCTCGCCAACCTTGGATATGCTTTGTCTTCCAGCGATGAAAAGGTGGTGCTGGTGGACGCCGACCTGCGGCGGCCATCGTTGCACACTTATTTCAAATTGGAGAACACGGCCGGGCTGAGCGATTTCCTTGCCAACCCCGAGATCGAAGTGGAAGAAGTGCTTCGTGACACGGTTTACTCCGGAGTCAAGGTGATTACCAGCGGCCCGCCGGCTGCCGACCCTGTCGCTTTGCTGAAGTCGCCCCGCATGGGAGACTTATTGAACCGGTTGGAAAACGAATACCACATGGTGTTGGTGGATACGCCTCCGTTGGTATCGTTGGCCGACGGCGCGGTGGTGGCGGCACAAGTGGGCGGCTCAGTGATGGTGGTCAACACATCCACCACCAGGATGGACGCGGTGGTATTTGCCATGGGAAACCTGGAAAAGGCCGGCGCAAACATGCTGGGGTTCGTTTGGAACGGGGTTACTTCGCGCTCACCGGGCCGGTACTCCCGATATCAAAAACACTGCCGAAAACAGGTCGAGGCAGGCCGGTCTGCACAGCTGGCCCCTGGCAATTCCACCAAAAAGTACACCGCCGTGGGTTTCGGCAAATGGTCAACGGCGGCTTGAACACGGCCTAGCTGACCATATAGTATGAATCGGAAGGAATCCCTCCGGATCTCCATCTGAGGTCCGGAGGGATTTCGTTTGGTTACCCGCTGGGGCCCATGCCGGGTTTGGCGGTGGCGGGACTGGCAGCGGATGCGCCTTGGCGCCTACAAACTATCTCCAAACCCCAACCACCTGCGGGGCAGGCGCCTGCGTCTGCCCCGGTAGTCCCGATAAGTTTCGGCGATCACCGTAGCCAATTTAGCTGGGTCGTGGCGGGTGGGATTGCCGGCATCGATCACATCGGCCAGCACGCAGACGGTCGTATCCCGCCAGGGCTGTGTGACTTCGATCAATTTTGCCGGAACCGCACCTTCGAGTGAATTGCCCCCAACACCTGACTGTGGGACAAAGTTATCGTTGGCTAAAACGAGGTTGACCGAGGAGGGTCCCAGGTAATGGCGGATAACCTCTAGATGGTCCAAAACGGAGAAATCCATGGTTTGCCCCGGTTCCCCGGCCACGTTGCACACGTACAACTTGAGAGCGGCGGTATTTGATATGGCCGACGCTATCTCCGGAACCAACAGGTTGGGAACTATGCTGGTGAACAAGCTGCCTGGACCAAGGAGGATCATGTCTGCTTCTTCAATGGCCCGCTTTGCGTCAGGATGAGCGGCGGCGTCGGCGGGGAGCAGTGCCAGGGATTGCAGGGGGTCGTCAGCGGTGCCAACTCTGGATTCCCCTATCAGCTGCTGTCCGGACACGGTCCTCGCCACTAGGGTGACGTCCACAGAGGTCGACGGTATCACCCGGCCACGAATCGCCAATAGTTCCCCGGCGATCTCCACGCCTTGGTAAAAACCCCCACCTATGCCGGCCAGGGCCGCGATGAACATGTTTCCAAAACTATGTCCATCAAGTTGACCGTTGGACGAGAAGCGGTAATCCATCAACCGTTGCATCACGTCTTCCGAGTCGGCCAATGCCACAAGACAATTGCGGATGTCGCCGGGAGGCAGAATGCCCAATTCCGTCCGCAGCCGTCCGGAACTACCCCCGTCATCGGCCACCGTGACCACGGCCGTGATGTTGCCTGTGTAGTGCTTCAGGCCGCGCAGAAGGTTTGGGAGTCCGCTGCCGCCGCCAATGACCACCACCTTGGGCCCCGCTCCCAACACCCGTTCTATATACAGGGAATCCAACAAACGCCAATGGCGGCGGCGCACTTGAAGCGTGGTCAACGATCGGGTCAGATAGATGAAGGAAGCCCCGGCGATGACGATGCCGGCCCCAATGAAAACGCCTGCCCTTACGATTGACGGTTCGCCTCTGAGACTGATGATCTCAGCCAAGGAAGTGAATCCCGGCCAAAGAGAGATCTTCAGGGCAAAAATAATCCCCAGTGCGATGCATAATGCGCCGAATGCGCCTAGCGCCAGCCAGCGCTTGAGGGCGATGCCCGGCACCAAGAGGATGAGAAACGCCCGGCCAATCCGTCGGGAAGTGAGGAAATGCATGAGTTTAGACATCAAGGCGTATGTCTTTTTTCCCAAGACGGTTGATTTTCATTGAGGAGGGACGTTGCCCTGAGCGGTAGGATCATTCGCCGGGGTGGGTGTGGTCAGTAGTCTCAGCAAGGCGGAATACGCCCGAATGCCAGCGCCATTGGCTCATGCAATCACAGGGTTCGCGGCTCGTGGAAATTGTAATTAGGGCTCTTGGCACTGTCAAGCGACCGGAGACTCCGATGAGGCGGTCCCAGCGCCTCCCGATTTGAATGGGCCGGTTTGAACAAACTGGGTACGGAGGAAACCCAGGCAACGGCGGCGGATGTTATCAAACTCCCCCCATGTTGGTATACTTGAGAACCAGCAAATCGCTTCCTTGAGGGTTCGTAATATGAAGTGGGCCTCATCTATATCAGAGCAGACGGACTTGGCAGACGCGGTAAACGAATGTGTGGTCATACTACAGGCTCAGATGCAAGATGAAACTCCTCATCTCGCTGTGGCTTTCGTCTCGCCCCATCACCAAGCTGAATTCGACAGGGTTTCTGAATTGATCCGGCGGCGGCTAGATTCCGTGGTGGTCTTGGGATGCTCTGGCGGTGGCATTATTGGAGACGGACAGGAAGTGGAACAACGGCCTGCGGTCTCAATAACTGCAGCCAGTCTGCCTGGGGTGGAAATCGTGGAATTTCACCTGGAAGGGGACAGTCTGCCAGACCTGGATGCCGCTCCTGAATCTTGGGAGGCAGCGGTGAACGTGACGCCAGGATTGTCGCCCCAGTTCGTGATGCTGGCCGACCCCTTCTCGTTCCCGGTTCAAAACCTGCTTTTGGGGCTGGATTATGCCTTTGACCAGTCGGCCAAGATCGGCGGTCTGGCCAGCGGCGCTCAACAACAAGGCGGCAACGCCCTTTTTCTCGGCGGGGAGGTATACCGGTCGGGCGCGGTGGGCGTGGCCCTGCACGGCAATATTGCGGTAGACACCGTGGTGGCTCAGGGTTGCCGTCCCGTGGGGCAGCCCATGCGGGTCACCCAGAGTAGACGCAATGTTCTGGCCGAATTGGATGGCAAGCCTCCCATGACGGTTCTGAAGGAGATCTTCCAGCAATCCGGCGACCGCGATAAAGAATTGATGCGCAACTCCCTGTTTCTTGGCGTTGTGATGGACGAATTCATCGACGAGCCTAAACAGGGAGATTTTTTGATACGAAACGTAGTGGGCATGGACGACCGGACCGGAGTCCTGGCCATCGGCGAGATCCTGAAGGAAGGCCAGTTGGTCCAGTTCCACCTTCGCGATGCTGAGACATCAGCTGACGACTTGACCCAGGTTTTGGAACGTTACGCCGAGGACAACCGGGAAAACCAGGCTCAAGGGGCGCTGCTATTCTCCTGCCTGGGCCGGGGTGAGCACCTCTACGGGCGCCCCAATCACGATACCGAACTCTTCCGGGACAAGTTGGGGACCATCCCCATGGGCGGGTTTTTCTGCAACGGAGAGATCGGCCCGGTGAGCGGCACCACATTCCTGCACGGTTACACCAGCTCATTCGGCATATTCCGGGCCGCGTATTAAATCCTGCCATTGATCCAGCCGGGCCAGCCTGGCGGGACTCCCGCTACGGTATCCGGGGACCGGCTCCTCCGGTTGCAGGTGTCATTTCTTTGTTCCTCCTGGTTCCTGATGAGGGATGTTCCACATGCCCCGTGACGCTGTCATACAAGCCGGAATCCCTGTTTCCCTCACCGGCCAGTTTCAAGTGCAGGGAAAGCAGACCCTTGCCGGACTTCAAGCCTGGGTGGACGACGTAAATAAAGCCGGTGGCATTGCCCCGCGGTCCGGTGGAACCAGGTTGGCTTTGGAACTGGTCCATTACGATGACGCCAGTTTGGCCCATCAAGCGCGCCGGGCTACGGAGCGTTTGATTACTCACGACAGGGTCGACCTCCTCTTTGGACCATATTCCAGCGTTTTGGCTTCGGCGGCAGCGGCCGTGGCTGAGGAGCGTCACCGGGTCATGTGGAACCAGGGTGGCGCGTCCGACGACATCTATCAGCAGGGATATCGATACATCATCGGCATACTCACGCCGGCTACCCGATACCTGGAAGGACTATTACCCATGGTCCGGCAAGCCGACGAAAATGCAGCCAGCCTGGGCATCGTCCGGGCGTCAACCGGCGCGTTTCCCAAGGCCGTGAGTTGGGGAGTGGAAGCCCAGGCCGAAGCTTTGGGGTTCAGGCTGGATCTCGTCGAAGAATTCGATGCTGGCGAGAGCGATTTCAACGGTCTGGCCCAGGAAGCCGCTCGAGCGGGGCCAGATGTCCTGGTTGTGGTGGGAAGGATAGGCAACGATCTATCCATAGCCCAAAGTTTGGTGGACCACAGGGCTTCTTTCAAAACAGTGGCGGTGGTGGCGGCTGGCATCCAGCAGTTCAGGGACGTTTTGGGCGCGGACGTCAATGGGTTCCTGGGTCCCAGCCAGTGGGAGGCGGGGGCCGGTTTTTCTCAGGATCACGGTCCCGGAACGCGGGAAGTCCTGGATTCGTTAGCATCCCTCGGCCATGGGGTCGTGGACTATCCAATGGTTCAGGCATACGCCGCTGGAGTGGTGGCCCAGCGCTGCGTGGAAGCGGCCGGGACTCTGAACGATGAAGCGCTAAGAGAAACTGCCGCCGGGATGGACTTTTGCACCTTTTATGGCCGTTTCAAGATTGATCCCGGCACCGGCAGGCAAATAGGACGCTCGGTGGTTTTGGTGCAATGGCAAAACGGCGGTAAATCGGTGGTCTGGCCGCCGGAGCAACGGCAGACCGCGCTGGTGTATCCGCGGGGCGAAGGGGGGTGAGTCAGGGCGACGAGGACACAACGCTGGCAGTTGTTTCCATCGGCGGCGTTGTATTCTAAACCAGGTGCAGGGAAGCCCTCAGGCTTGATGCAGGTTTGATTCCCCCTCTAACGCTCCAGTTCCACCGGGTTGCTCAGCACGCCTATTCCTTCGATCTCGATCTCACACACGTCGCCGTCTTTCATCTCCCCCGGCTCGCCGGGAGTGCCGGTGTAGATCATGTCGCCCGGTTCCAGAGTCACGAATTTGGAGGCGAAGGAGACCAGGGTCGGGATGTCGAATATCAGATAACTGGTGTTTTCTCCCTGGACTTCCGCCCCATTGATCCGGGTGGTGAGCCTTACCTTATGTGGGTCGATATCGGTCACGATAAATGGGCCGGCCGGTGAAAAGGTGTCCGCCGACTTCGCTCGCCACCAGTTCCGGTCTTCCCGTTGCCAATCCCGGGCGCTCACGTCGTTGCCACAGGTGTAGCCAAGAACGTGCTGCATCGCATCCTCCTGCGAGACGTTGCGGCAACGGTCTTTGATCACCACCACCAGTTCGCCTTCGGCGTCCAACCTCTCCGTATCCTTGGGCCGGATGATGGTGTCTCCCGGACCCACCAGCGAGGTGGTGGTCTTGTAGAAGACCATGGGCTCGGTGGGTCCTGGCCGGTCATGCAGGTGGGTGGAGTAATTCAACCCGATGGCCAGGATCTTACCGGGAACACAAGGGGCCAGAAGCTTGACGTCGGACAGAGGATGGGTGTGGTCGGTGACCTCGTATTCATCAAAAGGCGTTGTGGTCAATTCCTTGACCATGTCGTCTTCCACCGCGCCGTAGCTGATTTGGCCGTGGGCAAGATACCTGGCGAATTTCATACATCTCTCCTAGATCGCTCTCATGGCCGGGCATAGCCGGTTTCGTTCGTGGTGCTCATGGGCCGCGCTTGCCGGCCTCGTATTAGATGCTTGGCTGAACACCGGCGTAATTCTATAGGGTTTGCACTGCCTTGGCTACCGGTGTAATGCCGGGCGAATCCCCTCGTAGACAGGCTGGACCCGGCGATACAATAAAAGGCGTAACCATGATTGGATGCGCGCCGGCTAGGTGAGTCCGGTATCTTTCCCTGCGGTCAGCTTTCGATGACCAGTTTCCCGAAAAAGTCCCTCTGGTCCATGATGCGATGGGCCTCCCCCACCTGGTCCAAAGGGAATACCTGACCAACGACGCCACCCAGCGCTCCGTTATTGACCACTTTCATCATATCGGCGAAGGTGCGCTGGCTGCGTCCACCGCTTCCCATTAGGTGCAACGGCCTCCCATGCAGAACGGAGAGGTCCATGTTGGTCCGGGTCCCCGAGGTTACCCCGGTTATCACCAGACGGCCTCCCTGTTTCATGGAGAGCAGGTTTTCCTCCCAGACATCGGCGCCCACGCAGTCCAGCACCAGGTCTACTCCCTTGCCATCGGTCAGCTCTTTTACCCGCTGGCTAAAACTGGCCTCCTCCCGGTAATTGATCACCTCGTCGGCGCCCAATTCCTTGGCTTTTTCCAGTTTCCAATCGCTCCCGGCGGTGGTAATGACCCGGGCCCCAAACATCTTGGCTATTTGGATGCCCATGCTCCCCACTCCCGATCCGGCCGCCTGGATCAGAACGTCGTCCCAGGGCCGGATCTGGCCCTGGGTGACCAGGCAATGCCAGGCGGTGTGACCGACTATCGGAATGGCCGCGGCTTCGGTGAAGCTCATGGAATCAGGAATCTTATAGGCGTTGCCCGCGGGGGCGGTTACGTATTCGGCGTGGCCGCCGTCCAGGTCGACGCCGATGCGCTGCTGGGTGGGACAATATTGGTCTAGGCCAATACGGCAGCTCTCGCAATGGCCGCATTTGATCCGGTTGTCCAAGATCACCCTGTCGCCAACCTTAAGGCCGGTCTGGGCGTTTGGGCTGACGGTAACGACCTCTCCGGCCACGTCGCACCCCAGGATTCTGGGAAGCGACCCTCGATAACCGCCGCCGGCCCGGATGTTCAAGTCCAGGTGATTCAAAGCGCTGCCACGCACCCGCAGCATCACCTCGCCGGGGGCCACCTCGGGCTCGGGCCGGTCACCGTGAATGAGCGCCTCGGGGCCGCCGTGTTCGCTGATGTAAACTGCTTTCATAATTTCGCCTCCTAGTCACGATGTGGGCCGCCGGCCTTCGCCCGGAGAGTAGTCACCGGTGAGCTACACGCCGGCGGGCGGTGGAATTCAAGCGAATCTTAATCCCGGCCGCCGCGGGCCGTCAAAGGCTATAGACTCCGTTGACTAGCGCTTGAACGTTCAGCTACACTTCCAGCCAAATTGAACCACGGCAGAATTCAGGTTTATCGGCATTGGCCGAAAAACCCCTTGGAGATGGAAATGAGTCTTCCGGAATTTGAGATCGCCGGTCAGAAAGCGTTGGTGGTGGGCGCGGGCCGTGGCATCGGCAAAGGTATCGCCCTGGCATTGGCCGAGGCAGGCGTGGACGTAGCGGTCGTGGGATTTACCCCCACCCATGTCGCAAAAGTCGCGGAGCAGGCTAGGGCTTTGGGCCGATCGGCGCTGCCGCTGCATGGCGACGCCACCAAGGCGGCCGACATGGATGAAATAGCGCGGCGGACCCTGGACGAGTTTGGCCACGTGGATATTCTGGTGACCTGTGTCGGCGATTCCATCCGCAAGCCCGTGGTGCAGTTACCCGGCACAGAGACCCCTGGGATGTCCGAAGAGGAATGGCATCATGTGGTGAACATAAACCTCACCGAGGCTTTCCAAGGCTGCCGCGCCCTAGGCGCCCATCTTTTGGAGCGGCGGCAAGGGTGCGTGATCAATGTCTCTGGATGGGCATCGTTTAGAGGAAGGGCATTGTCATCGGCCTACGATGCCTCCAAAGCAGGGGTGATGCGGTTCACCGAGAGTTTGGCCCAAGAGTGGGCCCCCTATGGTATAAGGGTGAATGCCATCGCACCCGGGTCGTTCCCCGACCCCGATCAGATGTCGGCGGAAGCCTACAAATCCAGGGATGAAGCGGCCAAAGGTCAAGTCCCCTTGGGCCGGGTGGGGCGTTTGAAGGAGCCGGGATACCTGGCTGTTTTCCTGGCGTCTCCGGCGGCCGCCTATATCACCGGCCAGACTTGGGCTGTTGACGGTGGGGTAAGCATAAAAACCCCTTAATACGCCTGCTGGCAACACAAGCAGTCCACCCTATTGGGCGAGGCGGAAAGAAAGCCCCATGACACCGATTCATGGGGCTTTTTGGCGTTCATGTAGCCCGGAGGCTTGGCCGGCCCTGGCCGGAGAGACCAGAGTATCTTGAATCATTCACGCCATTTGGTGTGAAAATCAACAAATGTGGTTAACAGTCAATGGAGGGGTATGGTCCGTGGCCGCGTGGAGGGTGGCCAAGGCGGGTTGGGCCCGGTAAATTACCGGCCTACAAATGACATTGATTTAGCAGAAACTGGTATTTAGAATCCTCATAAAGGCCCTCTCGTGGATATCGTGCGGGCGGGGACCGGGATGATGGGATTCCATCAAGGATGGCTGAATGGTTAACGTACTTATCGTAGAGGACGAAGGACTTTTTAGGGATATGCTGAAGATATCCCTGGATTCGCTGGAGGACCTGGACGTTGTGGGAGCAGTGTCGGATGGCGAGTCCGCAATCGAGAGCGCAAACCTGCTTCATCCCGACGTCGTCCTGATGGACATCGAGTTGGGCAGCGAGCCCAACGGGATTGCCGCGGGCAGGGCGATCAAGGAGACCCACCAAGATATGGGTATGATCATTTTGTCTGCCCATAAAGAGCGTGAGTATCTCAACCTGATCGCGGCCGATGAATATTCCGGTTGGTCCTATCTGTTGAAGCAATCAGTGAGCGACGCCGGCGCCCTGGTAAGGGCCATCGAAGGGGCGGCATCAGGGTTGGTTGTCATGGACCCGACGGTGGTCAACGGCATGAAACCGCGAAAAGGCTCTCTTACCGCGGGTCTTACGCCCCGGCAACAAGAGGTGCTTACCATGATGGCCCAAGGGTATAATAATTCCGCCATCGCCGAAAAGCTGGTGCTGGGCACTAAATCGGTTGAAAACTACATCAACGCGATCTATCAAGAGCTCACTCTCAGCCACAACGGGCCACTCCATCCCCGGGTACAAGCCGTCTTAAGCTACATCAGGGACAGCGCCTAGCACCCTGAACATAGCCGTGGCTGGGCAGCCGGAACCGGCGTGGATCACCGATAAGGCCGGTGGCCCGGGAGTGGGCCATGTCACCCGCCAAGGCGGACCGCGCCGTCAGAGTCCAGGGGCTTGAGAAGAGTTTCGGAGATTGGCCGGTTCTTTGGGATTTGGATCTAACCCTTGATTGGGGTCAACTCTTGGTATTGGCCGGACCCAACGGTTCCGGGAAAACAACGCTCCTCAGGATTCTTTCCACCCAGGTCAAGCCAGACTTCGGGGCCGTCTCCATCGCCGGCTTCGACCTAAAACGGCAACCCAACCAGGTCCGCCGTTGCGTGGGTGTGGTTGGCCACAACACCTTTCTCCACAGCGATCTCACCTGCTTGGAAAACCTGGTTTTCTACGGAAGGCTGTTTCGCCTGCAAAACCCCGGGAAAACGGCATTGGAGGTGCTTGCCCAGGTCGGTCTGGAACACCGGGCAGGCCACCGGGTCCGTACCCTTTCCAACGGTATGCAAAGAAGGGTTTCCCTTGCCCGAGCCCTGCTCCACGACCCGCTGCTTTTGCTCTTAGACGAGCCGGAGGTTGGCCTGGACGGTCCATCGGTGGCCATGCTGGGTGAATTGATTACCCGGTGGACCGGGTTGGGGAGATCTATCGTGATGACCACCCACAACCTGGAGTTGGTTAAATCATGGCCGGGCTCCCAGGGGCATCTGGACAATGGAAAGGTCCGCATCGGCGAAGACCGGCCTTCGGCGGTTGAGGAAACAGGGCCTGGGCTGTGACGGCATTCTTTCAACCCATCTTGGTTCTCCTGTGGAAGGACATTCTCTTGGAGGTCCGCTCTAAGGACCTGGTGATTTCCGTTGGGGTGTTTGGGCTGTTGGTGGCGGTGATCTTCAACTTTGCCTTAAATGTGTCGCCTCAACAAATCACTTCGCTGGCGCCGGGGATCCTCTGGGTTGCATATTCTTTTGCCGGCGTTTTGGCCATGAACCGCACCTTCATGCGGGAGAGGGAGCAGGGAGGTCTGGAGGGACTGCTGCTGACGCCGGTGAGCCGCGACGCCATCTTCCTGGGTAAAGCCATGGCCAGCTTCTCATTCATGCTGCTGGTGGAGGTGGTGTTGCTGCCGGTATTCGCCGTGCTCCTGGGGTTTTCCATCCTGTCGTGGACTTTGGCCGTCACCATCGTCCTGGCCACCCTGGGGTTTGCCGTGGTGGGCACGCTATTTTCCGCCATTGCGGTCCAGACCAGGTCTCGAGAGTTGATGCTGCCGGTGTTGTTCTTTCCGGTGATACTGCCGGTGATCATCGGAGCCGTGCAGCTGACCACCGTGGCCGTCGGGGGAGAAATCAGCGTTGGGCTGAACCGATGGCTCCCGCTATTGGGCATTTTTGACGCATTGTTTCTGGTAATATGTCCGTGGGTTTTTTCAGTGGTGACCGAAGAATAAGCAACTAACGCCAAAGATGGTTCGACAAGTTCACCACGAACGGAGAGGACCCTTTCTGCCCGTTCGCCCTGAGCTTGTCGAAGGATATTCAATATTGGTTGGATCGTTTTGAGATTTATTCTAATCCGGGTGGTTGCACGGATGGTTAGAACGGATGGTTAGAACGGATGGTTAGATCGGAAGGAGTGGGCCAGGGTTCTTCCAACCCAGAATGCCGCCCAGGCTACTGGACGTGAACTTCGTTCGGCGCGATATGAGAAATCCGAGGCTATGATGCGTACCATAGTCTGGGCGTCATTGGATACACTAATCGCCATAGGTGGTAATTATCGGGCGCGCCACGTACTTTTGGTTTTGGCCGGGCTGTTGATGCTGGCCGACCTATACCTGATGCTGATGGTGGCCCCCACCGATTCCGTTTTGGGCCAGGTACAGCGGATATTCTATTTCCACGTGCCCATCGCAGTCATGTCATTCCTGGCTTTCTTCGTGGTGTTTTTGGCTAGCGTGGTGTTCTTGGTCAGGCGAAGCCCTGTTTGGGATAGGTTGGCCCACGCATCTGCCGAGGTGGGAGTGGTATTTGTGACCCTGGCCCTGATCACCGGCGTCATATGGGCGCGGCCGATCTGGAACACCTGGTGGACATGGGAACCACGTCTGACCACGACCCTGATCCTTTGGCTGATCTACGTGGCCTACCTGATGATCCGTTCCTACGCTCCAAGCCGGCCACAGGCGCAGATCTATGCCGCAGTGGTGGGCATTGTGGGCTTCGTAGATGTACCCATCGTCTACTACTCGGTAATCTGGTGGCGATCGATCCATCCTTCGCCGGTGGTGGGGCCTCTGGCCGGGGACGGCGCTCTAAATTCGACCATGTTTGCCGTCTTGTTATTTTCCTTCCTTACTTTCCTGGTCTTTTTCACCTATTTGGTGGCCGAGAGGATGGCCATAATGGATTCGGAGGACCGTTTGCGGCAGGTGAGGCTGTCTTTGAGGCGATCCCAGGGGCAAACTTAGCCCGCCGGCATGGTGATATATGCCATTTGCGTTGCCACATTTCCAACTGCTACAGGCCCAAACGCCGCCTGATAACCTTCCCTTCCTGTTCGCTGCCCTTGCTGTGAGTTGGGCGGTTTTCTTCGTCTATGCTTTCTGGGTTTCCCGGCGCCAGCAAGACCTGCGACGGGAGATCGACGAGTTGAAGCAGACGCTGGATGATGATTAGGAAGAGAATGAGTTGGTGATGCTCTGAGGGTAGAGGCGATAATGGAAAGTCCGCCGCCTAATCTAATTGGGGCAGGACGGCGTATAATCAAATAAGCTCAACCGCGATCCATGGGAGACAATCATTGGCCAGCGACTACCAAGACAGTAATCCCAATGAGGAAGCAGAGGAAACCTTTGGCGCTTCCCCCAGTACCAACCGCGCCCGGTTCTTGATACTGGGCACGGTGGTGGCGTTGTCGTTGGGGTACATGATATATGCTGCGTTCCCGGGCAACGCCCTGTATTTTTTGACCGTTAGCGAGTTCATGGACCGGGACGAGGTGCAAGACGGGCGCATCGTGAGGGTATCGGGCAAGTTGGTGGATGGTTCTTTCGCCCGGGAGGATCAGTCAACCCTTACCCACTTCCAGTTGAGCGACGAAGGGGCTGGCCTAGACGGACATCACCTGAGGGCCTCCTACATCGGCATTTTGCCCGACCTGTTCTTCAATCCCCATTCGGAGATCATCCTTCAGGGAAGCTACGGGACGGACAACGTGTTTCAGGCCGATGATATCCTGGTGAAATGCCCTTCCAAATACCAATCCTTGGAAGAGGAACTTCGCGAGAGCGGCTAGCCGGTCCAGAAGATGCGCCCCAGGATGGATCAGGAGACCGGTCTTACTACCGCTGGCTCCGGATCTTATCGGTCAAGTCCTTCTTGAAAGACGGCGGAGCCGACACCCTGGGAAGCCGGGCAAGCAATCCAATCGTAGTGGCCAAGGTTTCCACGAATGCGCGGCACGGGGCGCACCCGGCCAGGTGCCTTTGCACGGACGCAAGTTTATTGGGAGGCAATTGCTCCTCGATGTAGTCCGACGACATTCGTTGGACATCGTCACAATCAACTTCCCCACGTTTGAATAATCTGCCAAACACGCCTAACACTTCTTTAACTCCAGCTCTATGTTAGAACCTGTGCAATGTTAACAGCTGGCGGGTAACTGCCACCCCCGGTTTACCGGTACATTGCAAGCGTCGCCCCGGTCTTGTCTTGGCTTAATACCCTGACATCGGCCATCATAGACAACTCTAATCCTTTAGATGCACAATGTAGTCGGTATAGATGCACACCGCCCGGAATTGGTAGGTAATGGAAGCCGACGCCCAATTAGAAATCGAAGGCATTGTAGAGGAGTATGGCGACTTCGTATACAACTTGACCTACCGGGTATTGAACAATCATGCCGACGCAGAAGAGGCCGCCCAAGACGCCTTTTTATCCGCCTACCGTAATTTCGAAAGGTTCCGTGGCGAGTCCAAGGTCAGCACCTGGCTTTACCGGATCCCCGTCAACGCCGCGCTGATGAAGCTCCGTAAGGACAAAAATAAGCGGACTTTGACTCAATCTGGTTACGATGAGCTTCAACTTGTCAGCCCGGCCGAAGGTCCCGAGAGGCAGGCACTGAACACGGAGTTGAGGGAACACCTACAGGAAGGGCTGGAAAAACTGGCTGACAACCTGAAGGCCGCGGTCGTGATGCGGGACGTTCAGGGACTTAGCAACGAGGAAGCGGCGGAGGCGTTAGAGATTTCGGTTTCATCGTTAAAGGCCAGGTTGCACCGGGGCCGGGTGCTGCTACGCCAACACCTTCAAGGATACCTGGCACAACATCAGCAACAGGTATGAACACCAATCGGACGCGGATCCTTTCGATCACATATCTGGCTGAATCACGTAGGGGCGAGTTTAAAACTCGCCCCTACCATGCTAACAACGAATTCAGCCTGGTGGCGGTCAATTCGATGGATACAAAAAACTCCCCGCATCATGCGGGGAGTTTTTTTCGGGCTAGGTTAGGCCTAATCGCTACTAGAACTTGAAGGCGTCCATCAATGCCTCCACGCTTTGGGGCCTGGCCTTTTCCCACATTTGTTCCACTTGCTGGTCCAGGGAAGGCCGGCTTTCGTCATTGTAGAGTACGCCCACGGGAATTCCGCCCTGTTGCAGCAGATCGTGGGCTGCAGCCTTGTCACTGGCGTCGTGGTCTTCTGGTATATTCCACAACATCGGCTCAATGCCCTTTTTAACGTTTCCCTTCAACTGCTCAAAGGTGTCGTTGTAAGTCGTGCAGGGTGACTGGACGTGAACGATGGAGAACCCTGCATGTTCCATACCCTGGGTGATCAATTCGGCCAGGGGCCTGGGTTGGCTGGAGAAACCGGAGGCGATGAATGACACGCCCAGGGTCAGGTACAGCTCCAGAGGGTTGAGGTCCGCCTCGATCTTGCCATAGGGAGTGGAACTGGTGATCTCCCCTAGCTTGGTGGTGGGTGAACTCTGGCCCTTGGTGAGGCCGTAAACTCCATTGTCCATGATCACGGCGCAGATGTTCAGGTTTCTAGCAGCCTGTGGACCGATGTGCTCTCCGCCGATGCTCAAGAAGTCGCCGTCTCCGGCCACCACCATCACGTTCAGGTCTGGGCGGGCCATCTTGGTGCCGAAGGCAATGGGCAGAGACCGGCCGTGAATACCATGGAATCCGTAGGGTTGGTTGCCCTCCATCAGGTGGACCAGGTTTCCCGAACAGCCAATGCCGGCTATGACCACGTTATTTTCCATGGGCAGACCGGTCTCTTCCAACCGGTCGATCATGGCGAATTCTATCGCCCGGCGTACGCCAAAGTCTCCACAGCCGGGGCACCATTTGAAGTCGTATTCCGGATTTTTCTTGCTCACGCCTTTACCATCTCCTTCCTGCGAGAGTTGGTCATTTCGGTCACTCGATTCACCAGGTCGCGCACTTTGAACGGCAGGCCGGTATATTGGGTGATGGCCTCCGCCTTGACCCCTTGGGAACGGAGAATGGATGCGAACTGCCCCTGGTAGTTTAACTCTGGGACAATGACCAATTCCTTCTGTTTAAGCTCTTCCAACAGTTTGGGAGGCAACGGGTTGAGGTACATGGTGTAACACCAACCCACGGGAACGCTCTTTTCCTTCAGTATATTGTACGCCTCTAGAGCGGGGCCTTTGGAGCCTCCCCAGGGCATGAATACGATAGCCTCTTCGGGCCTGTCTATTTCATAATCGTCTTCTTCTAGAAGCTTGATCTTGCTGAACCGCCGCTCGGTCATCTGTACGTGGCGGGCCGGCAGGTGGGTTGTGTCGCCAAAGTCGTCGTGCTCGCTGCCGTTGGCCATATAGGCGCCAGGGCCTCCCGGAATGGGCATGGGTGATAGCTCGAAACCGGCGTAACGGCGGTAGCCGTTGTCTCCGGTGTAAACCTTTCGCGCGTCGACTTGGACCTTGGACAGGTCGGGACGGGGGATATTTTGAACCCGTTCCGCCAACGACATTTCGGTCATCAACACCACCGGGCCCTGGTAACGTTCAGCCCATTCGATGGCTTTGATGGCGCCGAAGAAGCATTCCTCAACGGTGCCCACGGCTATCACGGGCATTTTCACGTCGCCATGGGCGGGGTACATGCATGCCATCAGGTCCGATTGTTCGGTTTTAGTGGGGAGACCGGTGGCGGGTCCTCCGCGCTGAACGTTCACGACCACCAGGGGGATTTCTGCGATCCAGCCAAGCCCCAGGCCTTCGCTCATTAGGGAAAAGCCAGGGCCAGCGGTGGCGGTCATGGCCTTTTTCCCGGCGAAGCCCGCGCCCAGCAAGGTGGTGATGGACTCTATCTCCGAACTCACTTGGTATGCGAACTTGCCCGGACCCACCAGATTTCGCTCCATCCACAGCAGGATGGTGGTGGCCGGGGAGATTGGGTAACCGGCGTATACCTCCAGTCCCGCCGCCAGGGACCCCAAGCAAATCGCTTCGTTACCTTTTAGCATCAACTGCTGCCCATCGGGACGTACCGCAGGCGCCAGGTCTCCCAAGTCCAATCCGCTCTCTGCGATGTGTTCGCGTCCGGAGGTGAGGGCTTGGATGTTGGACCTAATGATCTCGTCGTCGCCGGCCCGGCCGCGGGTAAACCTCGCGATGACGAACTCTTCCAAAAATTCCTGGGGCATGTGAACCAGGTGAGCCAAGGCGCCGATGATGACCATATTGGCAGCCCGGTTGTTGCCGGTGGCCCGTGCCAGGTCCTCCACGGGAAGGCCAAACCCCCTAGGGTCACCTTCCAGTTCAAACTCGTTGGAGTTGAAGATGATGACGCCGTCGGGGCGGAGGTCTTCTTTGTGGGTGTCGTAGGCTTCCTGGTTAAAGGCAACCAAGACGTCCACGTCATCGCCTGGGCTTAGGAGGTGGTCAACCGAAATTCGCGCCTGGGTCCAGGTAGGCCCGCCCAAGATCTGAGAGGGAAACGTCGCAAATGTCAGGGCATGATAACCGGCTTGGGTGGAAGTCTGGGCGAGACCTTCCGCTGAGGTGACGACTCCCTGGCCGCCTTCACCGGCGAATCGCACGACAAAGTCACGCATTTCCATGTCGATACACTCCCGGCATGCTTAATAAAAATACGGGGGTCGGAGTTGAATCAAAAGCAACGGTTGGGGACTAAAACGGGGGGCCAATGGGTTAGCGGCCGGAGCCAGGCGAGGGGATTTCACGGTGGTTGTCATTCTGGTTTAAGGAAACGATCCTATTGGGTCGCACCAGCCTGGGCGGTACGCTATAAAGAACGTCTTTGGACCCGTTTTACAATAACATCGCCAGCCTCGGAACCGTGGCTGGCTAGCTACTGGACTATAACATTACGCACATTTGTTGTCAATGAAAATTGGCAGCACGTCGTTGTTTGAATCTTACACCGTATGCTAGAATCGATTTCATGACCGACGTGAAATATTGGGCAGCGTTGAGCCGGGTCCCCAAGCTGGGGACTGTCCGTTTCCGAAAATTGGAAGCGTATTTCAGCGACCTAAAACATGCCTGGAATGCCGGTTTGGGCGATCTCAAAGCGGCGGGGATCGAGGCCCAGACCGCCCGGGAGATCGTGGCTACCCGCCCCCGCATCGACCCGGACGTGGAGTCACATCGGCTGCAACAGGCAGGGGTAAGGGCCCTGACTTGGCATGATTCGGAATACCCGGCCAGGTTGAAAGAGATAGCCGACCCGCCTCCCGTGTTGTACATCAAGGGGTCGTTCTTGCCGGAAGACGACAGGGCTTTGGCCGTGGTGGGGACCCGCGGCCCCACGTCTTATGGGCGTGAGGTGACCGCCAGTCTGACCGCCGATCTAGCCCAAAATGGCATCACCATCGTCAGCGGACTGGCCCGCGGCATTGATGGGATAGCCCACCGCGTCACATTGGATAACGGTGGCCGCACCATAGCCGTGGTGGCCAACGGCCTGGATATTCACTATCCTAGAGAGCACGCGCAGTTGTCGCGGCAGATCCAGGATCAAGGCGCGGTGGTTTCTGAATACCCACTGGGCGTCAGGCCCGATCCCCGGGGATTTCCCCGGCGGAACCGGCTTATCAGCGGAATGAGTCTGGGCACACTGGTGGTGGAAGCCGCCGAAGGCAGCGGAGCCCGTTGGACGGTCTATCACGCTTTGGAACAGGATAGAGAGGTCTTTTGCGTGCCGGGAAGCATTTTCTCCCCGGCCAGCAAGTTCACCAACCGCATGATCCAAGAGGGCGCCAAGTTGGCCTCCAGCCATACCGATATATTAGAGGAATTGAACCTCACCGTCGTCACTGGCCAGGCTGAATTACCGCTATATCAAGAATCTGAAGATGCTGAAGAGATGGCCCTGTTGAACCATCTTGACGGAGAACCGCTGCACATAGACGACCTGAGAAGGAACGCAGACTTGCCGATCACTTCGGTGAGCACGTTATTGACCATGTTGGAGTTAAAGGGCATGGTGAAGCAGGTGGGGTGCATGCATTACGTACGCATACGGGAGGCCGCTCCAGCTTATGGTGTCTAAATCGTCGCCTGGAATCAAGCCCGGCGGAAAAACCACCGGAGCAAAAACAAAAAGTACGCCCGCCCAAACTGTTAGGCGAAAATCGGCCGCTAAGAAGACTACGAAGTCCAAATCCGCCAAGGGCAGAACGGCGGCCGCGAGCAGAGTTCCTGTATTAAAGGCGGCCGGTAAGAGTTTGGTAATCGTTGAATCGCCGGCCAAAGCCCGTACCGTCGGCCAAATATTGGGATCCAAATACGTAGTCGCCGCCTCCCAGGGCCACGTTCGTGATCTGCCCAAGAGTAAATTGGGCGTGGACGTAGAGCAGGAATTTGAACCTTCCTACGTGGTGATGAAGGAAAAACAGAAGCTGCTTAACACGTTGAAAAGGGCTGGGGACGAAGCGAAAGAGATCTACCTGGCGACCGACCCAGACCGGGAGGGTGAAGCCATATCGTGGCACCTTCTAACGGCCGCCCAATGGCAAAACCGGGCCGACCAGCCCAAGAGGGTAGTCTTTCACGAAATCACCAAGCGGGCCGTGGAAGAGGCCTTCCAGAATCCCAGGGAAATAGATATGCAGCTGGTTAACGCCCAACAGGCGCGGCGAATACTGGACCGGCTGGTGGGATACCAGGTGAGCCCCCTCCTGTGGAGGCGCGTACAGCGCGGCACCTCCGCCGGGCGGGTACAGTCGGCGGCGCTGCGCATGGTGGTGGACCGGGAGGAGGAGATCAAAGCCTTTGTGCCCGTGGAATCCTGGACCCTGGAGGCCCAGCTTTTCCGGGATACCGACCCCGTTGACAAAAAACACCTGTTCACCGGAGTCTTGCATTCTATCAAAGGCGGGAAAGGGCGCCTGACCATCGACAAGGAAGGCGACGCCCGCAATTACCAAGACCAACTTGAAGACGCGGCGTACGCGGTCTCCGATGTCCGTAAAAGGGAAGTCCGCCAGAGGCCGGCGGCTCCCTTCACCACCAGCACCATGCAACAGGAAGCGGGGCGCAAGCTGAGGTTCACCGCCCAGCGGACCATGGCGGTAGCCCAGCAACTGTACGAAGGGTTGGCGGTGGGCGAAAAAGGTCAGGCGGGCCTGATAACTTATATGCGTACCGATTCCCCGCGGGCCTCGGCCCCGGCCATTGATGAAGCCAGAGAGTACGTGGCAAAACGCTATGGCAAGGATTACCTGCCCGAAAAGGCCCGAATGTATTCGACCCGGGCCAAGAACGCCCAGGAAGCCCACGAGGCTATCCGGCCCACCTCTATAGGACGGACTCCGGACTCCCTTAAGGCTTATCTGTCTAAGGAACAGTTGGACCTATATAGCCTGATTTGGGCCAGGATGCTAGCAAGCCAGATGGCCGACGCACGGTCTGAATCCACCACCGTAGATATCGATGCTGCCTGCAAAGGTTCCAGCACCGTGTACCTGTTCCGGGCCACCGGCTCGGTTTTGATCTTCGCCGGCTTCCGGACCCTATACTTGGAAAGCAGGGATGACGATGAGGATGGAGAAGGCCGCCAGGCCCTGCCGGCCTTGGCCAAGGGCGACGGCTTGGGTTGTGAGCAACTGGAATCCCTGCAACACTTCACCCAGCCCCCGCCCAAGTTCACCGAGGCCACGCTGATTAAGATGATGGAGGAAAAGGGCATTGGCCGCCCTAGCACTTACGCCCCCACCATCGGCACTCTGACAGACCGCAACTATGTGGAAAAGGAACGGAACCGGCTGACGCCCACCACCCTGGGCGTAACCGTCAGCAAGCTCTTGACCGAATATTTTACCGACGTTATGGACCTGGACTTCACCGCCAAGATGGAAGAGGA
>MUCP01000010.1 GCA_002816875.1 SAR202 cluster bacterium Io17-Chloro-G2
ACCGGCCGGAAGGTGTCCAAGCCGACGTGAAGGGTGACAAAAGCCGTCTCCACTCCAACGGCCCTGATCTTCACGAGCAAATCCTGGGTGAAGTGGAGCCCGGCGGTGGGAGCGGCGGCGCTGCCCAAGTCTTTGGCGTAGACGGTCTGATAGCGGTCGGGGTCTTCCAGCCTGTGATGTATGTAAGGCGGCAGGGGGACGTATCCCAACCGGTCCAAATCGGCGTCGGCGGGCAACCGCACCATCTTGGTACCGTCTTCGTTGGACGCCAGGATTTGGGCGTGAAATCCCCCCGAACCCCCCTTTGCAAAGGGGGGGCCAATGGCGCCGCTGGTTTTACCAGCGGGCGGCTCGATGATTACCTCAGCCCCCGGCCGCAAACGCCTTCCCGGCTGGGCCAGGGCCTGCCAGGTATCAGGCGATTCGCGGCGCAGCAGCAGGAATTCCACCTTGCCGCCCGTGTCTGCCCTCCGGCCCCGGAGCCGGGCGGGAATCACCCGGCTCTGGTTGAACACCATGACGTCGCTGGGACGCAGGTAATCAACAATATCCTTGAAGTGGCGGTGGCTGATCCGCCCGGAAGCCCGGTCCAGGACCAATAGGCGGGACGAGTCCCTGGGTTCCAGAGGTGTCTGGGCGATGAGTTCCGGGGGCAGGTCGTAATCGAAATCGCTGGTGTGCATTTTAGCTGTCAGCACTCAGCGGTTCTCTACCTGCCATGGATGCTGATGCGGGCGGCGGTCAAGGTGTTGACCAGCAACATGGCGATGGTCATGGGGCCCACGCCGCCGGGCACGGGAGTGATCGCATCGGCTTTGTTGGATACGGCTTCAAAGTCCACGTCCCCCACTAGCCTGTACCCCCGCCGCCGGGAGGGGTCTGCCACCCGGTTGATTCCCACATCAATTACCACGGCGCCGTCTTGCACCATATCTGCGGTTATCATGTTGGGCTGGCCCGTGGCCGCCACCAGTATGTCGGCCCGGCGCGTATGGTCTGCCAGGCCCTTAGTCCTGGTATGGCAGATGGTGACGGTAGCGTTGGCCCCATCCTGGCGTTGCATCAGCAATATGGCCAGGGGCTTGCCTACGATCTCGCTGCGGCCGCAGACGACGACGTTTTGTCCGGCGGGGTCGTAGCCGTTCCGCAGCAGAAGTTGCTGGATCCCGGCGGGCGTTCCGGGTATGAAGTCCGGCTGGCCCTGGGCCAACTTGCCCACGTTGTATGGATGGATCCCGTCCACGTCTTTATCGGGATTCACCGATTCGATTATCTTTTGGGTGTCGACCTGGGCGGGGAGGGGAAGCTGGACCAAGATCCCGTGGAAACGGTTGTCGGCGTTCAACCGGTCCACCAGGGCCAATACTTCCTCCTGACCCGTATCCGCCGGCAGATCGAATGATTCACTGAACATGCCCACTTCGTCGCAGGCTCGGCGTTTATTCCGGACGTAGATCGCCGAAGCGGGATCATCACCCACCAGGACCGCGGCCAGGCCTGGGGTGACCCGGTGCTTTTGCAGCATCTCCGCCACTCCCACCGCGACCTCGCCGCGTATCTCCTGGGCCAGGGCAGCGCCGTCCAATATTTTGGCCATTTCTACATCATCCTCTCGCCGGTTGCGCTGAAAATTCTAGCATAGGCTTGAGCGGTCAGCACCAGGATAATCTTGCTGCTGGCGGCGCCCAAGAATATACTGGCCTAAACAGACCGGAAAGGCGGATCATGCGTATCTGCTCGTTGCTGCCCAGCGCCACTGAGATAGTGTATGCCCTGGGTCTGGGAGACCAGTTGGTGGGGGTTTCCCACGCCTGTGATTACCCGTTGGAGGCCCGATCCAAGCCGGTGGTCAGCCGCAGCCTGCGCCAGGCTGAACAGTTAAATAGCCTGAGCAGCCGGGAGATAGACGCCATCACCAACCAGGCCCGGTCCACCGGCAACCCCCTTTACTGGATTGACGGCGATCTGCTCAGAGAGCTACGGCCTGACCTGATCATCACCCAGGAACTTTGCGAGGTCTGCGCCGTGGGCAGCGGTTCGGTCTATGAGACCGCCGCCAAAGTTCTGGACTATCAGCCCGAGATAATCACCATCAGGCCCGCCGGCGTGGATGACATACTCCGGAACATATCCAATATCGGCCGGGCATCCCAAACTGGCGCCGGCGCTGAAGACCTGGTGAATAGCCTAAGGCGGCGGCTGGAATTCGTGGGCTCTGCCTTGCCCGTTGGATGCCAACGGCCCAAGGTGTTCTGTATAGACTGGCTGGACCCCCTGCGCAACACGGGACAGTGGGGCCCGGAACTGGTGGAACTGGCCGGCGGTGCGGAAGGCCTGGCCGCCAAGTGGGGCAAGTCCCGGGAGGTCGCCTGGGAAGAGGTACTGGAATATCAGCCGGAATACCTGATGATGATGCCCTGCGCCTTTGAGCCCGGCCGGGTGGAACACGATTCCCGGGAATGGCTGAGCCGCCAACGGGATTGGCAGACTCTTCCCGCGGTGCGCGATGGCCGGGTTTTCTTGTTCGACGGCCGTATTCCCAGCCGGCACGGTCCCCGGATAGCCGATGTCATGGAAGGCCTGGCCGAGGCGATGTGGCCCCAACGGTTCCCAGGATTAGCTCCGGAGGGAGTGTTTCAAAGGTGGGAGGGGATTTAGGCGCAACAGGGTGACCTGGGGAGGGATGATATGGGCTTAACGATATCCGGCGGCGACCTGGGCTATTTCGCCTCCGGCCGGTTTTGCCGCCGCTGCGCCTGGGTCCGCCTTCACGTCAGACCGCTGCCCTACCAGAGTTTTCCGGGCATTTTCAGCTCCATCGACCGCTACAACAAACTGGTGGTCAACAGCTATTTTGAACGTCACGGATGCCTGCCGTCCTGGCTGGACGGCCTGGGCCGGGTGGAGGCCAGCATCGACCCGCCTCACTGGTCGGCCTATTCGATCTTGGACCCGGACTCCGGAGTCACCCTTCGGGGAGAGGCCGATGCCATCTTCAGGATGAGCGACGGCTCCTACACCATCGTGGACTACAAGACCTCCAGATATACGCCTGGGCAACGGGGTATGTTCCGGAACTACGAGGTGCAGCTAAATTCCTACGCCTACATTGGAGAACGGCTGGACTTCGCCCCGGTCACCGGATTGGCCCTGGCCTACATGGAGCCCGTGACCGATGAAGATACCGCCGGTCTTCCCGATATCACCGGCGGGCAGGGATTCAACCTGGGCTTTCAAGCTACGATCGTCCCGGTGGAAGTAAAGCCCGGCCGGCTGATTCCGCCATTGTTGGACCGGGCCCAAGAGATATTTGAAATGGAGCGGCGGCCGCCGGGAAAGCCAGGTTGCAAAGATTGCCAGGCGGTGCAGGCCCTGCTGGATGGGTTGCTGGACGACTGATGAACCAATGATTAACCGATATAGATGATTCGCGTTTCGGCGCCGGAGTCTCACGATTGCCGGTAAATCCAGACAGCGTAGGGGCGCCCCGATTCGATCGGGGCGCCCCTACCGTTCCAGCCGCTGGCCGTAAATCAAATGCGAATCAAGGCAATGAACCGGGGTGCGCGAAGCCCGATTCATCGTAATCATTGAAATTTCCTGCCCCTGGCACGGTCCCTTGTCAGACAAGGAGGGCCAGACTAAAATGGGCGAAATCTCAAGCTCGTAACCTCAAACTGACGTTGCCTGGAGGTAATCATGTCTTACAACAAGCCGATGCTCAGCCTGGAGCAGACCCAACATGCCATGTCGGCGATGATCGACAAGGCTACTAAGGAACCTGACCGGCCGGTGACCATTGCTATCGTCGACGACCTCGGGAACATGCTAAGTTTCGCTCGTATGGACCGCTGCCGTCCCGGACCCCAAAGGATGGCGGTGCGAAAGGCCTACACCTGCGCGATCAATGGGCAGAACTCGGCGGATTATGCCGAACGCCTCAGAGGCCAGGGCCGCACCGTGGCTGAGATGGGAGACCCCATGCTGGCCGCCGTCCAAGGCGGAGTGGCGGTGCTGCATCCTGAGACCGGTTCCATAATGGGAGGCATAGGCGTTAGCGGCCTGGCAGCCCAGGAAGATGAAGACATAGCAAAGTTGGGGCTGCAAGCGTTGGGGCTGTAAAGCTGTCAGCTAACCGCTAAGGAGAGTCCATGGCTAACCCGCGGGCTGACTTTTCACCGATCTTTCAACGCAAACCTTTACGATTGCCGGGGGACGCCCGGATAGCCGTCTGGGTGATCATCAACATGGAAGAGTGGGATATAAACGAGGCCATGGCCCGCACCGTATTGCCCACTCCCCAGGGGAGGGAAGTCACTCCCGACATACCAAACTTCGCCTGGTTCGACTACGGCCTCCGGGTGGGGTTCTGGCGCCTGAAGCGGGTGCTGGACCGCCGGCGCATCCCGGCCACCGTCAGCCTCAACGCGTCGCTGTGCTTGTCCTATCCCAAGGTCGTCCAAGAATGCCTGGATTCAGGTTGGGAATTGATGGGCCACGGATTCATGCAGCGGGTAATCAATGTGGAGCCCGACGAGCGTGAGGTGATCCGCCGGACCATCAGCACCATCAAAGAATTCAGCGGCGCGGCGCCCAGGGGGTGGATGGGACCGGGTTTGGCCGAAACCTTCGACACGCCTGACATCTTGGCGGAGGAAGGTATCGAATACGTCTGCGACTGGTGTAACGACGACCAGCCGTACCCGATGAAGGTGAAATCCGGCGAACTTGTGTCGGTGCCCTATACCTTGGAGCTCAACGACATCCCCATCCACCTGGTGCAGCATCACCGTTCGGCTGAGCTGTTTGAGCGGTCCAAAGACCAGTTCGACACCTTGTATCAAGAGGGAGCGGAAAGCGCCCGGGTCATGGCCATCTCTACCCACCCCTACATCACGGGCGTCCCCCACCGCATCGGGTACTTCGACCGGATCTTCGAATACATCAGCCAGTTCCAGGGTGTGGTCTTCATGACGGGAAGCGAGATCTTGGACTGGTACAAGGCGGAAACCAGCAAAGGGTAGCTGATGGCTCTGGGCAATCACCTATCAGCGTTGGAGGAGCCAAATGGTGCAGGTTGAATCGGGGATGATCATGAATCTTGCCGGCACCGGCGAGGCCGGTTACGCGGGTGACGGCGGCTTAGCCCACCTGGCGGTCTTGGGAGAGCCTTTTGGATGTGATTTTGATCCACAAGGCCACCTCTACCTGTGCGACAGCAAAAACAATACGGTTCGCCGGGTGGAACAACATACCGGCGTCATAACCACGGTGGTTGGAAGTGGAGAGGAGGGTTACTCGGGCGACGGCGGCCCGGCGGCGGATTCAACGCTGAACCAGGTCTATTCCCTGGTGGTGGACACCAACGGCGACATTTACATCATCGACCGGCTGAACGCCGCCGTTCGGAGATTCGAAGCCGCCACGGGAATCATCACCACCGTGGCCGGCACGGGCCAACCGGGATACAGCGGCGACGGCGGACCGGGCGCACAGGCCCAACTTCGCGAGCCCAATGATTGCTTTCTGGACGGGAAGGGCGGCTTGTTGATAGCCGATATTCAGGACCAGCGTATCCGCCGCCTTGACCTGGCCAGCGGCATCATAGACACATTCGCCGGCGACGGCGAAAAGGTCCGCTCCGGAGATGGTCTGCCCGCCGCTCGGGCCAGCATTTTGGGGGCGCGGGCCGTTTGCATGGACTCCAAAGGCAATACATACATAGCCGAGCGAGAGGGAAATGGCATACGCAAGGTGGATGCAACCGGGATCATGTCCACCTATGCGGGAACGGGCGAGCGGGGATACGAGGGCGACGGCGGCTCTGCCCTGGAAGCGACCTGGGGCGCGCCCAAGGCCATCCGCTGCGACAACCAAGACAACCTGATCGTGGTGGACACGGAAAACCACGCCATCCGCCGCATCGACGCGGGTACTGGTCTGGTCACCACCATCGCCGGCGGCCGCCAGGGTAACGGAGGCGACGGCGGCCGTGCTATCGAAGCTGGTCTGGACCGGCCCCACGGCTGTGGCGTCGACCGCCAGGGAAACATCTACATAGCCGATAGCAATAACCACAGGGTAAGGGTAGTGGGGATGGGGTGATTCGGCGGCTGTTAAAAACTAGCGAGCTGCAGGTAAACGACAGCATCTGAGGAGAGTCAGTTTTGCACCCGATGCGGTCATCGAATCGCGAAATGGGATGTTATGTACCGCGTTTGCGGGGGCAGAGAAGTTAGGAATTGGGTCACCAACGGCAGAAGGAGAATGCCCCCGATTTCGGCGTAATGCGCGTGGCGGGACTAACGCTGGAGTTGGCGGACAGGGGAGCCGACCGGGAGGTTCAAACGGTATCCCACACCTCTTTCCGTAGAGATGAGCGAAGCACCAGATGGATGCGGATCTATTTTCTTACGTAGACGCGAGATAAACGTCCTGAGTAGCTGTTGCTCTCCTGCGTAATCGGGACCCCATACTTCAGCCAATAATTGGCTAGCCGTCAGTACATTACCCTGATGACGGACAAACACGTCCAAAAGCTTGTGTTCGACCGGCGTTAGATGCAGCTCTTGGCCGTTGCGCGTCACCCGGTGGGTCCGTTGGTCCAGGAGGATCCCGCCAAATTCGACAGGAGGTTCGAACTCGACTCCTCCACTTTCTTTGGCCATTGGTTTAGTGATTTGTAGAGCAGCCAGTAGCCTTAATTCCAGGCGGAATTCATCGATGCTGATTACTTCATCATCCAGTTGAATGAGCGCCGCATCGACTCCATTGATCGCAGAGATTGCCGCATCATCCGCGGAGTCGAGGAACGATTGGAGATGTGCAACAACCCAAATCTCGAAATCCTTTAAACTCAGGGTTTCACCAAGGCGGCGGTTAATTTGTAATTGAAGGTCTTCTAACATGGACATCTCAGACGATCTGGTGGTCGTTGCTGTCCCCGTGTCCCTCTTACGGAGTCGTTTCAATGCTAGCGACATTGGCCGGCAAATTGTAAGCGGGGAATTGCGGCCCGATAGTATTGTACAGGAACGGCATCTTAAAAACCCGGAATCGCGCCGCATGCCCGAACCTTTCTGCACCCGGCACCAAATGATGCGATACCTGGATACAGATGGTGTCTTAATTTTAGAAACGTCCCAATATTTGCGAGCCGATGGATCCCTTGGGGCTTCGGGCTTGCCAGATCCCAAGAGGATGCGCGTGGGAAACGAAATGTGGATCAAAGACGAAAGGGAATCCTAGGGTGGGTCTGCCATAACCCCCTGTAATTAGACAGCAGAGCGTAGAAAGGAAGCCGCCAGACCAACCGGCCGGTTTTCCTTCGTGCGGCTGTTAACCGCTAGGTCGCAGCCGCTCCCTAAACTCGTCTGAAACGGGGCCGATGCGTTGCCGGAAGTTGGTGGTGTCACGGTTGGCCACCTGTTGCGCGGCTTCCACCATCAACTCCACGCCGCCGATGAAATCGTCTCTGTGGATGTACTCTGCACCGATGGCGTCCCCGGGAGCTCCGTTGTGGTAGTTGCCCAATGGGAAAGCCAGGCCGGTCGTCTTGTAACCGTGCAGGGCGAAGGCGCTGGCCTCGCACACGCCGCCGCTCATCAGCTGACGTTGGGATTTGAATCCCTCCGGACGTTCCTGCAGGATCTCCTTGGCCTTGATCAGAGCGGCCTCGGCGTCGGCGTTGAAAGTTAGACCGGCGTCCCCGACACGAATCACCGGACCTTTGCCCATCTCGGCCCCGGGCAACGTGCGGCTGGATTCGGCTGAGACCACCAGCGTATTCGCAGGCAAGGTCCCGGCCGCGGCCATCAATCTAGCCCCCACAAGCCCCACCTCTTCGGCTCTGGTAAAGACCCCGTAAACGTCCCCGGCCGGCTGAAGTTCCGGGTTGGTGTCCCTCAAAACCGTCAAGGCAGCCAGAGATGCCAAAGCCGCCAAGATGCTGGCGCATCCCGCCAGGTCGTCGGCCGCCCGCATGTGGATGAAATCTCCGTCGATCTGGAAGCTGGTCAAGTCGAAAACCACCGGCCTGGGAAAATCCAATGATTGGGGCTGGTCCAAGCTGATGAGCACTTGCCTTTGGGATTCTTCCCCGTGTCTGCCTGCCACGGTCCCCCGCAGGCGCCATCCGTCCTCAAGGACGATTTGGACCGGTACACCCTCGGCAAATGCGCCGGCTGGAATTCCTCCGAGAGCGCTGGCGACGACTAAATCGCCATCGGAGGCCACAGCTTCAAATCCTGGATGGTCCATGTGGGCCACCAGCGCGATCGGCGTGGCGGCGGGGTCCGAGCCCGGGACCTTGGCAATGATGTTTCCGAACCCGTCGATGGCGGGGGATATCCCCGATTCGGCTAGTATTTCGTGAATGGCCCGGGCGACCCCGTGCTCGTGGAAGGCCACGGCAGGTTGTTGTCCCAGCCGCTCCAAGATATTCAATGCCACTTCAGGTTGAATGGCCATATCATCCCTCACGGCGGTAGATTCCGGTCGTTCGCCCGTGTGATCTTCTGCCGGCGCTGATTCCTGACGCTGATTCCTAGGGAAAAGTTGGCCGGATTATACCAGGAGGCGATGTTTCTTGGGCAGCGGTTCCAGGCTGAGGTTTAGGTTTTTCAAGATGCGTCCAAATGAGCAAAGGGTGTATCTGCTGATTGCGCGGAATTTTGACATCGTGCGGCGTCTTCGGCGTTATTCACGGGATAGCATTTTCCCGAGGGGGGCACGGCAGTCACCCTACGCCGATCCTAAACCGGCACAACGAGTGTGAATAGGCGGCGAAAATCTGCCGTCCGGCGCAACAGGGTTGAGCCGAGGTGGCCATAGGCCGGTGCCATGAGAAACAAGATCTTAACGATCATAGCGGTGGGTATCACACTGGGGTTCCTCCTGGGAATGGCGGTGGTTGCCCTGTTGCGGGCGGTGGTTGACGGAACGGACACCGGGTTGGAGATCGCCTTCACCCTGTTGGTGGGATTCATGGGAGCGATGTTGATCTCGTATGTGGTGCGTACCACCAAAGATGCCTAGGTCCGCCAAAAATGCCTAGGTCCGCCAAAGATGCAAAGCTCCGGCGGAACCAGATTCGTTAGTCTTCTAAACCATCCCGGCCCCTTGCCTAACCATCGATCCAGAAAGGTCCTTCCCCAACCGGCGGTCTTCTGGTCTAACCCCTCTGACTACCCGGTTCATTCCGGCATTGACGGAGATCGGGCTTCCAACCGAACCGCATTCATGGAACGTGCGATTCCCTTCTCCTAAGCCCTCTGCTTAGCTTTTTGGTCAGCACCCTAGATAGGCGTTGTCGGTCACTCCGAAGGGAGTGGCAACCACCACCGTGCCTGAGATGGTCGTTGAGACTGTAGGGCTGACCTTGAGGTCGAATACCACCGTCTCGCCGGGGTTCCAGGCGTTGGGATCCCTGGTATCTGGGGCGATGGAATTCAGCGCCCACTCGTTATCACTCACGGCGCTGGTCACGTAGTCCAGGCGCCGGTACACTCTGTTGCCGCCAACGTCGGGGTAGTCGGCTATGACGTCCAGTTTAGAGAAGTCCGCTATCGACGTTTTCCCCGGATTTGTGAGGTCAATGGTATAGGTGTCGCAACCGGATTCGGCCGTGGTGTTGATGATGCTCACCCGGGTGTTGATCCTTTCGGTGAGCAGAGCGGCGTTGTCTATGGATTCAGAGCTTTGAAGGTCCCAAACGTCCAGCAAAACCAGAAACGTCACGCTGCTCAACACAATGAACAGGCCCATGGCGACTGCTGCGCCCAGACTTTCCGTCATGTGAGAGCGCCCCGCTGGTCACCGGACGGAATGTAACCACGCGGCGGCATGAGGTGGGAATTTAGGTGATGCATTCGGCCCATCAAGCCCGGAGCCGTCAAGGCCAGGGCAGGAAGGGTTAAAGTTGGGGCGTCCCGCTGGTGGCGAAACGGTCCCGGCGAGGGGTGGCCGTTCCCGGATCTGCTGCGGGATGTACTCCTTGAAAGCGGGCGAAAGCAAGGGTTAGCATGACCAGGGACGCAATCACGGAGCCGCTCAGCGCCAACGCCGGCACGTTGTCCTGAGGTTGATGGGACGCCGCCAAAGGCCCGGTGTCCGCAAACCCGGGGACTGCCGGGGCAGTGAGCGTCCCGGCGGCAATCATCTGATTGGGATATTGTCCGGCCACTCCGGCGCCCTGACTAATGACGGTCCGGCTGTGGCCGCCTTCCACAAATCCCGTCCACAGAAGGCCAACGGTCATCAGGACGGCTGTTGTAGTAAGGGCTAACTTTGGTGTGATGCGCATTTCGGCGTATTTCCCAATGCCCCTGGAAACAGTGGGGGCGCTCATAGAGTGAAGAGATATCTATGTTTGAACCCTTGCAAGACCATTTTGGGACTTGTGTGCGCACGCCCACAGGGTGTGAACCCCTTAGGTTTATCGGGGGCGTTTGGTTTTCTTCGGCTAGGCCCGTTAAACGGCGGCTGCGATTCACCAGTGGGCCTGGACTATTGAGCCGGCTCAAGGCTTAGGTGGTGTGGTTGCTGAAAAACCACGGTGATATACTTCTTCGGCGCGGGGCGGGCCGCTTCGTACTGAACGGACATCTTCGATTGAAATCCGCATCTTAGACAAGAGATAAATCTACGCAGAAAATGGAGGCTAGCCGTGCTGGAGCAATTCAGAGTCAATCTTGATGAAGCAATATTCGCCCAGGGCGAAGACCTGAAAAGAACGGCCGCCGGTGTTTTTGAAAAAATGGGTGTGCCAGCCGAAGACGCATTGCTGGCCGCCGACGTGTTGGTGTTGGCCGACCTGAGGGGCGTAGACTCCCACGGCGTCTCCAATATGCTCCGCAGTTACGTCACTGGATACCAAAGCGGCTCCATCAATCCCCGTCCTGACTGGAAAGTGGTGCGGGAGACCCCCAGCACCGCCAACATCGACTGCGACCGGGGACTGGGCGTCATCCTAGCTCCCAAGGGAATGGATATCGCCATCCAGAAAGCCAAACAGGTGGGTGTTGGTATGGTGACAATGGGCAACGCCCGCCACCTAGGAATGGCGTCTTACCACGCCATGCTTGCCCTGGAGCACGACATGATCGGTGTTTGTATGACCAGTTGCCCGCCGTCGGTGGTGCCAACCTTTGGCGCCGAACCCCGGCTGGGCACCAACCCGATCGCCTTCGCCGTTCCTTCGGGAAACGAAGCCCCTTTCGTGTTTGACGCCGCCACCAGCAGCGTGGCCGGCAACAAGATAGGCATCGCCCGGCGTTTGGGCGCAAAACTGGAGCCCGGCTGGTTGGTGGATGCCGATGGAACACCCATCATGGAGGAGATCGACGCTCCCGACAGTTATACCCTGTTGCCCCTGGGCAGCACCCGGGAATTGGGCTCTCACAAAGGGTACGGCCTTTCCTGCATGGTGGATATTCTGGGCGGCGTGCTCACCGGCTACGGCTACGGCGCGGTGCCCGGCAGGCCCAACTTCGGCCACTATGTCGCGGCCTATAGCGTGGACGCGTTCAGCGACGCCGGGGAATTCAAGACCACCATGGACGAGTGGCTGCAGATGATGAAGAGCACCAAGCCCGCCCCCGGACACGACCGGGTGTTGGTGGCCGGACAAGCCGAAGCCGAGGTGGAAGAAGTACGCCGGGCCGATGGGATACCCTTGCACCCCGAGGTGGTTCAGTGGCTCAGGGACACCTGCAGTGAGTTGGACGTGGCCTGCCTGATATAGCCCGGCGAGAGCCAGGCTTAAAATCCTGTATGACCGGCTGTTGTGTCCTTCGACAAGCTCAGGACGAGCGGTTTTGGGGTTTCGGGTTGGATTCAGGCATGCCCACCAATGTCGGTAACTGCCACGCTGCTAATCGGAGCAACCCACCAGCGCCACCACCGCTCATGGTGAGCTTGTCGAACCACATTTTGAAATGAGTTCTAGCTAGACGCCGTTGATCCGCTAATCCTTCAGGGCTGGAATGACCTCCCGGCCCATCAGTTCCAGCGAACGCATGGTGTCGTGGTGTGATAGGGGCCCGCCTTGGGCCTCCAGTAGCAGCGCGCCCACTCCCAGGGTGTCCTTGATGTGCCGCAGTTGGCGGGTCACTGAATCCGGGTTTCCCACCACCAGGTGGTATCGGCTCTGTAATTCTTCGTAGGAAAGCTCGTTCAGCGGGGTGGGGCGCCTTTGGGCCACCGCCGCGGCGCCGGCCCGGGACGTGTAGCCCGGTGGAGACCAATATTCCCTGGGCCCCCGCAGGGGATGGTTCATGCGCCACAGGAACGCTTTCCCCGCCTCTTGCGCCTTTTCTTCCGTGTCGTTGACGTGGCAACAGACCATGAAGGCAAAATTATCCGGGGCCGCTTCCCAGCCGTCGGCCGCCGCGTATTCCCGGTAGCGTGCGAACAGCCCTTGGGCCACGTCCAGCGGGGTCAGAAAAGCGGCGTAGGTGTACCGGTTCTTGGCGGCCCATTCCACCGTTTCCGGGCTGCCGGTCCCAGGTACCCACACCGGGGGATGGGGTTTCTGGATGGGAAGCATCCAGGGGTTGACGGCCCGGTATTGGTAATGCTTGCCCTCCCAGCGGAAGGGTCCAGGCGTGGTCCAGGCCTTGATTATCAGGTCATGGCACTCTTCGAACCGCTCCCGGTTATAGACGGGGTTGGTGTTGTTGGCCCAGCTTTCGATGCCGATGCCCCTGACGAACCCGGAGACTATCCGGCCTCCGGATATCACGTCCAGCATGGCTATCTCTTCGGCCAAGCGCGGCGGATTGTCCGATGTGGGCAGCATATTGCCCAGCATGAGTATCTTGGCTTTAGACGTGGTGCGGGCCAGAATGCCGCCGGTGATATTTACTTCCACGTCCATGCAAGATGGAGTGTTGTGGTGTTCGTTGATCATCAACCCGTCGAAACCCACATCCTCGGCGTGCTGGTATTCGTCCAGGTAGCGCTTGAACAGGTCGTGGGCTTTGTTGGGGTCGAAATAGGTGTTGGGGAAGGTGAGCCGCATGGACGGGAACTTCTCCGCCTCGGACTCGGGAAACTCGGCGTAGGGGAACTCGGTGAAATAATAGACATCCATGGGTGCGCCTCCGGCTTGGCCGTCTGTATTCGGCCGTTTGCGCTCAGGGGCGCCGGCCGGCTGAATGCGGGCAGCGAACTGCTAAAGAAAATCTAGCGCGATCTTGACGAACTCCTCGGTCTTTTCCACCTGGGGCACGTGTCCGCAATTGTCTATGACCACCAGGTCGGAACCGGGGATGGCTTTGTTGAACATCTGGCCGCACTCCAGGGGGATCAGCCTATCGTTGCCGCCCCAAACGATGCGGGTGGGTATGGAGACCCTGGCCAGCAAGCCCAACAGCCGGGGGTCGTACATGTAGGGTTTCCAGCAGATGCGCACCGACATCTCCCGGTTGCGTTCGGCGATGTCGGTTTGCTCGGGAGTGGGCTCTCCCCCGTAGATCGACTCGTATTCTGGCGCCTGCTTAGGGTCGTGGAACAGCAATTCGGTGACCTGGGCCGGACTGATTATGAAAATGTCGGCGATCTCGCCCTCCTTGGGCTGGATGCCCGCGGCGTCCACCAGCATGAGCTTACTGAAGGCGTGGCGGCAGTTGGCGGCGATCTCCGAGGCCAGCCATCCGCCCATGGAAAAGCCGATGGCCCTTGCCCCTTCCAACCCCTGCTCCTCCAGGAACCAGGTGTAAAAAGAGGCCAAGTCGGCCATGGTTTCCAGCCATTCCGGCCGGTCGGACTTGCCGTAGCCGGGGTGGCTGGGCAGGTAGACAGTATATTTTTCGGACAAAGCTCGGACGTAATTCAACCAGCCCGAATTACCGCCGGCCCCGTGAAGCAGGACCAAAGGCTCGCCGGAGCCGCCCTTCAGCACCTGGATCTTGGCGCCGCCCACGTCAACAATTTCCTCGGTGAATGCCGTGGCCATTTTTCTACGCTCCTTGTTTTAGCCCCGATTCTATGGGGGCGATGAGCGGCCAGCTCGTGGATTTCGATACAGGCTCATGGCCATCTAGGGATGCATATATAGTGCGCCCGCAATTCCATGACGAAGATGGACGGCATGAGCACCGTCCATCCTAGCGGGGGCAGGGTTGGGGGTCAAGGAGCTGGCGCGCCGATCGGGCGAGTGCGGCTACCTAAGCTGCCTAGGGAAAGGTTACCAGTCGCCAGCGAAGTCGTCATTCGAGGCCAGGGAGATATCCACGTGATTTGTCCCATCGGAGTTCATCATTCCTACTTCATTGGCGGCGGGAGAGATATACCTGGTCATTGCGATTCTAGACCCATCCGGAGACCACGCCGACGATCGCGAGTAGATGGGATTGGCTTGGGACAACTCGGCTTGGTTGTTTCCATCGGCGTCCATGATCCACAATTTTGACGCGAACGTATACAAAACCTTTGAGCCATCGGGCGACCACCTTGGCCCTCTGTCGTCGCCATCTTTGTCTGTCAGCCTTGTCAGGTTGGAACCATCGGGTTCCACGGTATATAAGTCACTATTTCCCGGGTCGTCCGGCGGTATCTTCTCAAAGATTATCTTAGAGCCGTCGGGGTGCCAGTCGGGGGCTTTGTGGTACCCGACACCATCGGTTATCTGGACGGGGTTTGAGCCATCTATATTCACAACCACCAGCCCGGTACCTTCGTAAACGATCCTTTGACCGTCGGGAGAAAAACTGACGTTACTTTTACAAAAGCTCAAAGCTATCGCGTCCTTCGCCCCATCTGTAGCTATCTGATAGTAGTTCGAACCATCAGCATCAATGAAGGCTACGCCATCACACGAGATTATGAAGGCGATCTTTGATTTGTCCGGCGACCACCTTGGGCCCGAGGCATCTTGGGAGGTCACATAATTTTGCTGATTGGAACCATCGGGCTCCATTGTGAATAGTTGGCTCTTGCCCCACCGGGTGGAGCTGAAAATGATCTCTAATGAACGAGGAGGTCCGGGGGTGGGTGTGGGACCTGCAGGTGTAGCCGTCGGCGCCGGGGTCGCGGTCGGTGCGGGGGTCGCGGTCGGTGCGGGGGTTGCGGTCGGTGCGGGGGTCGCCGTGGGCCCGAGGGTTGCGGCCGGAATGGGGGTGGCCGTTGGTTGGGCAACCACTGTTGGCGCCGGAGTAGCTGTGCGAACAGACCTAAATGCGATAGTGGCAAACGGCTCAAGCGTTGGAACCGGCCGAGGAGTGAACGTAGGTATCGGCGTAGGCTCAGGAGTGAACGTAGGTAGCGAGGTAGGCTGAGGGGTGGCCACGACGATAGGAGTGGGAACGAGATGGGGAACGTCGGGGCCCTGCCCTGGTACCGGTGTTCCACCAGACCCACCAGACCCACCAGACCCACCAGACCCACCAGACCCACCGGAACCTCCGGAATCGCCAGACCCGCCGGAACCTCCAGAGCCACCGGAGCCTCCTGCGCCACCGGACGTCCCATCACCTGCGGCGCCACCCCCCGGTTGGGGTGTTCCGGGGACGGGGGTTGCGACTATCAATGATTCTAGATCCAAAGACCGGAAAAAAATCGACCACAATCTTTTCCAACCGCGCCTCCACGGTGGCGTCGATGTTGGGAGTAGGCATGGGAGTATTTTCCGGCGTAGGCGCGGCGGTAGGAGCAGAGGTAGGCACGATTGCGGGGGTGACCGATCCTTGGGCCGGTGTTGTTTAGTCAGGTTCGGTAGTTGCGGGCGGCGTTGGGGCAGGGGAGGGAGCGATTAAAGATTCGATCTCGATGGGCGTCGCCGAGGGAGACTCGGTGGGCTCTATGTTGGCCACGGTGGCTTCGGGCACCGGGCCGCAGGCCGCCGCGTTCAAGGACGCTAACATGATGGCTGCGGCGGCTAACCCATAACGGATCACAAGGCGATCAAACATCAAGCAGCTGTGTGCACCACTAAACTTTGAGCATATCCGACGTTACCAAACGTATCAGAGGGAGAACAGTTGAGTCAATTTGATCTCGACGGTGGAAGAGCGGGTCTTATGGTGCCCGATTTAGCTTAAGGGCTGATGGCTCGGGGCCGGTTAAATGGCGGCGCCTAACGCAGCTGGATGGCGGGAAGGCCTGGTGGACAGGGGAAGGTGTTGTTCGAGGGCTGGGAATGGGGGCCAAGATCGGCGTCGGATCTGCTCATTCCATGATGGCGCCGGTGAGGTTGGCGCCGGCGAGGTTGGCCCCGCTAAGGTCTGCGTCGGATAGGTCGGCGTCTTCCAGATTGGCGCCGGTGAGATTTGCTCCCGTGAGATTAGCGAAGTTAAGATCGGCTCCAACCAGGCTGACGCCGGTGAGATTTGCTTCCGTAAGATTAGCGAAACTAAGATTGGCCCTATCAAGGTTGGCGCCCGTGAGGTTGGCCCCGGCGGGGTTGGCGTCGGTAAGGTCAGCAGTTGTAAGTTGCGCGTCGGTGAGGTTGGCGTTGGATAGATCTGATCTGTAGAGGTAAGCCCCAACGAGTTGGGAATCGGTCAACGAAGCTCCAGATAGGTCGGTTTCAAAAAAATGTCCCCTATTGAGTTGTGCGTTGCATAGGTTCTGTCCTCTAAGATCACGCCCGTCCAGTGAGATCCCATACCGTACACGATGCTCCACCTCCTCCTTCGTCAAAGTCACGGGTGTGGGGGCGGAACCCGATAGTGACGACGGAGTGGATAGCCGAGAGCTCCTGGCCTCGAAGATCGCTGCTATCTCGGTATCATTCAGGGCTCGGTTGAAAACTAGGATATCGTCGATCAGGCCGGAAACGGTCCCAACGCGGGCATTGCCATGGGCGGAAAGCATCCCGATCTCCAACTCCTGTCCGATCAGTTCGCCGTCCAGATAAGCGCTTAGGGTCCCTGATGGCTGGTCTAAAATCAGGATGATGTGGTAGAAGACACCTGGGACGATAGGCCCCCTGATAGACTTGGGTCCCCACGGTTGAATCCTGCCGCCGAGCGCTAAAACATTGTTCCACCCCCGGATCTTGACGGACCCACTCTCAACATAGATCCCCAGGCCCCGGCGGACATTACCTTCCTCCCACAAGGTTTGCTTCGTCTCGACTTCCTCACCTTTGTACCACAAGGCTATGGTCCGCTCTGGGTATGGCCCTCTGGTGTTTATTTCTTCGCTTGGGGGCATAAATACGTAGTCGGACGGGGTATTGAATCTGAATGCCTGATCTATCATCCCCGGTTCAAAGGTGACGTTTCCGTACAATGAGCCATGGCTGGGTCCCAACGCGTCCTCCGCGTTACCCTCACCGGGCCACCAGCCGACCAACCCATAGGCGCAATCGGTGTAGATGAAGTCGATGAGAGTTGGACCGGGGATGGGAGTAGCATCCGGCAACGGAGTTATTGTTGGTACCGGCAAGGGAGTGGGGACGAGAACGGCCGCCGGGGCGCCGGTGGCAGAATCGTTAGTGTCCGGTTGGAGGGTTCCCGGGGTGGGGTTTGCGGGCGCCGATGTTTCGGAGGTCAGCGACCGGACTAAATCGGCCGCCACCTCTTGTAGCAACGCCTCCAAGGTGGCCCGAAAGCCGGAGGTGGGGCCTCCGGCTTCCTGGTCTAGGGAGCGGATGAAATCGGCCGTGACCTCTTGCAGGCGGGCCTCCACCGTGGCCTCGATGTTGGGAGGGGGTGGCGTTGGGATGACAGGTGTCGGGGGGACGAATTCTTGAATCGTGGATTGTGGGGTGGGCTCTTTGGTTGGTGGTCGTGTCGGCTCGGGTGGGGGAGGGGTGATCAAAGAGGCAATGTCAATGGGCGCCGCAGTGGGAGATTCCGTGGGCTCTAGATGTACTGCCGTGGGTTCGGGCAGCGGGGCGCATGCCACCGCAGCCAGGGAGGCCAACATGATTGCCGCGGCGAATGACCGCCACCGAATCGCAAACCGATGGAACATGCAAAAAATATGTTCACGACTAAACTTTGAGCCTTAGCAGCTTCAAAGAGTATATCAATGGCCGAAAAGCATGCTCAACGTAACCTCAATGGTGGAAAAGCGGGTGTTGACGTGGAATTCGGGCCGGCCTTAAATCGCATAAATCCTGCTTAGAGTGGGGTTGGCGCCGCCCAAGCCAATCATTTCCTCGGTGAATGCCGTGGCCATATTTCTACGCTCTTTGTTTTAGCTACTAGTGGGGTTTGGCTTACTGGGTTTAGCCTTCGCCTATCCAACGAACCCTGGGGAACCTTGGGGAAGCTGCCCGGTGAAACCGTTCGTCTGCGGTCCACAAATCGCAGTCCATGATCTCCGCCAGGGCCAGATAGTGGGAGTCATAGACTGCGCTCTGGTCCAGAATCTCGGCAAGCTGCAAAGCCCTGGAATGGAGGTCCGGCGGTTCCCACATGGTAATATCTCTGTTCACCAGGGTTTCGACCAAAGCGGCTGCAGATTCCACGGTAATTCTTCTTTCCCGAGCCTTTCGGAGCAAGGCATTGGAAACTTCCACCGGCATTAGATATGGCGCAATGATCCGTGTTCCTTGCCGCACCCATGCGCGGGTAAGGATTTCAGCTTGGTCGGAATAAACCTCGCGTACCAGCCACTTTACGGCCACACTGGCGTCAACTACGACTTCGCCGTTCAAGTTCTTTGGTCCTCAGTTCCCTTTCTTCCCGGATTATATCGGTGGAATCCCCGGGAAGCATCTCTCCACCGAATATTTCTTCCCTCAGGGCTAGTAGTTCATCTAGACCCTTCTCGGTAAAGCGAGGTGTCTGGAACACAGCGTCATGGTCTTGCGCCAGTTCCTTCTCGATGGCCGACACGCAAAATTGGCGCATACTAATGCCCTTCAAAGCAGCGGCTACCTTCAGGCGCCTCTGCACGTCGGGGTCCAGGTCCAGAGTAAAACGCTTCTTCTTTTCAGGCAAGAAGCACCTCCTGTATAGCTGTCAACAGATAGTAGCGTAGTGTATTTGCTGCAATACGTCAAAACCCCGGCCATTGGGTATCCGCCGGACAGCCCAAAGTTGCCGTTCGCCAACTAAAAGGATGGACGGCTGAGAGCACCGGCCATCCTAACGGCGCGGCTGCGTGGGGTCAAGCGGCTATATCTGGGTGCTTAAGGCCCCCAGGAGGGATCATCATCCTGGGCCCCATGGTTGGTGACGTTGGTCTGGTTGGTGCCATCGGTGTTCATCACGTATATCTCATAGTTGCCGTCCCGGAGGGAAAAGAAGGCAATCTGTGCCCCGTCGGGCGACCAGGAAGGTGCCCCATCGTCGGCGGGGTTATTTGTCAGCCTGGTCACACCAGACCCGTCGGCGTTCATCGCGTATATCTCTGCGTTGCCGTCCCGCTGGGAGTAGAAAGCGATCCTGACGCCGTCGGGCGACCAGGAAGGTGCACTATCGGTGGCGGGGCTATTTGTCAGCCTGGTTGGGCCAGAGGCATCGGCGTTCATCACGTATATCTCGTAGTTGCCGTCCCTGTTGGAAGAAAATGTAATCTGCGCCCCATCGGGCGACCAGGAAGGAGAGGAACTGTGAGCGGAGGTATTTGTCAACCTGGTCACGCCGGAGCCGTCGGCGTTCATCGCGTATATCTCTTCGTTGCCGTCCCGGCGGGAGGCGAAGGCGATCCTGGTGCCATCGGGCGACCAGGAAGCAACGAAATCGTTGGCGGGGTTATTTGTCAACCTGGTCAGGCCGGAGCCGTCGGCGTTCATCGCGTATATCTCTTGGTTGCCGTCTCGATCTGATGTGAAGGCGATCCTGTCGCCGTCCGGCGACAAGGAAGAAGTGTGATCGAACGTGGGGTTGTTCGTTAGTCTCGTCTGTCCCGACCCGTCGGCGTTCATAACGTAGATTTCGCGGTTGCCGTCTCGGTCTGAATCGAAGACGATTCTACCGGCAGGTGCCGGTACGGGCGTAGGTGTAGGCGTGGGAGTAGGCGGCACTGGCGTGGGTGTAGGCGTGGGCGTAGGCGTGGGGGTGGGCGTGGATACCGGCGTGGGAGTAGGCGGTACCGGTGTGGGCGTAGGGGTAGGTACCGGCGTGGGAACCGCTGTAGGCACTGGCGTCGGGACTGGCGAAGGTACCGGTGTTGGGACTAGCGTAGCTACCGGCGTCGGGACTGGCGTAGGTACCGGTGTTGGGACTAGCGTAGCTACCGGCGTCGGGACTGGCGTAGGTACCGGCGTTGGGACTGGCCTAGCCAACGCTCGGAAGGAGGCGGACACGTTCCTGTGCCCGTCCATAATTATGACGCAGGGACCAGCACCTGAGCAGTCGCCACTCCACCCGCTGAACAGATAGTTATCGTTGGGCGTGGCCGTCACGGTCACCTGGCTACCAGAGTTGTACGGGTTGCTGCCCGAGGGTGAGGCGCTGCCGCCCTGGGACGCACTGACGTTCAGCGAGTATTGTTGCCGTACAAAGTTGGCCGTGACCTGTTGGTTCTGGTGCATGGTCACGGTACACGCGCCTGTTCCTGAGCAAGCGCCCTCCCAGCCAATGAATGCAAACTTCTGTGCTTGGGTGGCATCCTGGTTGAAGGCGACGGTGGCTGTCTCCCCTTCGATAAAGCTACCCGCGCCAGTAATAGTGCCCGCGCTTGGAGGGTTAATCTGGGTGGACAAGGTGAAATCCTGGATATCGTCAAATCGGCCGGTGACCGTCTTGTTTGAGTCCATGGTGACCGTGCACGGCCCGGTGCCGGAGCAGTCACCATCCCACCCCAGGAAAACATGGTCGGCCGACGCTTGTGCCATAAGGACGACTTGACCCCCGTGGGGGTGAACCGTGGCGCCGGCGGGCGATACGTTGCCACCTTGGGAAGGTTCGGCAAACACATTTAGAGTGAAGGACCGGATGGCGAAGGCAGCGGTAACGTCGAGGTCCTGGCCGATCACTAACTCGCATGGGCCCGTGCCGGCGCATGCTCCGGTCCAACCCTTGAATTCGTAGCCTTCGGCTTCGGTGAATGTCACGGTTACCTTTGTGCCGTATGGGTAGCTGGCGGTCCCGCTGGGAGACACTATGCCTCCGGTGGATGGGTTGGCCCTCGCGGACAGATTGAATTGGCGCGGCTGAAACGCAATCGCGGTTTCCCGCTTGCTGCTCATGGTCACCGCGCAGATTGCCGTGCCCAAACAGGCGCCAGACCATTGTCCAATCTCATATCCAGCTTGAGGTTGAGGCGTCAAAGTGACAATGGTCCCCTCTGCGTAGGCTCTAGACCCGGCAACCGGCGCTGGAGAGACCTTAACCGTGCCAAAATCCAAGGACACGGTTTCAGTCTCCACCGTGCCGCCGTTGATTCTTAATTCATAGAAACTCTGTGGGATCCTAGTCGGGGCGTTGACCTTGACGAAAACGGCCCTGACGCTTTTGTCGGTATTTGTCTTCAGGTCTTCCGCGGCGTGGAGTCCCGAAATATCGTTCTCCCAGTGGTCAAAGCGCCATATGATGGCATCCTGAGGCCTGGCGATAAGACGAATCAAGTCATCCTTGCAAACCGGCGTTGCGTCTCCGTCGGTCAGGATGTCGGAACCGGCTATTTCCACGGAACCGGCGTCTACAGGCGTAATGAGGACCGACAGCTCAACGAACTGCTCGGACTGGCACACTGGGGCCGTAGGCACCGCCGCAGCCAAGGTTTCTCCGGGCGCCTTGGTCGCCGCGGGCTCGGCTATGGTTGCCGGCACGGCGGGAACGGGCTCGGCTGAGGTGGCCGGCACGGTGGGAATAGGCGCAGATGTTGAAGTTGCGACCGGGGCCGGCGCATCCGGTTCGCCAAAGAAGATGCAGGCTACGGACATCAGCATCAAGATTGTGCCGAACAGGATTGCGAGACGGGCGTTGGCGATGACATTTTTCACAATCATGGGGTTCCTCCTCGAGTTGAGTTGCTCTCCATTAGTGTGGGTCTAAAGCCATCACAATTTCCTCACCAACTCCCAACGTGTTGCCTAAAACGGAAACACTGGTAACTATCCGGACCTGCGCGGCGGCAACGTGATGATGAACTCGGTCCCTGCTCCCTGCGGGCTAAGGGCTTCAATCCTGCCTCCGTGAAGCTCCACCAGCATCTTGCACAGGTAAAGCCCCATTCCCGTGCCCCTGGCGGTCCCGGGACTGTAGCTGCGGTTGCCCCTCTCAAACAGAGTTGTCAGCACATCAGTTGGCACGCCATTGCCGTTATCGCCTATTCGGACGGTCACCTGGCCGTGTTGTTGCCCCACCTGGGCGGTTACCTCGGTGCCGGGGCCGTTGTGCTTCACGGCGTTCTCCAGCAGGTTGGCGAATACCTCCTTCAGGGCCTGCTGGTCCGCCGATATGGTCTGAACGTCTTGGCCGGGGTTGCGGACCGTTCCGCCCAGGGAAATCCCTTTAGCATCGGCGGCCGGGGCGAACTCCACCAGCAGGTCCTCCAGCAACGCCGGGACGTTCACCGGCTCCATTACCAGGGGTTGGCCGGTCATTCCCAGGCGGACCATCAGGTCCAAACGCTGGATTAGGCCGTCGACTTCGGAGACCTCCTCGGAGATAGCCCGCCGGGCCACGCGCCACCGTTCGGCGTCTTTGGGCAGGTCCTCGCTGAAACCCCGGAGGTGCCCCCGCACGACCTCGCCTACCGCCTTTAGGCGATGGCTGAGGCGGCTGAACATGAGGTAGAGCACCTCTTTTTCTCCGGTGTCGATATCGGGCAAAGGCCTATTCTTCCGGCGGGCGAGCAACCAGGCGGCGCCGGCAGCCAGGACGATTCCAATAGCCAATGCGCCAAACAGTAAGCCGACAAAGGTGGCCAAGTTGGTGTAGACCGGCAGGTTAAACATCCCTCAGAGGCCTTAATCGAGGGCCCGGAACCGGTATCCCACGCCGTAGTGGGTGACGATGTATGCCGGGTCTCTGGGATTGGGCTCCAGCTTTTGGCGAAGCCTCATGATATGGTTTTGGAGGGAGCTTTCGTCTCCTTCTATCCCGGCGGCAGCCATGATCTGCTCTTTGTGCACTGCAGGCCCGTCATGTTCCACCAGGGTCTTAAGAATGGCAAACTCAGTGGCAGTTAGATAGACATCCTTCCAGGACCCCTCCAACTTCACCTGAACCCTCCCGCCTGCCAGGTCGACTTTCAGATAGTTGTCATATTCGCGGTCTACTACGCCACCGGCGCGGGTCAACCGGGCCTTGATACGCGCGATGAGCTCACCCATATCCGACTTGCGCTCCAAGTATTCCGTGGGAGGCATGCCCCTCCGGAGCTCTTCCCGGCGCAACTCCTCCCGCTTGGTCACGTAATCGTCTGCGCCCAGTGAAAAAGCCCGTTCCATAAAGTGGGCATCCTCAGCCCGGTCCTTGATGGTCAAAAAGATAACCGGTGTGGTGATGCCTTGCTCCCGAAGCCGCTTGCACACGTCCAGTCCGTTCATGTCCGGGTCGCCCAGCATGATGTCCAACACGATCAAGTCCGGCTCTTGCTCTTCAACCGTTTCCATCGCGGTCCAGCCATCGGCCGCCTCGATGAAATGGTAGCCGGCGTCTTCAAGGGCGAACTTTACGTATGACCGGACGTTGGGGTTGTCGTCTACGAAGAGGACCGTTTTTATTTGATCGTCCATGGTATCGGCAACTCCGGAGAGAAAATCATTGGGGCCGACGATTTTCAGGTATAGTACACCCAACCCCGACCGCAAATCCTCACCCGATTATCACACTCATGTGGGTGAACCAAACCTAAGCCTGGGCATGCGTTCATACCGAGATGATTGAGGTTGTCAGAATGGCGTCTACCACCCCACTCTTGCGCCACAATCGCCTGTGCTATAGTCTAGGCTGGGCCTCCGGTTAGGGGCTTGTCATACGGTTGCTGGAATAGGATAAGTGTTCATGTCCAAGATATTAGTTTCGGACCCCATTGCTAACGAAGGCGTGGAGCTGCTGCAGTCGCGGCCCGAGGTGCAGGTCGACGTGATGACGGGCATGAAGCCGCCGGAGTTGCTGGCGGTGGTGGGCGGTTACGAGGGCTTGGTGGTCCGCAGCGAGACTAAGGTGACCTCGGAGGTCATCAAACAGGGCAGCAAGCTGCGGGTGATCGCCCGGGCTGGCATCGGCGTGGATAACATCGACCTTGACGCCGCCACCGGAGCTGGCATCGCCGTGGTGAACGCGCCCACAGGCAACACCGTAGCGGCCGCTGAGCACACCGTCGCCTTGATGCTAGCCCTGTCGCGCAACATTCCAGACGCCAACCAGTCCATGAAAGAAGGCCAATGGAAGCGCAGCGCTTTCATGGGTATTGAGGTGCGAAACAAGACCCTGGGTATCGCCGGCCTGGGCCGGGTGGGAACCGAGGTGGCCCGCCGCGCCCAGAGCTTCGGCATGCGCCTGGTGGGGTTCGATCCCTTCGTCGCGCCGGAATACGCCCGGCGTTTGGGCGTGGAGCTTTTGACCCTGGAGGAGATGCTGGCCCAGGCCGATTTCGTGACGTTGCACACGCCGCTAACCGACGGAACCCGCGAGATGATCGGCGCCCCACAACTTGCGATCATCAAAGAAGGAGCACGGCTGATAAACGTGGCCCGGGGGGAGCTCATCAACGAGGCGGCCCTGCTGGAGGCTTTGGATGCCGGCCGTCTTGGCGGCGTGGCCCTTGATGTTTTCGCCCAAGAGCCGCCGGTGGACAGTCCCTTGCCCAAGCATCCCAAAGTGCTGGTCACGCCTCATCTGGGCGCATCCACTGAGGAGGCCCAGCGGGAGGTGGCCATCGAGGCGGCCGAGCAGGTGCTGGCGGTATTAAGCGGACAACCCGCCCGCAACACTGTGAACGCGCCGTTCCTGCCGCCGGAGATTCACGAAGTGGTGGCCCCTTACATTCAGGTAGGTACGGTCCTGGGAAAGTTGCTTACGTTCATGGCCGGCGGCCAGCCCGTTGCACTTACCATCAGGCATGAAGGTGAAATCTCCCAGCACGAATCCCCTATTTTGAAGGCCGCCGTCCTGGCGGGATTGTTGTCACCGGTCAGCAGCCAGCACGTCAATCTGATCAACGCTCCCCTATTGGCGCAGCAGCGGGGATTGAACGTCACCGAACAGCGCAACGACGTCGCCCAGGAATACGCCAGCATCTTGACCGCCACCTTGGAGACCACCGAAGGGAGCATTACCCTGTCAGGCACCTCCATGCGCGACGAGCCCCATATCGTCAAGGTCAACGATTACTGGCTGGATATCACCCCTACCACCCCCTACATGCTATTTGTTGACAACCAGGACCAGCCTGGGTCCATCGGCGCAGTGGGGACCATAGCCGGCAAGCACAATATCAACATCAGTTTCATGGAGGTCGGCCGCCTTAACATGAGGGGCCGGGCCATGATGGTTTTGGGGCTTGACGACCCTGTTCCACCCGCCGTCATGGAGGAGATAATAGCGCTCCCCCATATCTTCACGGCCCGCATGGTGACCCTATAACCGGTGAATGTCTGGCAACTCCATGATCTTTAGGGATGCAAGCACACACGAATAGGAGTAGCCTTTGAACAAAACATTCTCCCTCGTTCCCTCTCCCGCTGGGAGTGGGATGGTCCGCCGAAGGCGGGTCTGGGTGAGGGCAACCGCGACAGGAGGTTCAAATCATGGCGGATAAGATAGCGATCATGGGACCGGGGGCCGTGGGCAGCTATGTAGGGGCCTTTCTAGTAAGAGAAGGCGAAGACGTGACGTTCATCGACATGTGGCCCGAGCACGTGGAGACGATGAAGTCCAAGGGTCTTAGGGCCAGCGGCAGCCAGGGTGACTTCACCGTGCCAGTGAACGCCATGCATCTGACCGAGGCCCAAGGCATCCATGATCTGTTCGACATCGCGTTCATCACCGTAAAGTCCTACGACACCGAATGGGCTACCCACTTCATCAAGCGGTACGTGAAGCCAGATGGTTTCTTCCTGTCCATCCAGAACTGCTGGAACGACCCGGTGATCGGCGGCATCGTTGGCAGCGATAATGCGTTGGGCTGCATCGCATCGCACATCGAGGTCGCCCTCTGGGAACCGGGCCATGTTTTGCGAGGCGGCGAGCCGGGCCGGGACCACGGCCACACCGTGTTCCGGGTGGGCGAGCATGATGGCCGCGTCACAAACCGCTCCGAAGGCATAGCCAAAAAACTGGACTGCATAGATGCCGCCTACGCCACCGACAACCTGTGGGGTGAGCGGTGGTCCAAGCTTTGCCAGAACGGCATGGGCAACGCCATCTCTTCTATTTCCGGCATGGGTTCGCAAGAGATGGCGCTGGATGCCAGACTCAGGATGATACGGATCCACTTGGCCAAAGAAGGCGCCCAAGTGGGTCTGGCCATGGGCTTGAACGTAGTGGACATGAGCGGTAAGCCCGCCGCCATGTGGGCCGACGCGGACAAGGGCGACGTTTTCGAAGAGTTGGACGACTTCATGAGCACCCGTGGCGGCAACGTGAACTGGCTGGCGTCCATGGCCCAAGATGTCAAGAAAGGCCGTCAATCCGAGATCGATTTCATGAATGGATTGGTCTCTGAGAAAGGGCGGGAGGTAGCCGTTACCACACCATTCCACGACGCGGTCATAGATGCCATGCACGGCATAGATGACGGCTCTATCAAGCAAGGGTCTGAGAACGTGGACCGGGTCCTCCGGGCCGCGGGCAGGTAGCGGCGGCGGCCGGCGGGTTGCCGCCCTTGAATTGGCGTAGGATGTGACACCGTGTTCGTGCAAGTAGAGCCGGCTGAATTTTTCATGTACCGGGTCAAGCTGATATTTGACCTGGAGAACCCCGACTCGGAAGACCAGGAAGCCAGGGACTACCTGGAAGAGAAAGAATTGGAGCCCAGGTACCTGAGCAACTCCGAGCTAGACGGGCGGCAATGCGAGATAATGCAATTTGGCGGCTGCTACCTGGGCAAACACCTGGATCACCTGGGCCAGATCCAGCGGCGGGCGGTTGAGGTGGAGGTCCTAACTGAGGAGATCCGGGGCCATCTAGCCTCCGAAGGCGACGGCCCGGCGCCAAGCATAGACGAAGCCTTGATGGCCGCGCTGGTAGAGGAGTTCCATCAGGACTCCGCCTTTCAGGCGGCGGAAAATGGTGAACTAGTAGCGGTGCTGGACGCGGACACGGTCAGAGCAGCAGCCCGCCAGCACGCGGCGGCGGGCCGTTAACGGGGACCCCTGGGCCGGCTTAGTCCGAACACCCTCGATTTCCGCGGCGTGTTGGCTGATTACCTAAAACGCTAGGGTGGCTTAAAGTCTAACTAATCAGGCGTAAGTCAAAAAATGAGAGTCCCTTAAAGAGGCCCCGGCAAACGCAGGGGCCTTAGCTTTGTCTGGGGCGTGGAGCGGGTGATGAGAATCGAACTCACGTGACCAGCTTGGAAGGCTGGAGCTCTACCACTGAGCTACACCCGCCCGGAGGACCTACGGAGTCCCAATTATAAACGGTGGCCGTATTCCAAGCTAGTGGCTGCCACTCTCTCCCTGGATTTCAATCCGATATCAACCGAAAGGCGTTAGAATATAATAGAGGGAGCGTCGGCAGTCTGCTAAGCGGATCGATTCGAAGGAGTTGTTGAAAACCCATTGCGGGACATGGTGTACAAGTTTCAGCCGGCGTTGATCATCGCCGCCAGAATCATATCCGGGTTCTTTCTGGCTGGGGCAGCCAGCATGGTGTCCATCACCGTTGCCTGGGGCCTTTTCATTTTTGCCAGCTCCCAGTCGGCCCAGGCATGGTTTATCCTGCAACTCTGCGCCGCCGGGATGGGCGCCGGATCGGGCAGCATTTTGGCCTGGTTCAATATTGACCGCAATACCAAGCTGTTGGTGACGATGATGGTAACGGTGGCGATCCTGGGCGGTCTGGCCGGAGCTTGGGCGGGTTATGAGTACGGCGCCTATCGCAATGCCCTGTGCTGCGACAAGGGAGGCACCATCATACTGCTCAGGCCGGTAACCTATTCTGCTGTGGGCTCAGCCTTGTTGGCCAACCTGGCTATGCTGATTTTCGCATTGGTCAGGAACAGGATGAAGGCGTCATTGAGGTCGTCTCACCCTCCGGCGACGCTGGTGAGTGGCACTGAATATAGATCGGTCAATCGTTAGAATCACGGTCAACACAGGTGATGTCGCTTGACAATGAAATTGGGCGATTATACAGTGTTGCTCGCCTCGAACACCTAGCCCCGAGACGATATCTAAGAGGCTGGAGATCCCAAAGCAAAATAAGCCGTAACCATAGTACGGGACCAACCCTAGTACAATTCGATAAACTTGATTGTGGAAATCGATGGCTTGAAATCAGTGGAAGGATGTGAAAGTAAAATATCGTGGTGGAGTCTGCGACGATCGGAGAAATAGTCCTTGAGGTGGAAGACCTCCGCACCTACTTCCGCACCCGCTTTGGAACGGTAAAAGCGGTGGATGGTGTTAGTTTCAACCTGCGTAAAGGCGAGACCCTGGGCATCGTGGGTGAGTCGGGCTGCGGCAAATCCGTCACGATGCTATCGATGATGCGGCTGGTGCCCATTCCGCCGGGACGCATCGTGTCAGGCAAGATCGTCTTAGATGGCGAGGACTTGCTTCAGCTCAGCGAAGGTGAGATGACCAACATCAGGGGCAGCAAGATCGCCCTAATCATCCAGGACCCCATGACCTCGCTGAACCCGGTTTTTTCCATAGGGAGTCAGGTTGCCGAGGCCATCAAGCTTCACCATGACATCCCCCACAGAAGCGTTGTAGATCAGGCGCTGGAAGTTCTGCGTAAGGTGAATATTCCCGCCGCGGAAACCAGAATGCGAGACTATCCCCACCAGATGAGCGGCGGTATGCGCCAGCGGGTGGTGGGCGCGATCGGGATTTCATGCGAGCCCATGGTCCTTATTGCCGACGAACCCACCACGTCGTTGGACGTGACCATTCAAGCCCAATACTTGAAGCTGTTAAAAGACATCCAAAAGGAATCGGACCTTTCACTCATCTTCATCACCCACGACTTCGGCATCGTGGCGAAGATGTGCGACAGGGTCGCGGTGATGTACGCAGGCAGAATCGTGGAGATGGGAAGCGTCCGGGACATCTTCAACCATCCTTCACATCCCTACACCGAGGCCTTGCTGGCATCGGTCCCCAAGATGGAACAGGACGTGGAGCGTTTGTACTCCATTGAGGGACAACCTCCCACCTTGCACGACCTGCCCGAGGGCTGCCCATTTGCCCCTCGCTGCCCGCATGTCATGGACCGTTGCCGGACCGAGTATCCACCCCAGATAGACCAGTCTGAAACCCACTACGCCTCTTGCTGGAGGCTGGCATGACCACGACGCCGGAAACGTCCGGCAACGGCCAAATCATTCTAGAGGCCCGGGACCTGAAGAAACATTTCCCGGTGACCAAAGGTCTGCTTTTTTCCAAGATCACCGGCTGGATCAAGGCTGTGGACGGCGTCTCGTTTGAGGTGCGTGTGGGAGAGACTTTGGGCTTGGTTGGGGAGTCAGGTTGCGGAAAAAGCACCACCGCCAAGATGCTGCTGATGTTGGAGGAGCCTACCGACGGCAGTATTCTGTTTGAGGGTGAGGATGTTCACTTGACGACCCAGGCCAAACGCAGGGAATACCGCAGCTCGGTGCAGGCGGTGTTCCAGGACCCTTGGAGTTCTTTGAATCCCAGAATGCGTGTCCGGGACCTCATCGCCGAGCCCATGGTGATCAACTGGGACATGGACCGCGGCGGGGTGATGGAGCGGGTTCAAAAACTGCTTAACGACGTGGGGTTGAACGAATACCACTCCAATCTATTCCCCCACGAATTCAGCGGCGGCCAAAGGCAAAGGTTGGCCATTGCCAGGGCCCTGGCCTTGAACCCCAAGGTCATCGTTTTGGACGAGCCGGTTTCCGCGCTGGACGTTTCAATACGCGCCCAGATCATGAACCTCCTAAAAGACTTGCAAAACGAGTACAACGTAAGCTATTTGCTCATCGCCCACGACCTGGCCACGGTCCGCTACATGTGCACTTGGGTGGCGGTGATGTATTTGGGACAGATCGTAGAATTGGCTCCGGTGAAAGAGCTATTTGAAAACCCTCTGCATCCATACACCAAGGCATTGATGTCCGCCGCTCTGCCTTCACATCCCGACACGGTGCAGGATGAGATGATCTTGATGGGGGAGGTCCCGTCCCCCTTGAACCCGCCTCCGGGATGCTACTTCCATCCGCGGTGTCCCTTCGCCATGGACCGGTGTTCTGTGGATGTGACCGAGGCCAAGGAACCTAGCCCCCAACATTGGGTTTCCTGCCATCTGTATTAGCTGGAAAATTGCATAACCGTTCATGCATCGATAAAGGCTCTCGAATCACGAGGGCCTTTATGAATTGGTTTCGGGCCTCCGGCAGTGTTCCACTGCCTGCTAACCAACTGCCGTTGGGCATGGCCGGGTCTATAGGTTAGTATTGACCGTTCCACCGTGCGTATACTTCGCAAGCCGCAATAGATTGTGTGAACAGCCGTGAACCCGAATGGGAGGGCTCAATGGATAAGATAAGGCGGAATTACCCAGATATCGCCCCATCTGGGCCCAGCTACAGCAGGGTTGTGCGTAGCGGCAACCTGGTATTCATCGCCGGTTGCACTGCGCGTGGAACCCAAGGACAGGGAAAACCGGTTATGGAACAGTTGCGGGTCACTCTGGACCGGATCATTCGCATAGTTGAGGCGGAAGGGGGCTCGCCCAAAGACATCACCAAGATAACAACCTTTGTCACCAGCATTGCCGACTGGCGGGCCAACGTCGAAGAACAAGAAACCCTGTTCGAGGAATATTTCAAAGGGGAGTATCCTGCCAACACCTTGGTGGAGATCACCGCCCTGGCAGAACCGGGCTTGGACGTGGAGATCGAGGCCATCGCCGTAATTGATTAGGTTCCCTGGCCGGCCTTCGACGTTTTCCCCATAACGCCCAAAACTTTCAACACAGCAGCGCAGACTAGGAAAGGTAACGTCATGACCACGTTGATCAAGGCCCGAAGGTTGATCGATGGCAAAGGCGGGTCATTGGATAATGGCGCTGTGCTGGTGGATGGGGACCGCATAAAGGCCTTGGGGACTCAGGACGAATTGGCGCCACCGGAGGGCGCGGAGATCATTGACGGCGGCGGCATGACCGTCATGCCCGGTTTGGTGGATGCCCACGTCCATCTGGTGAATACGGGCGAGGCCTTCAGCGCCCGGGACGCCCGCACCGCCACCAGCGAAGAGATGATGATCCTGGCGGTTAAAAACGCCTTTCTGGCCATCAAAACGGGCGTCACCACCGTAAGGGACCTGGGAGGCAAGGGATTCATCACCGTGTCGGTGCGAGATTCAATAGATAAGGGAGTGATACCGGGGCCCAGGGTGGTCTCATGCGCCGCGGCGTTGACCACCACCGGCGGACAGTCTCATTACAAATCCCTGGAGGCGGACACTCCTGACGAAATGAAAAAGGCGGTCCGATACCTGATAAAAGGCGGCGCCGACTGCATCAAGATATTCGGCTCAGGCGGCAACGCCACGCCGGGCAGCAATCCGTTGGCGTCCCAATACACCCTGGAGGAGTTCCGGTCCGCCACCGAGGAAGCCCACCGCATGGGCAAGCACGTGGCGGCCCACGTGCACCCAACCACGGCCATCAAGTTGGCGTTGGAGGCCGGCGTCGACTGTCTGGAGCATTGCTCCTGGCTGCATCCCGGTGGATTGGGAGTGGATGAGGCTGTGTTGGAAGAGATCAGCGCCAAGGGGACTTTTATCAGCCTGGGCTTTCCCGCCAGTTGGTACCGGGTCCCCTTGGATGACATACAGGACGTGATGGACCGGGCGGGCAGGGAGGCGTTGTTGGAGCCCCGCTACGAGTCAATCAAGCGGATGTTCGATTCCGGGGCCAAGGTGGTGGCCAGCAGCGACGCGGGCTCCACGGCCACGCGCATCGACGAATTCGCCCTGCTGTTGGAGTTTTTGGTGAACAGCCTGGAAGTGCCGGCCCAAAAGGTGATCACGTCGGCCACCAGCCTGGCGGCGGAGGCCATTGGCTTGGGGGATGCCGTGGGCAGCTTGGCGCCGGGGAAGCAGGCGGACATATTATTGGTTGACGGAGACCCCTCCACCGACATCACTGCTTTGCAAAGGGTCGCTACCGTGATGAAAGCCGGCAAAGTGGTGGCCGGCGGAGGGCAGGTTTTTATCTAGGCTAGTGGGCATATTTGATACGGCAGGCCTTCGTCAAATTAAACGTAGAGGCGCACGGCCGTGCGCCCCTACTGTCATGCTGAACCAGTCAGCCGGAGGCGGACGAAGAATCTAAAGGCGTTGGTGTGGTTCACCGTAAGTCCGTCTCAACCACTTTAGATCCCGAGCCCGGCGAGGGATGACATGGCATCAGATCAAAGCCGCCATCCCACTAGGCCAGCCCAGTTGCCGTCGTAAACCAGGGGATTATTTGCTGGTCTGCCAACCGGTGTGGGAAACGTCGATGACCACGTCGCTGGGACCGGCCCACTTCATCTCGAAGTTGCGGGGACCTTGGGGCCCCATGGCTGCGTCCACTGCATCCCTGCTTTGCAGGCGCTTGCCCTTGACTTTATCCAGCTTGTTGGAAGCAGACTCCAGGTCGTCCACTTGGAAGCCTATGTGGTGGATGCCATCGTAGTTGGGGCCGTTGGGGCCGACATCGGCATCAGCGTTGGTCTTGTAGTTCAGGATAGCCAGATTGATGTAGCCGTCGGATAGGAAAACCGCTCCGTTGTCGCTGCGGCGTATCTCCTCCAGGTCGAAGGCCTCCCTATAAAAGGCGGCCACCGCATCCGGGTCCTTGGCGGTCAGGGCGATATGTCGAATCTTTGCCATAGCTGGATCCTCCTCATCTGATACCGATCGTTTTTCCGGCTTTCTCTGGCTACAATGCCTTCGCAATGCTCGAGAAGGCGATTGTGAAGGTGAGTATAACCCCCACGGGAAACTGTCGGCAAATCATTGAATCCTGCGGCGCCCGGGCAATTTCCATCACCGAGCAGCTATAAAGGCACCATATGCCAACGGTCCGCATCATATCCCTAACAAGACTCTCAAGGCCAATACCCGGCGAACATGCTGCAGATTCGGGCTCGCCGGGCACGTGGTGGATGGAGACATCATGAAGATGGGATACATCGTCCCAATACTTTTGGTGGGACTTTTGATAGCGGTGCTTTTTTTGCCCCAATTACGTCAAACGTTCTTGAAGCTGCGCAGCGAGAAAGTCACCATTGCGCAAACTGACAACGGGCGACCACTGGTTGGCGCAGCCGCCTTGGACCTGAACATCATCACGGTGCTGGGTAAAGACGGGATTCCCGCGATACTAGATCCGGTGTTCCTGTCAGCGGAGGAAGCCCAGCGAAATATGCGGGACGGGGAAAGGGTGTTGGGCGTGTCCATAAATGGGGAGAGCAAGGCATACCCGCTCAACCTGCTCAGCCGCCATGAAATCGTCAACGACACGGTGGGAGGCAAACCCGTCGCGGTGACCTGGTGACCCCTCTGTTTTACGGGCATTGTATATGCCCGCGAGATGGCCGGGGTTACACGAACATTCGGAGTTTCCGGCAAGCTGATCATGAACGCCCTGGTCATGTACGACCACCAGAGCGACACCCTTTGGAGTCAGTTCCTCAGCCGGGGCGTTCGCGGTCCATTGGCAGACACATCGCTGGAAATCGTCCCGTCATTGCAAACCACCTGGACCCAATGGCTGGGCCTTCACCCGGACACCATGGTTTTAGACAAACGCGGGTATAACGTTGGCGACGGTTACGAAAGCTATTACCGGAACGGGTCGGCGGGAATCATCGGAGAATCCAACAAGGACGACCGCCTGCCCACCAAGGAGCTGGTGGTCGGACTGGATCTGGAAGGAAAGACGATAGCATATCCCTTCCGCGAAATCGCCAACCAACCAGTGATCAACGACTTCTTCGCCGGACGAGATGTGCTGGTCACCTTCGAACTGGGGTCGGAGACTGGAGTGGTATTCGAACGCCAGGTCGATGGACGAACCTTGCACTTCAGGCCGGCCGCCCAGGATAGCCAGCGAGACGGAACGCTGCTGATGCAAGACGATGAGACAAGCACCATATGGCAGGCATTGACTGGGAGGGCGATAGACGGGGAGTTGGAGGGAACGGTTTTAACCCGGCTGCCTTCCCATTATTCTTTCTGGTTCGCCTGGAGCGACTTTCATCCCGATACAGAGCTATACGCTGGTCCCACTGGTTAGAGCGGCCCCGGCTAATCCCTCGCCAGAAAGGCCGTGGCGTCCCTGACCCGGCGTCCCCACCACTCGGGGCCCTCTACCACGTACTTCCACTCGGGATTTTGCCGGGTGTCGCGGAGCCCAGCCATCACTTCTCGAAAGACCGATGCGCCGGCCTCGGCGAACTCGAAGTACCCGACAAAGTCGTAGTTCCCCTCCAGACCGTAGCCCTCGGGTGCGTGGATCAGCCGGCGGTTAACGCAAGGGACCCCGGCCGCAGAGACCAGGGCGTGTCCCTTGACCACCATCTCCTCGTTCTCGTCGTACCGGGGCAGGAAGAAACTCTCCCGGTGCAAGAAGTCCATCTCCCACCAGGCGGTGGTCTTGTTCATGGGCGTCACCGCCGCCAACGGATACCTGTCGCCGGGCCCCGGCGGCATGGCATGGACGTAGGCGAACTGGGTCATGGCGTGGCTGGTGTAGCTGCTGGGCCGCATCACCCCGGCGAGAGTTTCCACGGAACCCCCTGCCCCTTGAACCAGCGCCCGAAGCACCGCTTCGTATTGCTTGATGGGCTCGAGGGCTGCGCACTCCAGCCGGATCAGACCAAGGGAATCCGAGAGCCCCGGATGGGCAATCTGTTGTTCGGAGGACATCCCAGCCTCGGCTCGCAACAACTGGAACCGCCCCATCTGAAACGCCTCCTCTGTCGGCTGGCCGTCAACGTCGTGCATGTTCTCCAAGCCCCGCCCCAACAAATCCAACCCCTCGGCCATCTTCCGCTGGTCCCCTCCGCCATCCGCAATTGTGACAAACAAGAAAAGCTGATGGCCTGTGACGGTGGTGGTCATGTTCAGGTCTGCGGGTTGCATCAGGGAAGCTCCTCGTCAAGGGTGGACCCGCGCCCGTGCCGGCTCCTCCCGCCTGCTGCCGCCAGCGCTGCCGGTATCATGGTAACCAGGAACCAGGCCAATTGAACAGGCCCGCCGCCCAGTTGAGGCGCTGAACAGGCCGACGTGCCGGGTACTTCCGGGACGGGCGCGATAGTGGGGGAGGATATTGGGGTGATTGGTGGTAAATTCGTCGGATTCGATTTCGTTGGCGGTACAGTTGATACGGCGCCGGACTCAGCGATGGTGGGCATCGCCGTGGCTTGAACCTCTACGGTGTCTCCGGCTGGCCCGGCGTCCAGCTTCAGTAAAAAGGCGTCCACCGTTCCCTGGGAAGCCTGACCCAAAAGAGGCCCGCGGGTTTCGCCAACAACATACAGGCTTCCGGCGCCGTCGGTTACCACGCCGTTGGCTAGCTGGGCCAACGGCGTGCCTACCTGGCGAGTCCACAGTCCGTTACCCTGGGAGTCCATTTTATGGATGAATGCGTCCCGCCGCTCCAGCAGACTTCCTTCGCCCAACCCAATCTGACCTGGAAACAGACCCCGGGTCCACCCAACCGCATACGAGGCACCCGTCTCGTCCACGGCTATGCCTAAAGCCCTATCTTCCTTAGGCGTACCAAACTGATGCGTCCAAATGTCGTTACCCTCGCCGTTGATTTTTGTTACAAAAGCGTCGGTACCGCCGGCCTGCGTCTGGCCCGAAAGGGAGCCGGAGACCCATCCTGCGACGTATAAACCTCCCTGGGAGTCTACCGCGGCAGCCAAGAATCTTGCGAAACCAAAGATGTGGGGCCGCCGTTCCCAGACCAGAGTCCCGTCGGGCCGGTACTTTCGAACGAAGGGCCTGATGGTCACTTGATGACCCTGCCCGATGAGCGTGATCTCCCCTCCGCTGGAGCCGGCGACAAAAATGTTTCCCAAGCCGTCTGCGGCCACAGCCGCGGCAAAGTCGCCGCCGCCGGCCCCAAACTGGCGGGTCCAACGCTCGTTGCCATTGGGGTCATAGCTGCGGATGAAGGCGTCTTTAGAGCCGAAGCTGGTTTGTCCGGGCAGGGCTTCTTCAGTTTGGCCCACCACGTAGGAGTTACCGGCAGGATCAACTGCCACACCTGTAGCCCACGCCCGGCCGGGAGCGCCAAACTGGCGGGCCCACAGCTCGGTTCCATCACTGCTAAATTTGCGAAGAAAGGCGGTGGCGAAACCCGAAACAGCCGCACGGTTTGGGGGAGCCTGGGCCATCTGACCTGCCAAGAATAGGTCTCCGCCGGCGCCAACGGCTACCGACCAAGCGATATCGGCGCCGACGCTACCGAATTGGCGCGCCCAGACCGGGTTTCCTAAGGAGTCGACCTTGAGCACGTAGGCGTCGCTGTCTCCCCCGATCCTGGTCTGGTCCATCAGTCTCCCGGCCGTGTGGCCGGCTATATAAATGTATCCCGATTGATCCACGGACACGGCCGCCGCCTTATCTGTGAAGGAGGTTCCGAATTGACGGACCCACGTGTTGCTCTGGCCAGCCACGATGCCAGCGGTAAGGACCCCCAAGAATACTATTGACGCGGCCGCCATCAAAGACCCGATCGCTCGCCGTTTGGAAATGCCCACTACAAATCTCCTTGCTCAATTCTACAAGGTTACAAACTCGGTTTTTGGTTAGATGTTTGTTCTGGTCTGTAGGTGAATATGTGTGACGCTAGTATCCATGGCCCTGGCCCCTTAAGTTGGGCCCAACAGGGCGTGGCCACAACTTTCCCGGTTGAGCGGTCATCTGGGAGAGGGGTACAATTGCACCACGCCGAGGTCCCGGGGCCAACTTAATCCTCAATGTGTCTGTTTAGGAGACGGAGAATGCCCAGCAGCAGTAAGGATGAGTGGAAAGAAAACACCCTAGGGCCCAGCGTCAGCCGTTTTCCCCAGCGCCAAGACCAATTCATCACCGACAGCGGCCTGGAGATAGACGCCCTCTACAGCCCGGAAAACCTGGCGGACGCCGGGCCGGACTTCCAGCGGGACGTGGGATTCCCCGGCGAGTACCCCTACACACGGGGCGTGCAACCCAACACCTACCGGGGCCGTATCTGGACCATGCGCCAGTATTCGGGCTACGCTACGGCCGCCGACACCAACGAGCGGTTCAGGTACCTGCTGGACCAGGGGCAGACGGGTCTTTCGGTGGCCTTCGACCTGCCCACCCAGATCGGCTACGATTCCGACCACGTGCTGGCCAAGGGCGAGGTGGGTAAGGTGGGAGTGCCCATCTGCAGTCTGGCCGATATGGAGGCGCTGCTGGAGGGCATCCCCCTGGATAAGGTCAGCACCTCCATGACCATCAACGCCACCGCTTCCATCCTGCTATGCCTGTACATAGCGGTGGCCAAACGCCAAGGCGTGTCCGCTGATACTCTCACCGGCACCATCCAGAACGACATATTAAAAGAGTATATCGCCCGGGGCACCTACGCCTATCCACCCCGGCCCTCCATGCGGCTGGTGGTGGATGTATTCAAGTATTGCGCGGAGAATGTCCCGCGTTGGAACACCATCAGCGTCAGCGGCTACCACATGCGGGAAGCCGGCGCGACGGCGGTCCAGGAGCTGGCCTTCACCTTCGCCGACGCCATCGAATACGTGCAGGCGGCGATGGATGCCGGACTGGCGGTGGACGACTTCGGCCCCAGGCTTTCCTTCTTCTTCGTCGCCCAGAACAACCTGTTCGAAGAGGTGGCCAAATTCCGGGCGGCGCGGCGAATGTGGGCCAGGATCATGAAGGAACGGTTCGGCGCGAAAGACCCCAGGTCTATGATGCTGCGGTTCCACACCCAGACCGCCGGGGTATCCCTGACCGCCCAGCAGCCCGACAACAACCTTATACGGTGCACCGTGCAAGCCCTGGCGGCGGTATTGGGGGGCTCTCAATCATTACACGTCAATTCCCGCGACGAAGCCCTGGCGTTGCCCACGGAAGAGTCGGTCCAACTCTCGCTGCGGACCCAGCAGATACTGGCTTTTGAAAGCGGGACCGCCGACGTGGTGGACCCCCTGGGCGGCTCGTATTACGTGGAGAGCTTGACCGACAAGCTGGAAGAAGAGGCCCTGAAATACCTGGAACGGATAGACGGCATTGGAGGGGCGGTGACCGCTATAGAGCAGGGGTTCCAGGTACGGGAGATCGCAGATGCCGCATATCAGCATCGCCAGGAGGTGGAATCGGGGTCGCGGACCATTGTCGGGGTCAACCAGTTCGTGACCGAATCGGAACCATTGCAAGGCCTGTTGCGGGTGGATGAGCGGGCGGCCCAGGAACAGCTGAGCCGGTTGGCGCAGGTCCGGGAGAAACGGGATCCGGCCGCCGTCCAGGCGGCGTTGGCCCGGCTGGATGAGGTGGCCCGGGGCGAAGAAAATACGGTGCCAGTAATCCTGGAATGTGTGGAGGCCAACTGCACCCTGGGCGAGATCTGCCAGGTCTTCCGCGGCGTATTCGGCGACCAGCAGGAGCTGGCGGGGTTTTAATGCTTGGCGCAAACCTAAAATACCGGCTAGGGTAATCTGGATTATGAAAGTGACCTACGATCCGGGTACAGATACAATTATCATTAACTTGAAAGACGTTCAGATTTCGGAGAGCGACGAATTCCAAGAGGGCATGATCGCAGACTTGGATTCCGAGGAGCGCATCGTGGGTTTTGCGATTCTGGCGGCATCCAAGCGGGTAACCGAACGGCAGAATATGATATTCGAATCCAGAGGCCATGGGCTTGCTAATGGGGCGACGGATGCCTGATGAATACGGGTTTAATTTGGAGGGCCAAGAGTGAGGATTGACCCCCAGCCCTTTTTGGATGACCAGGTGTTTTAGTAATTATCCCAATGCCCATATCTAAAATGAACCATCCTTCGACAAGCTCAGGACGAACGGGCGGGAAGAGCCTCCTCCGTTCGTAGTGACCCCGATGTAATCGGGGCGAACCACATTTTCGACATAACTACCTTATAAAGAAAGGGGAGATCGCGCACCATGCCGGACCTGATGTTGACCGAGGAAGAGCGGATGCTGCAAAGCACGGTCCGAGAATTCGTTGACCGGGAGGTTGCCCCCAGGGCTAAAGAAGTGGACCAGTCGGAGACCTTTTCCTGGGAGAACTGGAATGGTATGGCCAGGCTGGGGTTGATGGGCATCGGCATTGATGCCGCCTACGGAGGCAACGGCTCTGGGGGGTACCGGCACGTGGCCATCGTAGCCGAGGAAGTGGCCCGGGGCGACGCCTCGGCCAGCGTCAGCCTGCTGGCCCACCTATCACTGGGGACTACCACGATAGCGTGGTTTGGCAACGATGAGCAGAAAAAGCGGTTGGTCCCGTCTCTGGCCACTGGAAAGGGTGTTGCCGCCTGGGCGCTCACCGAGCCCGGAAGCGGGTCCGACGCCGCCGCCCTTCGCACGACCGCCACCGAGCGTGATGGGACCTATTTTCTAAATGGCAGCAAGACATTTATCACCAATGCCAGCGTGGCCGAGTCCATCGTGGTTTTCGCTACTCAGGACGCCTCAAAGGGTCACCGGGGCATCAGTGCCTTCGTGGTGGAAAGGGACTCTCCGGGACTTCAGATAAACCCTCTCCACGGCAAGATGGGGATTCGCGGTTCTTCCACTGATGAAGTGGTATTTCAAGACACCCCGGTGCCGGCGCGCAACCTGCTTGGCCAAGAAGGCCAGGGTTTTAAATACGCCATGGAGATATTGGATTCCAGCCGGATCATCATAGCGGCCCAATGCCTGGGCATCGGCCAATCGGCCCTGGAGGCGGCCGTGCGCTACGCCCAGCAACGGGAGACCTTTGGCAAGCCCATCGCCCAGCACCAAGCCATCCAGTTCATGCTGGCCGACATGGCCACGGAGATCCACGCCGCGAGGGTGGCGACGATGCATTCCGCAACGTTGAAAGACCAGGGTCTGCCCTTCTTGATGGAAGCGTCCATGGCCAAACTACTGGCTTCGGAAATGTGCGTGAACGTATCTTCCAAGGCGATTCAGGTCCACGGAGGCATCGGCTATTTCCAAGAGACGGGGGTCGAACGAATCTTCCGGGATGCCAGGGTCACCACCATCTACGAGGGAACTTCCGAAGTGCAGCGGCTTGTCATCGCCCGGCAGTTGATGGCCAGATATGCCTTGTAACGGTCTCCGCCAAAAAAAATAGAATGAACAAGAATGGATGAAACAAAGTATGAGGTATCAATGATCAAGGTAAGCGCATGGTGACGGAAACCTGCACCGTGAATTACGTCGACCACGTTGGCATCGCAGTCAAAGACATAGAGGCTGCTCTCGTATTCTTTGGCCAGGTGTTCGATACGCCCCCGGCTCAAGTGGAAGAGTTGGCTGATCAGGGGGTGCGCGCCACCCTGATTCAGGTGGGACAGACCCGTCTGGAACTGCTGGAGCCACTGACCCCGGAAAGCGCCGTAGGACGCTTCATAGAACGCCGAGGTGAGGGTCTGCATCACCTGGCCCTCAACGTGTCGGACATAGGCGGCAAGCTTAGGACGCTGGAAAACAAAGGTATCCGATTGGTCGATAAGGAACCAAGGGAGGGCCTGTCGGGCTCAATTGCGTTCATACACCCGGCGTCGGTTTTTGGAGTGCTCACCGAGTTGGTGGAAAGCACTGGCCCGTGACCGGGGCGAATGATCCATGTTGATCAATACGGAAGGCAAGAATGACTCAAAATATTAGACCCACCCGGGTTTTGGTGGCGAAGCCTGGTCTCGACGGCCACGACCGGGGCGCAAAAGTCATCGCCAGGGCATTGCGGGATGCAGGGATGGAGGTGATTTACACTGGGATCCGCCAGACCCCACAGATGATCTCCCAAGCAGCCAGCCAGGAGGACGTGGACGTTTTGGGGTTGAGCATCCTTTCCGGCGCCCACATGGAGATCCTGCCGGAGTTGATGGCGTTATTGGAGCAGGCGGGAATGGGCGGGGTGATGGTGATTGTGGGCGGCATAATCCCGGAAGGCGACCGGAAGCTGCTGATAGATTTGGGCATCAAAGGCGTGTTCGGCCCCGGCGCGTCAACAGGAGAGATAGTCCGGTTCATCGAATCAGGGATGGAAACCCCCGGGCAGTAAGGCGTTTCGCCGGCCGGCGGTTCGATCCTCGGGTCTTTCAAGGGTCCAGCCAGCCGTAATTCAGTCTGCCAGTGCAATCTTGCCGGTTCCAGGATGCGATTGCCTTGACATCCGGCCAGACAAGACGCTTATAATTACCCCCGTATTTCGGCGGAGATAGTGCCGTCAATGCAATATAATGTAGCACAATTGCTGCGAGAGCCTACGGGCTCAACCCGCAGCTTCTTAGTTGAAAGAACATTTGCAGGCGGGCCAGAATCCCCTGAGGGACCTCAGGGTGAGGTGCGTATATTGCGCACCCATCAGGGAGTCCTGGTGAATGCCGAAATCCAAGTTGAGGCGAATCTCACCTGTAGCCGTTGTTTACGCGGTTTCCCACGGTCATCATCCCTCCACATCGAAGAAGAGTTCCTCGCTGCCGTTGACTTCTCCACAGGGCGTAGTATTGACCTACCTTCCGACGATGAGCCGATCTTCATTATTGATGAAGACAACGTAGTTGATTTGTCAGAGGCGTTGAGACAATACGTGATTGCGGATGAACCGATGAAACCATTGTGCCAGGCTGAGTGTTTGGGCTTGTGTCACGTTTGCGGCAACGACTTGAACCAGGGAATTTGTAAATGTGACGCAGGTTCGATGGACCCCAGGTGGAGGGCGCTGGCCGGATTGTTGAACACGGGCAGTGATTAGCCGCCGGGCAAACAGAGATCAGATCGCCGGAGTTTCGTTAGCCGCCGGCGGAAACGAAGAAGACTTTATATAAGGAGAGGCCGGATTCGAATCAACCGGCCGGAGTAGGAAGACAGGAAATGGGCGCAGTACCTAATAAGAAACTGACCAGGGCGAGGAAGGGACGCAGGCTCAACTCCCACAAGTTGAGCCCGGTGCATCCTTCTGTTTGCCCCCAGTGCCGAACAGCTAAATTGCCTCACATGGTCTGCCCCCAATGTGGGTTCTACCGGGGACGGCAAGTGGTGGGTTTGGAAGCCTAGAGGACGCAGTGTACAAATTGCCGCCGGAGTAATACAATGCGGCGCTAATTGTAGCGCTAACCGGCCGGCGGTCAATTGTGGTGGAGGCACTACGAACACACGATTAGAAGAAAAAAAGGCTTATGTCTTCCCGGGGCAGGGGTCCCAAAGCGTTGGCATGGGTTTGGAACTTTACAACACTTCTCCGGCTGCCCGGGAAGTGTTTCAAGAGGCTGATGACAGTCTGGGGATCAAGCTGTCCAAGCTGATCTTCCGCGGTCCAGACGCCAGGCTGAAAAACACCGCAAATTCCCAGCCCGCCATCATGACGGTGAGCATCGCCTGTTGGAAGGCGTGGGAAGAGCAGGCCGGCGCCGGGGCCAAGCCCCCTGATATGGTGGCCGGGCACAGCCTGGGTGAATATACATCCATGGTTGTGGCGGGGGTCACCAGTTTCTCCGACGCGGTGCAGTTGGTTAGAAAGCGCGGGCAGTTGATGCAGCAGGCCGCGGTAAACCGGCCGGGGGGCATGGCGGCCATAATAGGCCTCGAAGAAATGGCCTTTGCAGCCATCTGCGCCGAGACCGGCGTTGAGGTCGCCAATATCAACAGCGAAGACCAGATCGTGATCAGCGGCGACAAGATCGCCGTGGCCCAAGCTATGGACTTGGCTTCCGCCCGAGGCGCCAAGAAAACGATTACCCTCCCCGTCAGCGGGGCCTTTCATTCGTCATTGATGCTAAAGGCCAAAGAAGGATTGGAGTCGGCAGTCGAATCCCTGGCGTTCAACGATCCCACCGTTCCAATCATTGCCAACTCCGACTGTTCCCACCTGACAAATGTCGTTCAAATCAAAGAGGAGTTGGTCAACGGACTCTGCCAATGCGTCCAATGGAAAGAGTCGGTACAGTCGATGGTCAACTCTGGGGTTTCCGAATTCGTGGAGTTTGGTCCGGCCGGGGTCCTGTCGGGCCTGATTCGAAGGATCGACCGGGGGGTTCAAGCGACCGCGGTGACCGGCCCAGATTCGATTAACAAACTCGCCGAACGGGTAGCCAATATCGGCGGCTGAGATTGGTATAATCGGCGTATGCCACAGTCGATCTCAGCAGACCTAAAACGAAAAGCCAGGATGGCGGCGTTGCAATCTCTGTTCGCCGCCGATGTCAAAGACAACCTCGAAGAATCATGCCTGGACTGGCTCACCGAGGAAGACTCCCTGTCCGAAGAGACGGCGACATTCGCTGAAGCGCTTTTCAAAGGTGTGGCGGGGAATCGGCCGGGGCTTGACGACATCACACAAAGATATGCTCCTGCTTGGCCGGTGGACCAGTTAGCCTTGGTAGACCGGAACATCTTGCGAATCGCGCTGTTTGAGTTGTTGCATAACCCTGACACTCCGGAGAAAACGGCAATCAACGAAGCCGTAGAGTTGGCCAAAGCATTTGGCAGCGAAAGCTCGGCCAGGTTTGTCAATGGTGTGCTGGGATCGGTGATGACGGGGCTGGAGACGGGCGAACTGGTGGCCGGGATTCCGGCGCCGGAAGGGGGATGATGGCGTGCCCACAGTTTATGAACGAGTAAAAACGGTAGTGGTCGATAAGTTGGGAGTCGAAGAGGCAGACGTTAATGAGGATGCCTCCTTCGTTGAAAACCTGAACGCAGACTCGCTGGACTTGGTCGAGCTGATAATGGCTTTCGAGGAGGAATTCACCACCGATGATAACCCGGTGGAGATTTCCGATGACGACGCGGGTAATATCGCAACCATCAAAGACGCCGTAACCTACCTCAAGGGACACGGTGTGAAAGACGGTTAGGAGATTGTCCCCTCGGAGCACAAACCCAGACGGGCCCGATTCCGGCTTCACCAAGGTTTTTTAGCCATACAATTTAGTTCCTCAAGTCTGCTGGGCCGGCGCATCGCATCCAATATGATGTGGATTTTTGTTCGCCCATGTTCCAGTCCTCAGCGCTCTGTTCTACGATTACGCCCCTTGGCTGGTAATACATCTCCGTGGCAGGGTTGATAACATACTTTTAGAGACTCCAGCATGGACTCCGGCTGCAGCACCTTGGATTCAGGCGTTCCATCGATTCCGTTTTATGGTTCCAACAAAAGGGCTGGTAAGATTCAACTAGGGTAGATGGGAGGCGGGGCTCATGAACAACCTTGAAGAAATCGCCTGGCTGGTCAACCGGTGCGCCGACTGCGAATTGTCCCGAGGCAGGAATAAAGCCGTGCCCGGCGAGGGTTCTCCTCAAGCCGATTTGATGTTCATCGGCGAAGGTCCGGGATATCACGAAGATCGTTTGGGCAGGCCATTTGTGGGCCCGGCCGGTCAATTTCTGGATGACCTGCTGATGTCCATAGGACTAAAGCGGGCGGATGTTTTCATAGCCAACATGGTGAAATGCCGTCCGCCCCAGAACCGGGACCCACTACCGGCGGAGATGTCGGCCTGCTCCAAGTACCTGGACCGGCAGATCGAATTGATTGATCCCAAGTTGATTATCACCTTGGGAAGATTTTCCCTGACCCGGTTTTTTCCCGGAGAAACCATCACCCGCGCCCGGGGCAAGGTCAGGGAAAAAGAAGGCCGGTGGATATACCCGATCATGCATCCGGCCGCGGCGTTGCACCGTGAAGAGAATCGCTCGACCATAGTCAGCGATTTCAAAGAAATACCCCGGATCTTGGAAAGACTAGACCGGCCAAGTTCTCCTTTAATGGAGGACCAACCGGTGGAGCCCCAGAAAGCAACCGCTCCTCAGGCGCAGCAACTCTCCCTTTTCTCGTCGTGAAGATCCACTAAAAATCTTAATCGAATAGGCAGTTGACCAATTTGAATCCAGACATACGTATCATTCCCCTGGGTGGACTGGGGGAGATCGGCAAAAACATGATGGCCATAGAGTGCGGCGATGACATCATCGTCGTAGACTGCGGCGTTCAATTCCCCGACGACAACATGCCTGGGGTTGACCTCATCGTCCCAGACGCGTCTTACCTGGTGGAGCGGATCGACCGGGTGCGGGGGATCCTGATAACCCACGGACACGAAGACCACATCGGCGCCCTGCCTTTCGTGCTGCCCCGGTTGGGCGTCCCGGTGTACGCTCCCCGGCTGGCCCACGGATTGATCACGGCCAAGCTGAAGGAGCACCGGGCCACCAGGGGCGCAACGGTAGAAGACATTGAACCCGGGACCTCATACCAGTTTGGCCAACATATGAAGGCCACCTGGTTCCGGGTTTGCCACAGCATTCCCGACGCCATGGGAATCGCCATCGAGACCCCGAGCGGTGTGATAGTCCACACCGGCGATTTCAAGATCGACCACACGCCGGTCGATGGTAAGACCATGGATCTGGCGGCATTGGCCCACTACGGCACTCAAGGGGTGCTGCTGCTGCTGTCCGACTCCACCTACGCCGAAGTCCCGGGTTACACCACGTCGGAGAAGGTGGTGGGCGAGGCGCTGGACCGGGCTATCCGTGACGCTCCGGGCCGGGTGATGGTTGCCACATTCGCATCTCTGATCTCCCGGATCCAGTTGGTGGTGGACGCGGCTGTCCGTTACAACCGGAAAGTCAGCATCGTGGGCCGCAGCATGGTGGACAGCGTCAATGTGGCGGTTGAGTTGGGATATCTGAAAATTCCCGATGGCATCTTGGTTTCCCTTAACCAAAGCCGTCAGCTGCCGCCGGAAGAGGTGGTGCTGATGACCACCGGCAGCCAGGGCGAGCCGACTTCAGCCCTGGTGCGCATTGCGAACCAGGACCATAGAGAGGTGACCGTCACGTCCGGCGATACGGTGATCATCTCGGCCACGCCGATACCCGGCAACGAACTGGGGGTCAGCCGCACTATAGACAACCTGTTGCGCCAGGGCGCCACGGTGCTATATGACCGCATTGCCCTGGTGCACGTCCACGGCCACGCCAGCCAGGAGGAGCTGAAAATGGTCCTCAGCCTGGTGCGGCCGCGTTATTTTGTGCCGGTGCATGGAGAATACCGCCATCTTATGGCCCACGCCCAGTTGGCCTGGGACCTGGGATTGGCCGAGTCAGGGATCTTTGTCTTGGAGGACGGCGACGTACTGCAGATAGCCGATGAAGGAGCCCGGGTGGTTGAGTCGGTGCCGGCGGGTCCGATCTACATCGATGGGCTGACCACCCACGACAACCGGAGCGAGGTGCTCAGCCAGCGCCGGTCCCTGTCCCAGGATGGTGTGGTGGTCATAGTGGTAAACACGGATAAACACACAGGCATTCCATCGTCGGAGCCCAAGGTGGTGGCCAGTGGGTTTATGGACGCCGGGGAAACGGTGGACCTGTTCCAGCAATTGAGCGAAGCGTTGGCGGAAGAGATCAAAGATTTTGGGCATTTATCCTGTCAGCCCGATGAGATGAAGTCCAAAGTCCGGGAAACTGCCCGAAAGTTTCTGAGTTCCGAAACCCGTCGAAGGCCTATCATTATCCCCATACTTTTACGGGAAGATTGATTCGGAGGTCTTGATGGCCCTTGCCATTAGAGGGGTCCGCGGTGGGGCCCGCGTCACGGTTGGTCTGTTCAAATTGGCGGGAAGGCTGAAACCACGCCGGGTTGGCGATATCCTGGCTTTGTTGGCTGTTTTTATCGGGGTGACCATCGTGTGGCGGCACGCCCCGGCCAATGAATGGGCCGTGGGAGCCCTGGCATATGCCTGGGTCCCAGTGGTCTTATGGATTGGCGCTGCCGCGCTCACGCTGCGGTTTCAGCGGCGCTTTTTGCTCCGGTTCTGGCAATGGTGGGGTCTGGCCGCCGGAGCGGCGGCGGCCCTGACGGGTATTCTTTCCCTGATCCATCCCCAGTTCGGCTTGATGGCTGAAGTAAGCCTGGGGGGGCGTTGGGGCAGCGCTATCGGCGGAAGCCCGCTGGCGTTGGCACTGCTCAAGATAAGCGCCATTATGATCCTGACCCCGCTGGCCATGTTCCCCCGCCAAGTCGGGATATTTTACGGGCTGGTTTTGAGCCGTGCCGGTGCGGGGTTGAGATTGACGTCCGTTTATCTCTACCGGGCGGCGCTGCGAACGGCGGCACATTCCGCCGCGGTAAGGAAATCAAGCGATCCAGTGGAAGATGACTCAGAGTACCATTGGGAAGTCCCAAACGAGGCTCTGACAAGCGCCGCCCCGGATGAACATGGTGTTTGGGACGGGATCGAGCCAAGGAAAGTACCGGAACTGGATTCGACAGTTGAAGAGAAGCCAGAGGGCGCTTCCCCGCCCGTTGCAGGCGCCGGCCCCGGCGGCAGCCCCGGACTAAGTTGGCAATTGCCATCGATAGAATTGCTCTCGGCGGGAGAACGCCGCCAATCCGTGGGAGCATCGCTGGACAAGATGGCCCGGCTGGTTGAAAGTACCCTTGGCGAGCACGGTGTGAGCGTTGCGGTCAAAGACATCAAAGCCGGACCTAGGATCGTCCGGTTCGGCCTGGTGCCGGGTTGGACCGGCAGGCAAAGCGAAGAAGGGCCTGCGGAGACGGCCCGGGTCAAAGGCGAAAATAGCCGAGTTAAGGTCCAGAGTATCTTGACCAGAGAAAAGGACCTGGCGCTGGCCCTGAAAACCCCCTATCTAAGGTTGGAAGCGCCCGTTCCAGGAGAGGCCTTGGTGGGATTGGAAGTGCCAAGCCCATCCCCCGCCAAGGTGACCCTGCGTGAGGTCATGGAAAGCCCGCCTTTTAACCAAATGATTGCCAAAGGCGGCTTGCCCATCGCCCTGGGTCAGGACACCGGAGGCAGCCCGGTGGTGATGGACCTGGCGACGCTGCCCCACCTGCTGATAGCGGGATCCACCGGCAGCGGAAAAAGTGTTTGTATAAACTCGGTTGTGGCTTCGATGTTGTTGACCAAGCCGCCGGACCAGCTACGCCTCATGATGGTGGATCCCAAGCGAGTGGAACTGACTCCCTTCAACGGGATACCCCACCTGGTCACGCCGGTGATCGTGGATGTGGACGAAGTCAACAATGCGTTGCGCGCTCTGATGCGTGAGATGATGCGCCGGTACCGGCAAATGGAGGAGATCGGCGCCCGCAATATCGCCGGTTACAATGCCAAGTCCAAAGAATCAATGCCTTATCTAGTACTTATAGTTGACGAACTGGCAGACCTGATGATGAGCGGCGGCTTTCAGGTGGAGCAGAATTTGATTCGGCTGGCCCAATTGGGCAGGGCCACGGGTATTCATTTGGTTCTTGCTACCCAGAGACCGTCGGTGACGGTGGTCACCGGACTACTTAAAGCTAATATCGTCGCCCGGGTGGCCTTTGCAGTTGCATCCCAAGTGGACTCACGCGTGATCCTAGACATGGTTGGCGCCGAAAAGCTTTTGGGTAAAGGCGACATGCTGTTGCTGAGCAACGATTCCCCTAAGCCCCGCAGGGTTCAGGGCACGTTGGTGAACGACCCGGAAATCGACCGCCTGGTGGAATTCTGGCTGGGCCAACAGGGACCGTCCTTGCCTGTGATCACAATGGTAGAGGATGACGACGGGGATCTTGATGAGGATGATGACCAGGACCAAGAGTTGTTGGACCAGGCTAGAGACTTGGCCCTGAACAATCCACACCTTTCTTCGTCGTTTTTGGAACGCCGGCTAAAGGTGGGAGCCCAGCGCGCCGGCCAGATCATAGAACAGTTGGAAGATGAGGGTCTCGTCCCCCTGAGATAGGGTCTAAGGGGGTCTACCGGGGTCTAACATGGTAGCTCTGCCCTCACTTGGTCCCTCTCCCGGTAGGAGAGGGATGCCGTGGATGAAAACGGGGCCGGGTGAGGGTTCTCCCGCTTGAGAGTTCCCAGTGATTACCCCCACCACCCTGCCTCCCAGCGGCAACCTCTTCCCTACGATTAGGCGGTTTGGTATCATTACTGTATCCCCGGGGCGTTCTCCCTTATCCGCGAATGAGTGCCGTTGCTGATAGACCTTCATACCCACACCTATCCACAATCAGACGATAGCTTCATGTCGGTGGACGACCTGATCGACACAGCCAAGGCCCATGGATTGGACGGCATCTGCCTCACCGACCACGACTGGTTCTGGCCGATGGACCGGGTTGAGCAACTCTCCCGCAGGCATGGATTTCTGGTGCTGCCTGGTTCGGAGATCAATACCGACACTGGGCATGTCTTGGTCTTTGGCTTGGACGAGTACGTATTCGGACTGCACAAACCATCGTTCCTGCATGACAAAGTCGTAGAGATAAAAGGAGCCATGATTGCGGCTCATCCCCACCGCCGCCGATTTCTAGAAGACCCTGGCCACAAACCCGAGGCCAGGGAGGAAATGCTGGAACGGGCGCACGGCGACCAGTTTTTTCAGATGTGCCATGCCATCGAAGGTTTAAACGGGCGGGCCACCGAGGTTCAAAACAGCTTTTCCCATGATCTGGGAATGCGTTTGGGGGCCAATATGTGCGCCGGGAGCGATGCCCATAGACTTGAACAGGTAGGCACGGCGGCTACCCAGTTTGAAAACAGGGTCTCCGGCTTGGCAGACTTGATAGACCAGTTGAAATTGGGGAAATTCCAAGCGGTGGACCTGCGTAATGGCAGCCATTGACCGGCGGGCGGTTAGGATCTGCGAAAGGATACGGCAGATGGATTCGGGCGTATCTTGATGAGAGCGCACTTGGAATATTCTAGTGATTCGTATGGCGAACTGTGGGATCGTGCCCGGTCCGCCAACGGGGGTTACTGAATGGCTGAAACTTTGAGGGTGGAGGACCTGCACGTCCGGTTCGGCGTCGGGGAAGACCAGGTCAAGGCCCTGAACGGCGTTGACCTGGCGCTGGAACAGGGTGAGATATATTGCCTTGTTGGAGAAAGCGGAGCCGGCAAGAGCACCCTGGCCCTGGCCATCATGGGGCTTTTGCCCATCGCCGGTTCTATACCACAGGGAAAGGTGATATTCGACGGCGTAGACCTGGTCCATGCCGACGCCGAGCAGATGCGGCGGCTACGTGGCAAAGATATATCCATGGTTTTTCAGGATGCCCAGTCGGCGTTAAACCCGGTGCAACTGGTAGGCCCCCAACTGGAAGAGGTGATCCTTACCCACAGCGACGTTTCCCATCGGGTTGCCAACCGGATGGCCCAAGACATGCTTAAGGAGATGGGGCTGCCCGATCCCAGGCGAATCATGGGCTCCTACCCTTTCAGTCTCAGCGGCGGCATGTGCCAACGGGTGATGCTGGCAATAGCGTTGGTGCTAAAACCCAAGCTCTTGATAGCTGACGAGCCCACTTCGGGGCTGGACGTAACGCTCCAGGCGGAGATCTTACAACGGTTAACCGACCTGTGCGTGGAACAAAACGCATCCATTTTGCTGATAACCCACGACATGGGTGTAGTGGCTCACATGGCAAAAAGGGTTGGCGTGATCTATGCCGGGTCTTTGGTCGAAACAGCGGACGTGATCCCCCTATTCAAAGAGCCCCAACACCCTTATACCTGGTCATTGCTCCAATCCCTGCCACGGCTTGATGACGTGGGTAAAAACCTGCAGCCGTTGCGGGGTTCGCCTCCCAACATGGTGACTCTGCCGCAAGAATGCCCCTTTCTACCCCGCTGCCACAAGGCCCTTACCCGCTGCCGGGTGGAACCCAGGCCGGCGATGGAGGAGGTTAAGCCTGGTCATCGGGTGGCCTGCTACAACCCCGTGGCGCCGGTGGTTTCCGTCTAGAGCCCATCCATTAACCTCGGATCGAACTTAAGCTCTTCGCCATATCCCGCCCTAAAGCACGGGAAGGCCGGGGTAATACCCTGGCGGCAGGCGTAGATGGAGCCAACGGGCACTGGGTGAAGCTGGTGGAGCGTACATTTGGAGCCACCATGATCCAGCGCCCAGAGCCAACCCCGAACCGGTCCTAAAACAGGTTCCTGGGCAAAGGCGCCGGCAAGACCGAAGGTTGCGAGTCGGCGGCCCAGCGGGGTTATGTTGCTGAAATGCTGTCCAACCGTTGTGATCCGCCTGACATTGTTATGTTGGTGATATGAATTTTACGGATAAATCCTGTAACGTTATGAAAGTTTGCGTTCAGGGGGGAAGAAAGATGTAGGGGACACACCCAGGATCACAAGCCATGGAACGGCCTGGGTTGGCCTGATCGGGGTCAGCGATTCCTTTGGCCAAGATGGAAGGTATGGAGTAATTTGACGCGATGCTGATCTACATTTTGGGTGGATTGTGCCTAGCGGAGGGGTTGCCGTGCTAAGGAAAACTTTGGCAACCATATCAATGGTTTACCTATTGATTGCCCTGTTAGGGTGCAATGCGGCCGCTGCCCAAAGGCCGGATCCGACTGCGGCTCCCATGGCTAAAGGGATTTTCTCTGTCGGCAAGATCTCCGGTAAACCTGCCAAGCAGATCAAGAAATATCAGACGGTGGCAGATTACCTGGCGGCGAATTTGGCAAAGCATGGCATTGGCGCCGGAAGAGTAGTGGTTGCTCCGGATATCGAAACGATGGTGGGTATGCTCAAATCCGGTGAGGTGAATCTATTCTTTGACAACCCCTTCAGTGCCTACCTGGTGAGCGACCTAGCCGATGGCAAAGCCATAGTCTTACGAGTGAAACAAGGGCCCGCGGAAAAGCGCGGGATTATCTTTACTCGCTCCGATGGCGGCCCCACATCTTTATCCGGCCTTAGAGGCCGGTTGATCGCCATGGAAGACCCGACATCATCGGTGTCCTACCTGTCACCCATGGCCTACTTGATCGAGGCCGGCATTACCATGGTGGAAAAGCCGCAGCCGGACGCTCCAGTGGCTGCTAACGAGGTTGGATACATCTTCAGCTACGACGATGACAATACCGTTCAATGGGTGCTTACAGGTAAGGTAACCGCCGGTGTGGTTGATGATTCCGCCTTCGAGGAGTTTTTGGAGGAGAACCCCGATGATCTTTCCATTTTGGCCGAGACGCAACCGATGATGCGTCACCAGCCAGGGATAGTTAACCCGGGAATGCTCCCCGAGTTTCAGGCTGACGTTCGAGCCCTGCTGGTAGGGCTGGATGATTCAGAAGAATCCCAAAGTGTTAAAAGACCGTCGGAAACGCTGAGATTCACCGAATTCTCAACTGACGCCCAAGCAACCCTTTCAGATGTAGCCCGGATGTACGCCTTGCTGATCACCCGGTAATGGGTGGCAGCGCCGCCAATGCAGGTTGGCCATGATTATCATGTACCCCCAGGATTCCGCACCTTTGGTGGCTGATAGCCGGACCGATTAATGCCATCACGGGTTTCCAAACGTGCATTTGGATGGTTCCAGTGAGTTTGGTTAACTGGCCATTGTCGGCAAAACTGACCGTGGTTGTGACTATTTTAATAGTTGCAGCCGTGTTGTCCGTGACGGCGCTATCCATCCACCGTGAACAAGGATACTTTCGCTCCGAGTTGGAGCAACAAGCCCAGGTGATCCTCGAGAGTCTTGAGGTTGCCGCGGTTGACTCCCTTTACCGGCTGGATAAAGACACTTTAGCCGACATTGCACAACGGCTAAGAGAAAAACCTAATATCGTCTCCATCCGCTTTTATGACGAAGCAGGCCGGGTCCTGGCGGACCCAGACGACATGGGGGCAGCCCGCCGTTTCCAAGTCGACACCTTTGGCCAACGGCTTGCGTCGGCTGATTCGTTGATTTTCCAATGGCAGGACGACCGGCTGATCGCGGGTCTCGCCGTGATTGCCGGTCCTCAGCGCTTGGGCGCAATAAGCGTGGGGTTGTCGACGGCCGCACTAGGTGGAAAGCTGGGGGTTGTGCGGAATCAGGGCATCATCGTGGCTCTTGTAACCGCCGCTGTAGGTGTGTTGCTTGCGTTGCTCTGGTGCCGGACAATCACCAATCCACTGAGGGAGTTGGCTAGGGCCGCCGAAAATATCGGCGCAGGCAACCTGCCAAGCAGAATTCCTGTCCGCCGCGGAGATGAACTGGGGAAGCTAACCGGCGCCTTCAACGACATGGGCGACAATCTTCGGTTGACGCTGGCGTCACTTCACCAAAGCCGCGATCGATTGGAGATCGAGGTTCACAATCGGACGGCCGAACTTTCAAATGCCAACGAATCACTGAGGGATGAAATCGCACACCGCCGGCTGGCTGAGGAGCAGATCCGGGCTTCGTTGAGGGAGAAGGAAGTGATGCTAAAGGAGATCAACCACCGGGTAAAAAATAACATGCAAATCATTTCCAGCTTGCTTAATCTGCAGAGCCGGAACTTCAACGACGAGCAGACATTGCGTTCGTTTCAGGTCAGTCAAGACCGAATCAAGGCGATGGCCCTGGTGCATGAAAAGCTCTACCAATCTGACGACTTGGCCAGAATCGACTTCGGCGAATACATCAAGAGTTTGGCCACCGATCTGGGCAATTCCTATGGCCTGGCAAGCCGGGACATCAATCTAAACATTGACGTGGTGGACATCTTGCTGGGCGTTGACACGGCTATCCCCTGCGGTGTCATTGTCAACGAGTTGGTGGCAAATTCTTTGAAACACGCCTTCTCGGGAGGGCAGCCGGGAGAGATCACCATTAGCTTCCGCGAGGTCGATCGGCAATATAAGATGGTATTTAAGGACAACGGTGTGGGGTTCCCCGAAGACCTGGACATTAGCCGCCCGTCTTCCCTTGGTCTGACGATAGTCAAGGCCCTCACCGGCCAGCTAGGTGGCACGATTCGCTTGGGACGCAAGGGCGGGTCCGAGATCAGCATAACCTTCCCGGATAAGGGCTTACCAAAAACGCCGTATAGAATCCAAGATTTTGGACATACACCTCCCTAAAGCATGGGAGGGCCGAGGATCTCCCTGACGGTAGCTTAGGGTTTATTCTACGGCCGGGATCAATTGCGCCTAAGGGACGACTGGTCGGCCACCAAAAGGTCAAGAGCCATCCCCGGTTCCATCTTCCCGCGTTTGATAGACAGATCTGCTTCCAACAGCCGCTGGTATCTCCAGGTGATATCTTCCCAGGTATGCCTTCTGGCTTGCTGCATGGTTTTCCGGATGACGAATTGAGAAGACGTGCCCATTTGCTCGCCCAACTCTTTTTGCGAAGCTCTCTGATCCATACCGCTCTTGGCCAGGGCCAGCAGCCGCACCTGCCTCTGGATCATGGCGATTATGTACAGGGGGTCTCGGCCATCATCCCTCAGATGTTGCAGCAGAGAGATCGCATCCCTTTGGCGGCCTTCGATCATAGCGTCCACGGCGGTGAAGATATTGGCCTCGGTGGCCTGGGACACCAGCACCGGCACGTCGGTATCCTCAATGGTCCGTCCCCATGCGTATAGGGACAATTTCTCCAACTCCCGGTCCAAGGCCCACAGGTCGTTGCCCACCAGGTTGATGATTGTTGAGATGGCCGCCGGACTGATTACGGAACCTTTCTCCTGGGCCGCGTCTTTGATCCACCGGGCTAGGTCCTGGCCGCCAGGGGCCGGTAAACCCCGCACCTGGGATACGTTTGCCAGGGCCTTAAGCAAAGGATTGCTTTGAGAGACAGTCCCGTCGGAAAATATCAGCAACGTAGTGGGGGGCATACCTGTAACGGCTTGGGGCAGTCCTTCCCAAGAACCCAATGCCCCGCCGGAGGGGCCGCTGGGTTCCTGGCCCTGGTTGCTGCCTCTCCTAGCTCGGCGGGGCGCGCGCCGGCCTTCCAACGTGGCCAGCAGTCCTTGCACCACCACCAGTCTAACGGTGTCCATGAAGGGAAGGGCGTTACAAATCTCCACCAATTCGTTCAGGGTGGCTTCGGTTCCTTCTAGCCGGTGGCGGTTGGCATCTAGTAGGCCGGAGGCCTCGTCTTGAGCCTCTAGTTTGGCCTGGGCCTTGGCCACCAGAAAGCTGTCGCCGTGCAAGACATGAGCGGGCAAAGCGTTGCTCCGGGGATGAAAAATGGTTGGGCCGGCAGGGCTGAAAGGCGCCGCGAAAATGGCCGTTCAGCCAGTGGCAAGATTATAACACCGGCCGGGCCCCTGGGAACCTGCAATCGCCATGCCAACGGTGCTTGCGCAACTGGCGACCAGCCGGTTTCTGTGGAATAATAGCACCTGTTTTGGACATCTGGGACGTCGTGAAAAACCGATGGAGAACCAGCGAATGAAGTTCGGACTATTCACTCACATCCCATGGCCCGAAGGCATGGAACCCAAACAGGTCTTGGACCACACTACCGAGGAGGTGGTACGGGCCGAAGAGTTGGGATTTCATAGCGCTTGGGTGGCGGAACACCACTTTTCCCGATACGGATTGGGTTCTTCTTCCCTGGTGTTCTCGGCCAGCGTGGCGGCGCAGACGAAGAAGATACGCTTGGGCACGGCCATACTTGTTCCTCCTCTGCATCATCCGATCAAACTAGCCGAGGACGCCGCCACGCTGGATCTGGTCAGCGGGGGCCGTCTAGACGCGGGCTTTGGCCGGGGCACCGCGGGTTACGAGTACGCGGGATACAATATAGACCGGGAGGAAAGCCAGGACCGTTTCCAAGAGACCATCAAGATCGTGCAAGGGCTGTGGACCACGCCCTGTTTCTCTTATAAAGGCAAACATTTTGAATTTGAGGAAGTCAATCTGGTGCCGCCGCCGTTGCAAAAGCCCCATCCGCCGATTTACATCGCGGCCACCAGGACGCCCGCGACCCTGGATTTTGTGGTGTCCACGGGTCATCCTCTAATCATCGGAGTGGTTTTGGACACCGCCGATGCCCTGGAGCTATGCCGCACTTTTGTGAAAATGTCCAAGAGGGCCGGGCATGACGTGCCCATTTCCAGCATCCCATTCTTCCGCTACTTCTACGTGGCGGAGACGGAGGATCAAGCCAAAAAGGATACCGAAGCGGCCCTGAGTTGGACCCTGGATATGGGTCAATGGCGGCGCACATTTGAGCGGGGCAGCGAGGTATACCAAAAGCTTGACGATTGGCGGCGGGTGCGCACCGAGCTCCCCACAAGCAACGAACACCTTTATGACCGGCGGGCGATAATCGGCACGCCGGAACAATGCGTGGCCCAGATCAAAGAACTACAGAACAACGGCATCGAATACTTCGGGTGCAATTTCTCTTTCGGCGGCATGGAGCAGGGCAAGATGCTGCGGTCAATGAAGTTATTCGCCGAAGAGGTTATGCCCCACTTTGATTAACTCATAGATCAACCAACGGGACTGGCCGGTTCAGTTGAAAATCCAGTACAGAGATCCATTAGAGTCGTATCTATCTTAGTTTTACCAATATTGACCTCGTCATTCTCGTTCAACTGGCGGTTGGCCGTAAACATCCGGTAGACTGGCCCGCCGCGGAGGAATCTATATGGTCACCATAGCGGAACGTTTGAGTTCCTTTGCCACCTCGCTGCGTTATCAGGAGCTGCCGCCTGAAGTTGTGCACCAGACCAAGCGCATGATAATCGACACCCTGGGTTGCGCCTTTGGCGGTTATGCCGGACCACCCAGTAAATTGGCCAGAGACATGGCTTCGATCCTGTCCAGCACCCAGCCGGCCACCGTCATCGGCAGCGGCCAGACCACCAGCCCGGACATGGCGGCCTTCGCCAACGGGGTGATGATCCGTTACCTGGATTTCAACGACGGCTACACCAGCAAAGAGTCGGGCCATCCCAGCGACAGCATTGCGGCCACCCTGTCGGCCACCGAGGCGGCCAGGGGAAGTGGTCAGCGGTTGATAGCCTCCACCGTGGTGGCTTACGAAGCATTCTGCCGGGTGTGCGACGCCGTGGACATAAAACCCCAGGGGTTCGACCACGTCACCGTCGGCTGCATCGCCAGCACCCTGGGAGCGGCAAAGGGTCTGGGCTTGTCCGAGGAGCAGACCCATCAGGCGCTTAACCTGGCGGTAGCCTCCAACCTGGCTCTCTACCAGACTCGCATCGGCGATGTCTCCATGTGGAAAGGTTGCGCCTACGCCAACGCCAGCCGCAACGCCCTCTTTGCGGCTATGCTCGCCCGCCGGGGTCTCACCGGCCCGTCGCCCATCTTTGAGGGTCCGGGCGGTTACTTCAAGGCGGTCACCGGTCAGCCCTTCGAGTTGGAGCCCTTTGGCGGGGAAGGCCGCCCTTACAAGATCATGGAATGCAGCATCAAGCGGTTCCCCTTGGGGCAATACTCCCAAACGGTGGTCCAGGCGGCACTAGAGGTGCGCCAACAATTGCCGGACGTTAAAGATATCGACCAGGTCAACATCGAGACGCTCCAGACGGCCATAAATATCATGGCCGGCGATGAGGAGAAGTGGCGGCCGGCCAACCGGGAGACCGCCGACCATTCTATGCCCTATACCGTGGGAGTGGCGTTGCGCTATGGCGAGGTGAAGCAGAACCACTTCGACGAGGAATATCTGGCCGACCAGGAACTGCAGGAGCTGGTGGCTAAGGTCAAGGTCAACGTTTCGGAGGAGGCCAACCAGCGGGCGCCGGAAGCCATGTTGTGCCGTCTAGAAGTGGTCACCGGTTCCGGCCAACGGTATTCGGCGGAGGTGGCTTACCACAAAGGCCACTACAAAGACCCGCTGGACGATTCGGAGGTGGAAGCCAAGTTCCGGTCGCTCTGCGAAGGCCGGCTATCCAACGCCCGGACGTCAGCCCTGTTGGAAAGGCTGTGGAACCTAGATAAGGTTGAAGAGATGGAAGAGGTCCTCAGGGTGGCTAAGATCTAGCGGCAGGGACCTCTTCGATCTGGTCAACCCGTGGCAATCAGCCTACGCCGTAGGCTTGGCGTAGTTGCCCGAGTGGTCCTCAAAGGCGCCAACCAAGGGAAATATCTGGTTGTAGAGGCCCCGGGCCCGCTGGCGGATGTGGGGGCCGGCCGCGTCGCGGAGCTTGCTGGGCCTGGACCGTTGGGATTTGTATAGCTCGCTCTCCAGGGGACTGGCGTCTTCCAACTCCCAGATGCAGAGATAGTCCAGAACACCTTCACCTTCTTGGAGCTTGAACCGGCGGGCGCTGACGTATCCAGGGATCTCCAACCGCTCCGGCAGGTGCTCGTCGTTGTACCAGCGGTCGAACTCCTCCTCGTTGCCTTGGTCAACCTCCATCATCACCACCAAGATTGTGTTGCCTATATGCTGGATCGGATGCTTGCCGTCGAATTCGGCCATGAGACCACCTCCAATCTTCCTTGAGGAAATACCAGACGGCCCAGGCGTGGCTGGGCTCTTGCCTGGCGATGGGGCGTAGTATAACATTGGGAAGCTTTTTCAGAGGAGATTTTTCTCCAAGCAACCCTTGGTCCAAAGGGAGCGAGATGAATCAACAGATTCGCCTGACAGTCAATGGGACCGAACACCGGTCGGAGGTCCCTGCCCGCCGCTTACTGGTCGATTTTCTTCGTTATGACCTGGGTCTGACCGGCACCAAAGAAGGCTGTAGCGTGGGGGTTTGCGGGGCCTGCACCGTTTTGATCGACGGTGAGATGGCCGCTTCCTGCATCACCCTTGCGGCAGCGGTGGACGGCGCCCAGATAACCACCATTGAGGGGATCGCCCAGGATGGAAAGTTGCACCCGGTGCAGCAGGCGTTCATCGACCACGGCGGTTTCCAGTGCGGTATTTGCACGCCGGGACAGGTGATGGCGGCCAAAGCGCTGTTGGACGAGAATCCCAACCCCACTGAAGATGAGATCAAAGCGTGGATGATGGGGAATCTTTGCCGTTGCACCGGATATTACGGCATTTTGAATTCGGTGGCCGCCGCCGCGGGTTCTACCCCCGGCTCTAATGCGTAAGGAGGCTTGATGAACGACTTTGAATTTCACAGCCCCTCCAGCCTGGAAGAAGCCTTCGAGCTATTGGACCGGTATGGCGATGACGCCAGGGTGATGGCCGGCGGCACCGGCGTGGTGTTGCAGATGAAGCAGCGGCTGTCCCAACCGGGGCATGTCGTCGGTCTAAGAAAGGTCCCTGGCCTGAATTCCATCGGCCTGACTGGCAACGGTAGCGCCGGGGGAATAGAAGTTGGCGCCATGGTGACCCACAGGACCCTGGAAAACGACCCCACGGTAGTCCAAATTCTGCCCATGGTGGCCGCCACCTACCATCACGTGGCGACCCCCCGGATCCGTTCCATGGCCACGGTGGGCGGCGGTTTGGTTCACGGAGACCCCAATGAAGACCCGCCTCCTACGTTGATCGCCCTGGGCGCTTTGGTGGTGTTGACCTCCTCCTCGGGCCGGCGGGAAATGCCCGTTGAAGAACTTTTCGTTGACTACTATGAGACCGATGTCCAACCAGGGGAGATCCTTACCAGCGTCACCATTCCGCAACAGCCGCCGGGCTCCGGCTCTGCCTATCTGAAATTCCTGCCCCGTACCGCTGACGACTACGCGACGGTCTCCGTCGCGGCTATAGTCACCCGGGGAAATGGCAACACCTGTAGCGACGTCAAGATCGTTTTGGGGGCCGTGGGCATGACCCCGGTACATGCCACCCAGGCCGAGTCTTTGCTGCGGGGCCAAACCTTGACTCCAGAGAACATCGCGGCTTGCGCCTCAGCGGTCAAAGAGGTGGTTGACCCGTTGGACGATTTTAGGGGGTCAGCCGAATACAAACGGGATATGGCCGAGGTTTTCACCCGCCGGGCAATAGAACAAGCTATTCAACAGACCTTGGAAAACAGGCCGGCGGCATGAGAACGGCTGCCGCAAAGCCGAGCGCGAGGCCGGGTCTATGAGGCTGGAAAACAGTTGTCTGATCCCGGCTGGCCGCTCTGCCGCTTGGGAACTGTTGATGGATATTCCCCAGGCGGCCGCCTGCGTCCCCGGCCTACAGGAAATCGTTCCCGATGGTGAGAACCAGTATCGCGCTAGGTTGGAGTCCCGCGTGGGGCCCATGAGATTTAGCTTTTCCGGTACCGTCCTTGTGGTGGAGAAGGATGAGTCCAAGGCAGAGGCGCGGTTTCAAGTAGAGGCGTCCGACCCCAAGGTTGGCGGTACCATCAAGGCTGACATGACGATGCGGCTGATAGATTGCGCCCCAGGGCAGAGCGAGCTTTCCATAGTCACCGAAACCGCCTTTATGGGCAAGCTGGGTGAACTGGGCCAGCCCCTGATGCACCGCAAAGCAAAGAGCACCATGGAAGGGTTCGCCCACAACCTGGTGCAATTGCTTCAGCAGCAGGCCGGCAACTAACCGCAACAACACGCGTTGAACCGCGTGGGTTGATGTTAGCTACGGCCCATTCTCCCTGGGTCGCTCCCTCCCATCGAATCCCAGGGCAATCATGTCCAAAAACTCCCCGGCTATGGTTGCCTATTGCCATCTTAATCAGAGAACCCCGTTCCCCTGGCTGACTTCAAACCTCGGATCAACCCCAGATATTCCCTATTGCACCCCATTGCACCCCGCGCTTGTAAATCCACCAATACCCAGGAAAATCCTCGGCTGCCGGAGTGCTAACACTTTGGACCGATGGAAAACACTGCGTATAAACAGGGGACTAACTCCTTGCTGGAATTGCTCGCCCTACACCCAAGATAGGTGGCCGTCCCGTGGGATAACCCTAGGGCCGAACCTAAACTTACTAGAACATGTGGTGGGGGGTGAGAAAACCTTGCACGGGGGTGGCAAATTTCGACATCCATCCATCGCGGTGCGTTTACCGATTACCAAGGGGCACACAGTAACCAGGGGCACACAGATAATTCATATCGAGAGGGAAAAGCGAAATGAACAACGGAATGGTTAACTTTTGGGCTAGGTTAAAGGCCTGGCTCCCGGACCAGAGGGGCATCACCGGGTTGGAAACGGCAATCGTGCTGATTGCCTTCGTTGTGGTTTCATCGGTGTTTGCATTCGCCGCTCTGTCCACCGGCCTCTTCTCCAGTGACAAAGCCAAGGAGACAATCTCGGCTGGACTGGCTGAGACGAGAGGTACCTTGGAGCAGAAAGGCTCGGTGATCCTGACGTCCAGCACCACCGGCACGTCGGGGGTGATCTCCCAGATAGAGTTCCAGGTATCCAACGCCGCCGCCGGCGAGCCCATCGACCTGACGCCGGGCAATACCATCATCCGGTACAGCGACAAGAACCAGGTCAAGAACCTGACCACCACGGCCGACTTTACCGCGACCAACGTCGCCGCCTTCGGCGACAGTGACAACCTACTGGAAACCGGTGAGATCTTCGAGATCAAGCTGATCGATCTAAATTCCAGATTGGACACGGCACTGGGGCCCAGCACTGAGTTCACCATCGAAGTCGTCCCACCCCGTGGCGCCGTGCTGTTCGTCAGCAGGAGAACTCCAGTGTCGACGGAAACCAAAGACGTGCTGGATTGACCCGGCTCTTCTATTGACAGTCCGGATCTTGGCTGAAGCGGCGTCTATGCGCCGCTAGGCCACCCATCGATAGAAAGATCTGTGGCGCGGCTCGCAGCCGTCAAAGCAGCGCACTGGCCTAAGAGCGGCCCCGGTGGCGGAGACACCCTGTGAGGTGCCTGACACCGGGGGTTGCTTCACTATCAAGACCGCAATGACAGGGAAGCCGCAATGGCCGATGCCGACAGCAGGCTAGAGACCGTAGAGGATGAGCTCAAGGTTCTAAAGGGGGAGGTGAGGCGAACCCTGGTGGACCTTCGAGCTCTTTTGATGCGTGCTGATTCCCCGATGAACGACGGGTTTATTGGACGCCGGGACGCTTTGCCGGACCGGGAACCGGAGGATGGGCCCAAGCCGGCCAGGACGGAAATGTCTCAAGTGATCCAACAAGAAACTGGGCCAGCGCTTGCTGCGGCGCCAGCCCCGGCTCCGGCGCAACCGCCTGCTGCGGCGCCAGCCCCGGCTCCAGTGCAACCCCTGGCCGGAGGACCGGGACAGCCGCCAGTAGGGGGACCCGGGCAACCTCCGGGAGGGTTATTCCCGCCGGGCTCCGGTCCGCAACAAGGCAGCATTAATTCCCCGGTCATGGGTCCCCCGATAGCCACGCCTAACGGGGAACAAGAGCGGGCAATGGCCGAACAACAGCGAAGGATGGCTGACCAGGAAAGAAGGATAGCCGAGCAAGACAGGCAGATGGCCGATCTCAGCCGGATGGTTCAAGAAGGAGCTCAGGCGGCCGAGCAGGCGCCGGGCCAAGACCCGGAGCAGCAGCACAGGTTGGATGAACAACAACGCCAGATCGCCGACCAGAGCCAGCAGATGCCCGCCATGGACGGCAAGCTAGACGAACAAGGCGGACGCGCTGAAGGCGGCACCCATGGTAATGATGAGGAAAGAGATCATCGGGAACCGGAACAAATCCAGCAGATAGCCGACCTGAAGGTCCGGGTTGAGGAAGAAGGCCGGTCCACCAGGGAAGCGGTGGCCGAGGCCCAAATAACCAGCCAGCCGCCCAGCCAGCGGAGGACCGCGGAACCGGAAAATCAAATTGACCCTGACGACGTAGGACCGAAATTAGAGGAAGAAATAGATGAGCCATCTGTCCAAGGCCGGGACGATGAGTCTGATCGATACCAGGAGAATATACAGACCCCACGCCGGACCGCTGGCCGGCGCGAGGAAATTGCAAACCGGCAACGGGGCCAAAGGACGGGGGGAGGCCGTGATGTTGGGGGTCTTGGGAACAACGAAGCCTGGGACAAAGAACCGATAGACAAGGAACGCCATCCATCTGGATCCAAACCGGATGGCGTGAAAAGACCCAGGCCGGTAATAACTGGGAGTAACGATATCGTGGGTAACCACTACCGGAATTCAGGTCATGATGACGTGGAAGATCAGTACCGCGGTGAAAGCGGCAGCCATGTCTATGACCAATACCATCAGTTATTCGAAGCCATAGGCGGCGCCGGCGGGGTGGACGATAACGCGGGAAACTCCGCTCCTCTGGACGTGAATCTTCTGGCGAGTTTGGTGAGGTGGATGACCCTGGCCAAAGGGAGGGTTGGGGAGGCTCGCCTAAAAAGGATATTGGATCTCTATTTAGGGTCTGGCCGAAGCTCGCCCCAGCTGCGGGAGTTGTTGGTCAGCGTTTCGAGCATGGTAGACACGGTTTCACCCGAAACGCCCCAGGCCGCCCAGGAATGCACTGACTTGCTATCCCAACTTCACGGCATTTTGACCGGAGGGCTCCAAATAGCCCAGGTGCCTCAGATCAGCTTGTCTGAGTAGCCAACCCTTAAATTCAACCAACATTTCAGCCGAAAGTTCACGGGGAACTACCTTCACCTCCTAAACAGGTATTGTAATGGAAAAGGCGATAACCACCTCCCTCATGATCATCGCCAGCATAGTTGCCGCTATGGCGTTGATCAACGCCGTCATCCCGGCCATGGGCAAGAGCGCCAGCGCCCTGGCGACGGCCAACTCGGCCACGGCCGACCGCATCCGGACTGATATTGAGATCATCCATGCCACGGGGGACGACGCCGGCGAAGTAATAACCGTCTGGGTGAAAAACGTCGGCACCAAAAAGATCAATCCCATCAAATCCAGCGATATCATCCTGACTACGCCCACCACCGTTGCTTCTCTACCCTATGTCAGCGGTTGCTCCTCAGAATGTTGGGACTACGCCCTGGAAGGGGGTGCAACTGATTGGAGCCAAGCAGTGACCGTTAAATTCACCCTGAAGACCACGGTTGACACCGGCGTTTACACCGTCACGGTCAGTTCTCCCAACGCCACCAGCGCCAGCGAAGATTTCAGCGTATAGCCAGGTATGCCAAGTTTTGATAAAGAGCCAGTTGGTAAATGAGCATCATAGCGCCTGGAATAATGGTGATCACTGTATTTTTACTGGCGTCTGCCCTGATGTTTGGCACGTTTCTCACGGCTTCAGCAACTCAGGGAGATTCCTTGAAGGACCTTGCCACGGTCAACACTGCCCAAGCAGGGGACCAGCTTGATATCGTCAGCGCCGCGGTGGATACGCCCGATACTGGTGACCTGACGGTAACGGTGGATAACACAGGCTCCCGGTCAACGCCGGATTTCAGCCGGATGGACGTGATTTTGGAATACATAGACCCTTCTGACAACGCCGTGGTTACATATATCGATTATTCGGCGTCGGCTCCCGGGAACAATGAATGGACCATTCCGGCGTTGGGAATCACGCCTGATTCTTTCAATCCCATCATGTGGGACCCCGATGAGGTCATCTCCATCGATATCTTGGTTTTCCCCGCGGTGAAGTCCAACACTGCCGCCTTGGTGGCGGTGGTGACGCCGTGGGGGATAAGCGATACCTCTGCGGTAACCAATCCCAGTCCCTAGCGTATCCAGTCCGGGCCCAGGGGTGTGAAGGGGGGTGAAAAACAATAGAGGAGAAAAATATGACCACTTCGCTTGATGGCACCCGGGTCATATCCACCGGCAGCAAGGAGATCGACAAAAAGATGGGCGGCGGTATCCCGGTGGGGTCGTTGGTTCTGCTGGAAGGCCAATCCGACGCGGGTAAAAGCGTTCTGTGTCAGCATTTTTCCCATGGAACTCTCAGTTCCAGTATGTCCTCGGTTTATTACACCACTGAGAATACGGTAAAAAGTCTGGTGTCTCAGATGAGTTCGCTGAACCTGGATGTTACCGACTACTTCCTATGTGACCGGATGAGGATCTATCCCCTGGACATCGCCTCGTCAGAGGATTCCGACTCTGGGACGGCATTCCGGGTCCTGACCGACCACTTGGACAGTCTGCCCAGCCGGTTCAACTTGGCGGTCATCGATTCACTCACCGGATTGGTCGCCAAGAGTGATGACCACGCCATCATCGATTTTTTCGCCTCATGCAAAAGGCTGTGTGACGGCGGACGGACCGTATTGGCGGTGGTCCATTCTTATGCCTTCGATGACCGCATGCTCATTCGAATCAGATCGTTGTGCGATGCCCACCTGGTGATGAAGATGGAACAGGTGGGAGAGCGGCTGGTCAAGATATTAGAGGTTGCCAAGGTTCGCAACGCCGACCAGAGCACCGGCAACATCGTCAGCTTCGACGTAGAGCCGGGAATGGGCATGAAGATCATTCCTATAGCAAAGGCCAAGGCATAGATCTATGACCACAACAACGAAAAGGACGAAAAACGAGTCAAGCCATTCTCACAAAGAAGGGATTGCCTCCTGCCCCGTGTTCCGGATGTTGCCTGAGCCGCTGCAACTGGAATCTCAAAAGAAAGAGTTCCTGTTGCAATACATTCACAGCCTGCCGATGGAAAATATCGGCGTGCCCGAGTATGTCGCCAGTCTAGAACGTAGCATGGGTGATATTAAAGACCCAAACCTGATCTATCCCATAGACAAGGGCCTGTACATACACGTTTTCTCCGACCCCTCCGACGCCCGTAACTTCTACGTGCCCATCGAGCCGGGAATGGCCGATGGCAATCTTGAATTGATGGAGGAACTGGAAGAACGCCTGGTGGATTATGTCGCCGAGTTGGAAAACATGACCGGCGACCAGGCCAGGAAATCCGCGGTCTTGCGCGGGATCGTGAAAAAGGCTTGCGTGGTGGTTAATCCCCGTGATGTACGAAAGGAGCGGGCCAAAGCCAAAAAAAATGGTTCGGCCAGGCTTCCAGTCACCAAGGCGGAAATGGCCACTTTGTCTTACCGGATGGAAAGGGACAAGCAAGGCATGGGGTTGCTGGAACCGCTCATCCTAGACACCAATATTGAAGACATAAGCTGCAGTGGCACAGGGCCGATCTTCATAGAGCACAAGATCTTCAAAAGCATGAAAAGCAGCGTGGGTTTCGAAACGCCCAACGAACTTGACTCCTTCGTCATCCAACTATCCGAGAAGATTGGGCGGCCCGTGACCTACCGGGAGCCCATCGTCGACGCTACGCTATTGGATGGTTCCAGGATCAACATGGTGTACGGTGAAGACGTCTCCAAGCGAGGAAGCAACTTCACCATCCGGAAATTCGCCACTGAACCGTTGAGCATGATTCAACTGGTGGAGTTTGGCGGTCTCACTTATGAAATGGCGGCCTACCTTTCCCTGGCCATGGCCCACGGAATGAACGTGTTCGTCTCCGGCGAGACGGCTTCGGGGAAGACCACCCTGTTGAACGCGGTGACGGTGTTCCTGCACCCCAGCGCCAAGATCGTAAGCATTGAGGACACCCCAGAATTGCAGGTGCCTCATCCCAACTGGATCCGTGAAGTCGTCAGGGGTTCGACCGGTGACGATAGCAGCTCTTCAGTGGACATGTTCGACCTGCTGAGGGCGGCATTGCGGCAAAGGCCCAATGAGATCATCATCGGTGAGATTCGAGGAGCAGAAGGCGCCATTGCTTTTCAGGCGATGCAAACGGGCCACGCTTGCATGGCCACTTTCCACGCCGCCACCGTGGAAAAACTCATCCAAAGGTTGACGGGTAGTCCCATCAACATACCCAAGACCTACGTGGACAACCTGAACCTGGTGGTGATTCAAAGCGCCGTCCGGCTGCCCAACGGCAAAGACGGCAGGCGAATAATCAGCATCAGCGAGATCGTCGGTTATGACCCCTCTTCGGACTCGTTCTCGTACATCGAAGTATTCAGATGGAACTCCTCCAACGATACTTTTGAGTTCACAGGCCATATGAACAGCTACCTGCTTGAAGAGGTGATCGCGGGGAAACGAGGTTTGCCGCCCGCCAGAAAACGGGAGATCTACGGCGAAATCTCGAAACGGGCCAACATCCTGCGCAAGCTAAAGGACCAAGGAATTACGGGATTTTATGATCTTTACCAAGTCATCTCGCAAGCGTACCGAGAAGGTGTCCTCGGATGACTCAGCCATCAGCTTCGATCTTTTATCCAACCTGACCTACATGGCGGCCCTGGCCACGGGTGGTTCCTCCCGGGACCAGATCTTTGAAATGGCCATGGAGCAAGGCTTTAAGACCGGGGTCTACTTCCGGCAGGTCTATATGCTTTCCAAGCGGCTGGGTTACGAATACGTGCGCGCTTTCCGGATGGTGGCTCGGAAGGCCGGCGCCACTTCAGTCAAAAACCTGCTGCTCCGCTTCGGCGGCGCAATCACGGCCGGGGTTTCCGAGGCGGACTTTCTGTCGGAAGAGGCCCGGGTTGAGCGGGAACAGTACATCAATACTTATTACCGCGCTCTTGAGACCTTGACCAAATGGGGCGACGCCTACGCCGCCCTATTGGTGTCGGTATCTCTGGTGGTGGTAGTGGCGATGATCTCCAGCATGATAAGCCAGTTGGGCGGCGGTTTCGTCGCAATGTTGACGTTCTCCATGGTTGCCGTCAGCTCATTTGGCGTTTACATCATCTACCGGACCGCTCCCGTGGAGGTGAAGACCTACAAGTTCAGACGAGGGCCGGTCCTGCGGCGGTTGGCCGTGCGCGTCTTCCTGTTTATGGTGCCAGCGGGATTTGCGCTGGGGGCCATCATCGGTCTCCAGTACGGGCAGGAATATTTCTTTCTGATTGCCGGCGCCTGCATGTTCCCGTCCGGGTTTTTAGCCATGAAGGAAAACGGCCAGATTGACAAGATAGATCAAGAGGTAGCGATTTTCGTTAGGTCCTTAGGCAAAGTGACCGCAACACTGGGCACCACGGTGGCGCGGTCATTGAGCAAGATAGACACACGGGCGTTGAGCACACTAGAGCCGTACCTAAAAAGACTGGACACCCGGTTATCTAAAGGGGTATCCACTACACTGTGCTGGGATTCGTTGCGTGACGAATTGGGGAGCGAGTTGGCCAACCGGTCCACCAGAATCTTCGTGGACGCCACTCTTATGGGCGGACCGCCGGAGAAGGTTGGCGAGATTGCCGGGGAATACGCCATGGACGCTGCATTGATGCGGTCCAGGCGAGCCGTGGCGGCGATGCCATTCGCCTTTCTTACCATTCCGCTTCACTTTGCCATGACCGGCCTGATGGTTTTCGTATTGGAGATCATGATCGCATTCAATCTAAGGATAACCCTGGCCCTGGAGGAGATGGACTCGATTTCCAGCGGCACGGGTATAGACTCGGTGGCGTCATTGCCCTTTTTCCAGTCCCACGACATGGGCATGCTTTCGGTGATGACATCGATCGCCCTGGTGTCCATGACCGTTTCCAATGCCCTTGCGCCAAAATTCGCGATGGGCGGGCACCCGCTGAACACTGCGTTTTTCGGTGGCATCACCTGCATGATGACCGGTTTTAATCTGTACGTCATACCTAGGGTCGCCGGCGGCCTGTTGGTGCAATCGCCAAATTGACTAGAAGGCAGATGGGTGGGCGGCTGTCGGACTCTACGCCAAGTCAGCAGGAGTCCGGGAAAGCGCCTCCGGCCATAGGTGTAAACCCGCTGGTAACGGTCCCGGTGGCTCAAGAAGCATTTTGAGGCCTATCGGCCCGGTTCGCCGAAGGCAACATCAATCTGACCCCAAGGAGAGCTTTTAATGGGATTACTCGGGAAATTCAAAGGCAAACGGGACGACGATGACAACGATGATGATTTGGACGGGCTTGACGAGGAATCCTTCGACGACGATGAACCTTCTACCGGTCTATTGGGCCGAATGCGTCAAAAGCTGAAGCCTTCCGGCAGCGACGATGATGACGGCGAGGAAGACGACACGGACGGCCTGTCGGATGAGGATGACGGCAGCTCTTCAGGCATTTTTGGGCGTATGCGCCGAAAGTTTAAGCGGGACGCCGATGATGATGGTGAAGACGATGACGAACTGGACATGGAGTCCGGGGATCCCGTAGGCGGCGGCGATGCTCCGGCGGTCCCGGTCAGCGTCACACCGCCGCCTTTTGATACTCCCGCTACGACCAATGATGGTGAGAACAAGGTGGACCAGGCGCCCGGGGAGGCTCCAACGGCGGTGTCCATCGTAGGCGGTCCCGAAGGCGGCGAGCCGCCGGATGCCACCGGCGGACCCATGGAAGGTAACGCGGAGAACCAGGACACCGCCGCGAAGGGCGGCTCAGACGGCGGCGCCGGATCTGGTTTGGACCTCTCGGATATTTTCGAATCCGAGGAGCAGGTCGACGAGGCGTTCAAGGATTTGGTGGACTCTGTAGGTGATATTGGGGCCTCGGAACTGGCCACCCAATTGCGTGACCTGATGGTTAGTTTGGATAAGGGCGGTTAGGCACCGTGTCGTGCTCCGGCCTGGATGGGGTCCGGCCCCATTAACCTTGACACTGGGAAGCTGGCGTAAATATACTTGTTGCTGACGCTTCAACGTTTGCTTGAGTCGAAGTTCGTAACGGCCAAGTGGCTGTCCGCCGATTTTGCTTATTATGCGGGAGGGGCTTGTGTGCGGGATTGTCGCTTTCGTGGGTCATGAAGACGCGTGGCCCATCATTTTTGAAGGCCTTCAGAGGTTGGAGTACCGGGGTTACGACAGCGCCGGCATCGCGGTGGTAGACCCCGACGGAGAGCTACAGTTCCGCAAAACCGTCGGCAAGGTAAACGGCCTCGGCACCGCCCATGGGTCGGATTTGCTTCATGGCTCAGCAGGGTTAGGACATACCCGTTGGGCCACCCATGGCAGGCCATCCCATGCCAACGCCCACCCCCACACCGACTGCCATCACCGGATAGCAGTGGTCCACAATGGGATTGTTGAGAACTTCTTGGAGCTCAAGCGGGGATTGCAGGCCGATGGGCACCAATTTGCCTCGGAGACCGATACAGAGGTCATCACCCATCTGGTGGAAGACGGCCTAGACCGCGGCTTGAGTTTTGAAAACGCGTTCCTTCGTATGGGCCGTGCCATCAAGGGGTCTCAGGCCATCACCGCCATGCAACAGGGCCAGGAAGGCAAGATTTGCGCCTTGCGTTTGGGTTATGCCGGCGGTATCGTCGTGGCTCACACAGAGGGCCAGGGAATCGTTGGCAGCGACCTTCCCGCCGTACTCCCGATCTTGAAGCGAGACCATGGTGGTGGCAAGGTTGGGTTTCTGGAATCGGGCGAGATGGCTGTGGTTACCCGGGAGGGCGTGGACTACCGCGACATAGACGGCAACCGGTTGAATAAGGGCCTGAGGACCGTGTCACCGGAAGAGATAGTGATTGACAAGGGGGGCCACCGGCACTTCATGCTCAAGGAGATCATGGAGCAGCCCCAGGCGGTGGCCAGCGCCTTAAGGGAGCGGGTCGATTTTGAAGCCGGCCGGGTAGAGCTTCCCGGCTTCCCCCTTAGTTCGGAGGAGGTGAATAACCTTCAGCGGGTCGTTTTCATAGGCTGTGGCACTAGCCTAAATGCCGCCATGTTGGGCCGTCATCTAATGGAAACCTTGGGCGGATTGCCTGCCGAGGCAGAGGCAGCGTCTGAATTCCGTTACCGGGACCCCTATATCGATGATCGGACCCTGGTGGTTTCCATCGGCCAATCCGGCGAGACGGCCGACACCGTGGGCGCGATGCAGGTAGTGCGGGAGAAGGGCGCCCGATTGATTACGATATGCAATGCCGAGGGCAGTCAAGCATCAAGGTTGGCGGAATATACTCTTCACATGCGGTCCGGCATTGAGATCGGAGTTGCCAGCACTAAAACCTTTATGGCGTCATTGACCATTTTGAACCTGCTGGCAACATATGTTGGCCAGCTTAGAGGGTTTCTTACTCCAGAAGATTGCCGCCGGTTGGTGGATGACCTTGCCAACGCTCCACGTCTGGTGGGTGAATTGTTGACCGATGACTCGGCCTACCAGGGCCTTGCCCGCCAGTACTCCAAGTTCAATCACTTCCTCTTCTTGGGGAGGGGGATCAATACCCCTGTGGCAATGGAAGGGGCACTCAAGTTGAAAGAGATCAGCTATATCCACGCCGAGGGCTATTCGGCCGGCGAGATGAAGCATGGCCCGATTGCCTTGATCGACACGGAAATGGCCACCCTGGCCATCGCCACCAAAGACGGCCTATACGACAAGGTGTTGAACAACATCAAAGAGGTCAAGGCCCGGAACGGGACAGTTTTGGCTGTGATTACCGAAGGTGACGAAGACCTGGCAGCTGAAGTGGACCACACCATATCTATTCCGCAGGCGCCAGACCAACTGATCCCTCTGCTGGCTACCGTTCCCCTCCAGCTGTTGGCTTATCACATCGCCGTCTTGCGTGGGTGCGATGTCGACCAGCCGCGGAACCTGGCCAAGACGGTCACGGTGGAGTAACCCTGCCGGCGCGCCGCTACCGGCCTCACCCGGTCTCTGTTGAGCCCGCCGCCCCGTAGACTGACCGGCCCTTTACCTTGTCTTCGCCCAGGTAGCTCCCAGGTAGCTCCCAGGTAGTTCCTTGGGAGCTTGGAACTTCCCCTAGGACGGCTTGGATTTTCACCTCTTTTACGGCGCTTCTCCATCTACGTTTCGAAAACTGTCCACCGGTTGATTGATTTAGTCTTGAAATTATCCCCAAGAGATGAAAACATGTAATTGGCTGTTGTTTATCGGATTACGACCTGTGTAACGCTTCGTCTTTGAGAGAGTGTCTGCCCGTATGTATTTGAAATTGGAGCATCCCCCGGCGTCCATGGACGGCTACCTTTCCCTGCTGGATGACAAGTTGGCCGCGGAACTTACCTCCTTGGCCAACGACCTCCGGCATCTGAGATTCGTCCACATCAATAGCACCGCTACAGGCGGCGGTGTGGCTGAGATCCTTCAGTCCATGGTCCCCTTGATGAATTCTCTGGGTATGACCACGGAGCGGATCGTCATAGAGGGAAACCCAGAATTTTTTCAAGTGACTAAGCGAATTCACAATCTCCTTCAGGGAGCGGATGGCGCCCTATCCGCCCAGGAGTTTCAGACTTACTTCCAGACCAACCAGGGGGTTGCCGATGAACTCGCCCGTATGGGGTTATCGGCCGATGTATGGTTTTTCCACGATCCCCAGGTGCTGCCGCTGGCCAGCATGTTGCCCGCCAGGATTGGCGAGATACGCAATTGGGTCTGTCACATAGACCTGACCTCGCCCAACCCTAGCACCATCAATTCCCTTTTGCCGCTGACGCAGGATTACGACAACCTGATCTTTTCCCTGCAAACCTACGTCCCCCAAGGGTTGGGTGAAACTCCGGTTCACATCGCTCCACCGGCAATAGACCCGCTGACTGAAAAGAACACACCGTTGAGCATGGCAAAGGCCCTCACCGCCGTGGCTGCCATGGGTATAGACCCGGAAAGGCCGTTGATATCCCAGGTTTCCCGGTTTGACCTATGGAAAGACCCCTGCGGGGTTGTGGATGCCTATCGCATCGCCCGGCGGCACATTCCGGGGCTGCAACTGGCCCTGTTGGGGCTTAGCCAGGCCATAGATGACCCGGAGTCGCTGGATATGCTTCATCAGGTGGAAGTCCACGTGGCAGACGACCCGGACATCCATCTCTATTTCTACACCGATGGGTTGCCTTACTCCATAGATCACTTGGTGAACGCCTTCCAAGTGGCTTCTAATGTGGTCGTGCAAAAATCCACTAGGGAAGGGTTCGGCCTCACAGTCACGGAAGCGATGTGGAAGGAGAAGCCGGTCATCGGCGGCAATGTGGGCGGCATACGCATTCAGATAGAGAACGGCGTCAACGGTTTCCTGGTGGATTCTTCCCAAGAGTGCGCCGACCGCATCGTTCAATTGATCCAGGACCCCGCTTTGAGTTCACGCTTGGGTGAGTCGGCCCGCGATTCAGTGCGGGAACGGTTTTTGTTGCCCCGTCTGACCTTGGATTATCTTCGGGCGGTGAAAGAACGGTTGCCGGCCCCCCAGAGCAACGGAGTTGCTCATGGAGTGTACGTAAACGGGACCAATGGCGCCAAGCCCTGACTTCCAATATCTCTCCCAAAGGGCTGCTAAAGTCCAGAGTGTGATCAATCACACCCCTGTTAGGACCGCTACGGGCCGGACTAAAGTTAGACGATTGCCCTGACCCCCACTGTGAACCGCCGGTTCAACCCACCGGCCTGTCCAGCAGCCCCAGCCAACACCTTCTCTCATCTGACGTGCTTGTCTGTTCCCAAAGGTTGGTGTCTTGCCGTGCCGGTTTAGATGGGATACAGTCTTAACAGCGGCTGAGCGAACCAGGGCGCTATTCTGGGCAGATTGGGGGCTGGCGGTGGAACCCACAACAGTCTTAATGATGATTGATGGCCTGGACCCGGCTTATCTAGAAACTTGTCCGGCGCCAAACCTAGAGCAATTGGCCCGGGACGGTTTCAAGGTAGAAGCCAAGGCAGTCATGCCTACCGTGACCAATGTCAACAATGTCTCTCTGGTCACCGCCAGCTATCCCGAAGAACACGGTATAACCTCGAATTATTGGCGTAATAGGGACCATGGCCAGGACGCAAGATCGTCCACGGAATTCTACATGGAGTCCGGGGAGTATATCCAGAAGGAGACCATGTTTGAGCGGGCTACCGCCCAAGGGTCGCGTTCGCTGTTGGTGACCGCCAAAGACAAACTGCGAAGGCTGTTGGGAGATGGCGCCACCTTGAGCGTTTCTTCGGAGCAGCCGCCGGATTGGGTGGTGGCAGGCGTTGGCGAACCACCCCCCATCTATTCCATCGAAGTTAACCAGTGGGTGGTCAACGCCGCCCAGTACATATTGGGCCGGGAGCAATTCGACCTGGCTTACGTGACCACCACCGACTACGCCATGCATACATATGCCCCAGGGGAACCGGAGTCGCTGCGTCATATCAAGATCTTGGACGAGGCTATCGGCAGGTTGGTGGAAAGCATCCCCAATATCCAGGTATTGATAACCGCCGACCACGGCATGTCGGCCAAGAACTCGATGGTCCACCTGCCCGATGTGTTGGCAACCCACGGGATAAAAGGTCAAGCCGTGCCCATAATCAAAGATATGTACACGGCGCATCATTCAAATCTGGGCGGGTGTATCTACGTGTACCTGGAAGCTGGCGACGTGGACCGGGCGGTGGAGGTCCTAAAGCAGGTGGACGGCGTTGATGACGCCCTTCCCCGGCAGGAGGCTGCCCAGCGGTTCAGGTTGATGCCGGGGCGCATCGGGGATGTGATGGTATTGGGTTCCCCAGGAGTGGTTTTTGGCGACCCGCAAGAGGTGGAACTTCCCTCGGCTCTACGGTCGCACGGCTCCTTGCATGAAGACCGGGTGCCGGTTATCGGGTACGGCGGGCCGTTCGACCGGTCCCAGTTTCGTGAGAACGTGGACCTGGGCCGCTACGTGTTTCAACACGTCCTAGCCTGATGTCGATGATCTCCCCGCCAATCAATATTTCCGGCTTCTAGATTACCCCGGCCATCCCATATTTTCGCAAACGTGAGCATGAACCACATCCAGGTACTAGCTCCGGCCACTACAGCCAACCTGGGTCCGGGTTTCGACTGCCTGGGCATGGCCCTTGATATTTGGAACCGTCTGGAAGTGTATCCCGCCGGTTCGGATTTCCGCGGGCCCACCGTTAAGGTCACCGGCGAAGGGGCCGGAGAACTGGATCCAGGCCCCGGCAATCTCGTTTATCGAGCCATGGCTTTCCTTTTTAACGAAGCCGGCCAGGAGATGCCCCTGGTTCACCTGGAGTGCCACAACGAGATTCCCTTGGAGCGGGGAATGGGCAGCAGCGCCGCCGCCATTGCCGGAGGGCTGGTGGCCGCCAATTCCTGGTGTGCCGGGGAATTCGATAAAGAATTCTCCAGCAACGAACTGTTGGAAATGGCCGTTACCATAGAGGGGCACCCCGACAACGTGGCGGCGTCAGTGCTTGGCGGGCTGAGACTGGTTGTCGCTGAAGAAGACCAAATATTCACTGTGCCGGTGGAGGTGCCGCCGGGGATTCGCGCTGTTTTGTTCATTCCCGAACACCGGATCGCCACCGGTGACGCCCGGGCCGTGTTGCCCCAAACTTTGACCAGGGCCGACGCCGTATATAATATGAGCCGGACGTCTTTGCTGGTGGCCGCCATGGCTGCTAACCATCCTGAATACCTAGCCGAGGCCACCAAGGACAGGTTGCACCAGCCCTACCGGCAGGGCCTGTTCCCGCCCATGAAGCTTTTGTTCCAGGCGGCCATGGACGCTGGGGCCCTCGGAGTGTTCCTTTCCGGAAGCGGGTCCACCGTGTTGGCCTTGACCCAGGGTAGGGAGATGACCGTGGCCTATGAGATGGCCGAAGCCGCCAAGCAGGCGGGCGTGGAGGGTCAATTGAAAATAACCCAACCCACCGCCTTTGGCGCCCATGTGGTTGCGGATTAGACGCCGGTGAGGAAGCCGGGATTCAACCCTTGTCCCTGATCGTTCAAAAATACGGTGGAACCTCCATGGCCGGCGCCGAAAGAATCTTGGCCGTGGCGCGGCGCATCCGCCACACCAAGGAGTCGGGTAAAAAGATCGTGTCGGTGGTTTCCGCCATGGGCGACACCACCGACGACCTGATTCGGTTGGCCCAGACGGTATCCACAGACCCGGAGCCCCGGGAGTTGGACCTGCTGCTCTCAACAGGCGAGTTGGTCTCCTGCACACTGTTGACCATGGCCTTGCGAAGCTTGGGACTGAACGCCGTAAGCCTCACCGGACCGCAGGCCGGCATTCAGACTGACACAATGTACGGCAGGGCGAGGATCCACAAAGTTGATCCCGGCCGTATCAGACATGAGCTTGACCAGGGCAATCTGGTAGTGGTCGCCGGGTTTCAGGGAATAAATGAGGCGCAAGACGTCACCACGTTAGGCCGGGGAGGTTCGGACACCACCGCGGTGGCCTTGGCTGCTACCCTGGAGGCCGAGCGTTGCGAGATCTACACCGATGTGGATGGTATTTACACTGCCGACCCCAGGGTGGCGCCCAAAGCGCGGAAGCTGGATGAAATCGGTTATCAAGAGATGTTGGAGATGGCCAGCTACGGCGCCAAGATGCATCCCAGGTCCATTGAGCTGGGGGCGGCATTCAACGTTCCGATCTACGTGGCATCCAGTTTTGGTGATTCCACTGGTACTCTCATACATGGCAAACCGGACGAATACCCTATGGAAGACAGAATCAAGGTTACCGGAATAGTTGGCAACGCCAACGTGGCCAAGATCACGGTGCGCTCCCTGCCTGACCGTCCTGGGATAGCCGCCACCCTGTTCGAGCCACTGGCCGCCGTGGGTATAAGCGTGGACACCATAGTGCAAAACACCAGCGTGGAGCGGACCACCGACATCAGCTTCACCGTGAGCCGCACCGACTTGGACAAGGCTATGGAGGAGGTGCGCCGGGTATTACCCGACTTGGGTTCCCCCGAAGCTTTGAGCGACGCAACACTGGCATCGGTCAGCGTGGTGGGGTCTGGAATGCAAAACACCCCTGGCTACGCCTCACGCATGTTTCGGATTCTGGCTGATGGCAACGTCAACATCGACATGATAACCACCTCCGAAATCCGGATTTCTTGCATCGTTCACGAGGACCAGGTGGACGAAGCGGTGCGCCTGCTACATCGGGGTTTCCAGTTGGATCAGGAAGAATAGCCGCGTCCGGCCGGCTATCCAGCACCGGGGGACCTCCGTTGGCCCAGCCGTATCTCTCAGTCGTCATACCCGCATTCAATGAGGAGGCCCGCATCCAGCGGACCCTGGAACGTGTCGTGCAATTCCTAACCGGCGGGTCCTACCCTTGGGAAGTGGTGGTGGCCGATGATGGTTCCACCGACGCCACCGCCAGGTTGGTACGCGACGTTGCCTCTTCAAACGGCAACGTGAGGCTCTTGAGCCTGGAGCACCGCGGCAAGGGGTGGGCTGTCAGGCATGGGATGCTGAACGCGGTGGGGGAATACCGGCTTCTTTGCGATGCCGATCTCTCGGTGCCCATCGATCAAGTAGAAAGGCTGTTGCCACCCCAGGTCCTAGATGCGGACATCGCTGTGGGCTCCAGGGAGCAGCCGGATTCACAAAGGTTTGGCGAACCGGCCCACCGCCATCTCATGGGCAGAATCTACAACGGCCTGGTCAGAGTCCTGGCGGTGCCGGGCTTGAAGGATACCCAGTGCGGTTTCAAATGCTACCGAGGGGAAGTCGTTCCCCAATTGTTCGGGGCCCAGAGGATGGAAGGGTTCGCCTTCGATGCAGAGGTCATGTTTCTGGCATGGAAATCTGGACTGGCCATTCGGGAAGTCGGCGTAGATTGGTACTACGGACCGGGCAGCAAGGTACGGGCCGTTACGGATTCGCTGGCTATGACCTGGGATCTGCTCAAAATACGCTGGAATCACAAAATAGGACGATATGGGGTGTTTACCAAACCGGATCCCGGCGAAAAACCACCGCGTTATTAGGATATGTTCGGTGCGATCCCCGGGGGATTCACCTCGGAGTCAAGGGTAAGTCGGCTCTCGACCCCGGTTTTGCCTAATAATGGCGAAAAAAAGGGCTTGACCCTTAGTATGTTTTTGTTGTAACTACTATTAATCAACCCATCAACATGATAGTTCACGTCGCCGCCGGGACAGACGACACCAACCTGGGCCCCAGGTCTCACATAGCGTGGGAGATTAAGGCTAGGTGGGTCTGACCGGGGCGATGGTCCGGCCGCGGGAGACGTAAAAACGTCCGGTGAGCCGGCCCGCTTGTGGCCTGGAGGTAGTGAGGCGGAGGAGGTGTCTGGGGCCGAATCAACACCAGCGGCGCCGTAGCCGCGTTGTTTTCATTCCCCGCGCACGTGGCCGGTTTCAATTCAACTTTAGTTTTGTGGACTGGCGTTCTTCCTCTGGTTGCACCTGCATGTGATTTTGCGTCCCGCAGGGGTGAATGGGGAGTAGATAGTGATGTATAACCACACCGGCAATGACATTCGTAACAATGGCGACAAGGGCGCCAAAGACGTGGCCCGCTCTGGCAACCCGAGCAGGCTGAAACGTGACCTAAGCCAGGAGGCCATTTCCCTGGCCTTGAAAGGCGAATGGGAAAGGGCCACCGAGGTCAACCGCGCGATTCTAGAGCTATTCGAAGACGACGTAGACGCCATGAACCGGCTGGGCAAAGCCTTGATGGAACTAGCCCGATACGACGACGCCAAAAAGATATTGAACCGGGTGGTATTGGTCGCCCCGTATAACAATATCGCCAAGAAAAACATCGCCCGGCTCACCGATCTGGGGGAATCGCCGGCCGTGGCGAAACAAGCCCGGAAAGGCGGCAGCGCACCCCAGTTCTTCATTGAAGAGAGCGGCAAATCCGGGATGACCGTGCTACGGAACATGGCCAGCCGTCAGGTCATCGCCCGCGTTGCGCCCAGCGATCCCGCCAACCTGGTGGTAGAGCAAAATACCATCAATGTTCATGGCGAGGACGGCGATTATCTGGGCCAGATCGAGCCCAAGCTGGCCCGGCGGCTGATCCGCCTGATGTATGGCGGCAACAAGTACGATGCTGCCATAGTGGGAATAAATGAAAAGGCTGTGTCCATAATTGTGCGTGAGACATACCGTGACCCCAGCCTGCGCAGCGTCTGCTCCTTCCCAACCAGGCTTAAAGAGGAGCAGCGTATATACCTGGGTGACAACTTGGCCCGCTACATCAGCGAAGAAAACCTTGACGATGACGACGAGCCGTCCATCGACGAAGAAGCCATGGACACCGAGTGGGCCGATAGCGAATAGCCCGGCCGGGTTGGCCATTTCCAAATCTACGAAATGAACCCGATTTGACCAGCGGGATAAGCTCACCCCGCTGGTCAATGCATTTGATGGACCGGCGAATCTGCCGGACCCCGTAAGGCCGGTAGGCCCGTCCGGCCGACGTTCCAGCCGGGGTTGGAGCGCGCCGCCGCCCTAGACTTGGAGTAGTCCCCTAGTTTTTCGACGGGCGGTTCTCTGGTCAAACTTGTCCTCGGCATTGTCCAGCTTGTTGCGGATGCCAGGTATTGCGTACCCACCGATATGCATATAAAATGACTTGTCGCCGAGACTGGCGTTAACAACTCGAACGGAGGACAGGTGATTGAATGTACTAGGTGTTCATCTTCTGCTGGAGTTGAGGCAGTGTAACCCCGCACTCCTCAATGATATAGACCACGTCCGCGATGCAATGGTGCAAGCTGCCGAATCCGTGGGCGCTCATGTGGTGGGCGAGTCTTTCCACCGTTTCAATCCCCAAGGCGTAACAGGCATCTTGGCCATCGCCGAATCTCATATTTCCATTCACACATGGCCGGAATATGGCTATGCGGCGGCTGATGTATTCACCTGTGGCTCATCTTTCCACCCCCAGGTTGTAGCCGATCTTTTGATTGAAAAGCTGGAATGTTTGGACCCGTATATACACGAGATCCAGCGGGGCATGATCCCGCAGGCAGTGACCACTTAGCCGGGCCTGCTTAGCGAGTCTTGTGGATATCACGGGTAAATGGTACCTGGAAACCGTCTTTCCCGACCTGGCGATAATGCTTCAGGTTAGGACCGTGCACTATTCTGGCGATACCCCGTTTCAGAAAGTAGAAGTCCTCGAATCGGACTCCTTTGGCCGCAGCCTGGTTCTAGACGGCAAAACCCAATCCACTGAAGTCGATGAATTCGTCTATCACGAGGCCCTGGTCCATCCCCCCATGCTTTTCCACCCAAATCCCCGCACGGTTTTTATCGGCGGCGGCGGTGAGGGTGGGACCTTGCGTGAGGTTTTGGCTCATTCATCTGTAGAGCGGGCCATAATGTTGGATTTGGACCAGGAAGTTGTGGAATTATGCCGGCGTTACCTCCCCAACCACAGCCAGGGTAGCTTCGACGACCCCCGGGTAGAGCTGGTTTATCAAGACGCCCGGGAATACCTGGCCAACACCACGGAATCCTTTGACGTGATGATCATGGACCTGGTGGACCCCATGGAGGGGGGGCCGGCCTACCTGCTCTACACCGAGGAATATTACAGGATCGCCAAGGCGAGATTGGCTCTCGGAGGGATTCTGGTGACCCAGTCGGGTCCCTCCGGTCTGCTCAGCTACCAAGAATGCTTCACGACGATCTACAAAACCCTGGCGGAGGTTTTCCAACACACCATGCCGTTGCACGCCCACGTGCCGGCCTTCCAGACCCTCTGGGGGTTCACGCTGGCGTCGGACTCTCCCTTGGC